>NZ_JACUZU010000008.1:0-246262 GCF_014851475.1 Acidovorax sp. ACV02
CGGTGTTCAACTTCATCCCCAAGACGGCGATGGAGTTCTACAAGGCGGTGGCCAGCGATGACACGGCCACGCAGCACCGGCTGCTCAAGTCGTTCTTCATGCCGTACCTGGCCATCCGCAACCGGGTCGAGGGCTATGGCGTGTCGATCATCAAGGCGGGGGCGCGCATCGTGGGCCATGACGGCGGGCCGGTGCGGGCGCCGCTGACGGACCTCAAGCCCCATGAGATGGAAGAGCTCAAGGCGCTGATTGACAAGCTCGGGCCGCAGTAAACGCGGCCTGCGGATTCATTCCTTTCCTCATCCACCCCCGAGGCCCCGCAGAGGGCCTGCCATCACTACTTTCGGAGACACCCTCATGTACGTTGCCAAGAAACTGCTGCTTGTTGCTGCCGCCTGTGGCCTTGCCTTTGCCGCATCTGCGCAGACCGCCGCGCCTGCTGCCACCTGGCCCGATAAACCCGTGACCATCGTCGTGCCGTTCCCGGCCGGCGGTTCCACCGACATGGTGGCCCGCGCCATGGCCCTGCACATGGGCGACAAGTTGGGCCAGAACTTCGTGGTGGACAACCGCCCGGGTGCCACGGGCACACTGGGCGCGGGCATGGTCAAGCGCGCGCCAGCCGATGGCTACACGCTGCTGGTGTCGTCGCTGGGTGCCTTTGTCGTGGCGCCGCATTTGCTCAAGAGCGTGCCGTACGACGCCCTCAAGGACTTTGACTACATCACCGTGCCGGTACAGGCGCCCAACGTGCTGGTCGCAGCCCCCGGACAGAAGGCGCGCACCGTGAAGGAGGTGATCGCCCAGCTCAAGGCCAACCCGGGCAAGGTGAGTTTTGCCAGCTCGGGCAACGGCTCGTCAGACCACCTTTCTGCCGAAGTGTTCTGGCAGCAGAGTGGCACCGAAGGCCTGCACATTCCCTACAAGGGTGGCGCACCGGCCATCAACGACCTGCTGGGCGGGCAGGTGGAGTTCTCGTTCCAGAACGTGAACGCCGTGTTGCAGCACATCCGTGCGGGCAAACTGCACGCCATCGCTGTGACGGGCGACAAGCGCAGCCCTGTGCTGCCGGATGTACCCACGCTGGCCGAAGCGGGCGTGACCGGTGCTGAGGTGTACTCCTGGCAGGGCATGGCCGCACCCAAGGGCCTGCCGCCTGCACTCAAGAAGAAGCTCGCGGACGCCGCCATCGCAGCCATCAACGACCCTGCCGTGAAAAAGCGCATGCTGGACCAGGGCCTGGAGATTGTCGGCAGCACGCCCGAAGCCTTCACCGCCTACCAAGCGCGCGAATTTGCCCGTTGGAAGACCGTGATCGAGACCCGAAAAATCACCGCTGATTAATTCGTTACAACCCCCTGAGTCGCTTCGCGCCTTCCCCCTTCTCTCGAACTACTGCGTAGTTCGGGAAGGGGGACACCGCCAGCGCGGCGGGGCGGCCCTTGCGCGGCGGTTCTGGCATCGGCCGCGCGCTTTCGACCGGATCGCCTGACTCCCGCCTTCGCAATCCAATACCACCATGAACACACCTTCCATTCCCTCCAAGGCCTTTGCCACCAGCACACCCGTTATCACCGAGCTGCGCGTGGTGCCTGTGGCTGGCCACGACAGCATGCTCATGAACCTGAGCGGCGCGCACGGTCCGTTCTTCACGCGCAACCTGCTTATCCTGCGTGACAGCGCGGGCAACACAGGCGTGGGCGAAGTACCCGGCGGCGAGAAGATCCGCCAGACCATCGAAGATGCGCGACCGCTCATCGTGGGCCAGCCCGTGGGTCACCACAACGCCGTGCTCAATGCCATGCGCGCCCAGTTTGCTGACCGCGATGCGGGCGGGCGCGGCCTGCAGACCTTTGACCTTCGCATCACCATCCATGCCGTGACGGCGGTGGAGTCGGCCTTTCTCGATCTGCTGGGCCAGCACCTGGGCGTACCCGTGGCTGCGCTGCTGGGCGACGGCGTGCAGCGCACATCGGTGCAAATGCTGGGCTACCTGTTCTATGTGGGCGACCGGGCAAAGACCGATCTGGCCTACCGCACCGAGCCCGGCGCTGACAACGACTGGTTCCGCCTGCGCAACGAAAAGGCGATGACGGCTGAGGGCATCGTGCACCTGGCCGAGGCCGCTTACGAGCGCTATGGCTTTGCTGACTTCAAGCTCAAGGGCGGTGTGCTGCGTGGCGAGGAAGAGGTCGAGGCCATCCGCGCGCTGCACGAGCGCTTCCCCGAAGCGCGCGTGACGCTGGACCCCAATGGCGGCTGGCTGTTGAAAGACGCCATCCGCCTCACGCGCGACCTGCACGGTGTGATGGCTTATGCCGAAGACCCCTGCGGCGCAGAAGGCGTGTTCTCGGGCCGCGAGGTGATGGCCGAGTTCCGCCGCGCCACCGGCCTGCCCACCGCTACCAACATGGTGGCCACCGACTGGCGCGAAATGGCGCACAGCCTGGCGCTGCAGTCGGTGGATATTCCGCTGGCAGACCCGCATTTCTGGACCATGGCCGGATCAGTGCGTGTGGCGCAGATGTGCCAGGCCTTCGGCCTGACCTGGGGCTCGCACTCCAACAACCATTTCGATGTTTCGCTGGCCATGTTCACCCACGTGGGCGCCGCTGCCCCGGGCCGCGTGACCGCGATCGACACGCACTGGATCTGGCAGGACGGCGAGCGCCTGACGAAGCAGCCGTTCCAGATCAGGAATGGTTTCATTGACCTGCCCGAGAAGCCCGGTCTGGGGGTGGAGCTGGACATGGACGAGGTTGAGCGCGCCCACCGCCTGTACCTGCAGCACGGCCTGGGGGCCCGCGACGATGCGATTGCGATGCAGTACCTGATCCCCGGCTGGAAGTTCAACAACAAGTCACCTTGCATGGTGCGCTGAGGCGGTTCCAAAACACAAAGCCCTCCAGTGGAGGGCTTTGTGTTGGTGGCAGGGCAGGGGATCAGGCCATCCGGTCTTCCGCCCGTCGCCGGGGCAGCTGGCGCTTGACGGATGGGCGCTGCAGGCGCTGCTTGGGGTCCACGCCCTCGGGCAGGCTGGTGGCGCGCTGCAGTTGCAGGTGGGCCACCAGGCCGCCGGTGCTGGAGTTGGCCAGCGCAAAAATGCCGCCCATGCGCTGCACCGTCTTGTCCACAATCGACAGCCCCAGGCCTGCACCTGCCGCCGCCGTGCGTGCCGAGTCGCCCCGGAAGAACGGCTTGGTGAGGTTGGACAGCTGCTCAGGCGGCACGCCAGCGCCGTGGTCGCGCAACTTGATCAGCACCCAGTTTTCGCGGCTCTTGGCAGCGATGTCCACGTTGGTGATGCCCGTGTCCTCGTTCTTGCCGTAGCGCCGGGCGTTTTCCAGCAGGTTGGAGATCACACGGGCCAATTCCACCTCGTCTGCCAGCACGTTCAGGTCCTCAGGCACTGCCATGGTGATCTGCAGCTCGCGGTGGTCCTGCACTGCGTACACACATGACGACACCACCGCATGCAGGTTCACCGGCGTGAGCGTCACGTGGTCGGGCCGTGCGTAGTCCAGAAACTTGTCGATGGTGGCGTCTAGCTGCACGATGTCGGCCACCATGTGCTCGCGGGCCACTTCGTCGGTCACGCTCATTTCCGTTTCCAGCCGCAGGCGCGCCAGCGGCGTGCGCAGGTCGTGTGAAATGCCCGCCAGCATCACGGCGCGGTCCTGTTCCAGCTTGGCCAGCTTTTGGGCCATGCGGTTGAAGCCGATGTTCACCTCGCGGATTTCGCTGGTCACCACTTCTTCGTCGAGGTGGCTGGCGGCAAAGTCACCGTCTTTGACGCGGTTGGCCGCATAGGACAGCTGCTTGAGCGGGCGGTTGATCAGCCGTGCAATGGCTGCGGCGCCGGCCAGCGACAGCGCGGCGGCCGTGATCAGCCAGATCAGCCAGGTGCGTCCCCCTGCCGGGCTGAAGCGCGAGCGGTCCATCAGCAGCCAGTTGGGGTCGCCGTTGATGTTGAAGCCGACCCACAGGCCGTTTTCTCCGTTCACGCTTTGCGCCACGATGGTGTCCGGGCCCAGGCGCATGGTCAACTCGTCGGTCAGGCGGTTGCCCAGGGCCGTCGGATCGAGCAGTGCGTACTTGTCCTTGGGCTCGCGCGGCAGGATGCGCACACCCTCCTGGTCGGCCATGGTCTTGATGAGCGACACGCGCGCGATGGCGTCGGAGTGCACCAGCGCGGCGCGGCTCAGGTTGACCAGCGATGCAATCTGCTGTGCGGTCTGCAGCGTGCGCGGTTCAAACTCCAGCGCGCGCAGGGTCTGCAGCCACGCCAGGATGCTGCCCACCAGCAGCAGGGCCAGCAGAAAAAACGTGCGCCAGAAAAGGTTCAGACCGACGCGCGCACGCTGTTCCCGCGCCCGCCGAATGGCCTCCAGCGGGGCAGGGCTGGTGGCGTCGGAGGGGGCGGTGACAGACTTGCGGGACGAAGATCTCGGCTTGCCCTCAGTGTTGGCCATGAACTATCAGCTCGTTCCGTCCGGCACAAACACGTAGCCCACGCCCCAGACGGTCTGGATGTAGCGGGGCGCTGCGGCGTCCACTTCCACCAGCTTGCGCAGGCGAGAGACCTGCACGTCCAGGCTGCGGTCGAAGGGCTCGAACTCGCGGCCGCGGGCCAGCAGAGCCAGCTTTTCGCGCGACAGAGGCTGGCGCGGGTGGCGCACCAGGGCCTTGAGCATGGCGAATTCGCCGGTGGTCAACGGCAGTTCTTCGCCATTGCGCTGCAGTGCGCGCGTGCCCAGATCGAAGGTGAAGGGGCCAAAGGTGACGACTTCGTTGTCCCCCGATGGGGCGCCCGGGGCTTCCTGGGCGGGGCGGCGGCGCAGCACGGCGTGGATGCGGGCGAGCAGCTCGCGCGGGTTGAAGGGCTTGCCCAGGTAATCGTCGGCGCCCACTTCCAGGCCCACGATGCGGTCCACGTCCTCGCCCTTGGCAGTGAGCATGATGATGGGAGTGCGGTCGTTGGCGGCGCGCAGGCGGCGGCAGATCGACAAACCGTCTTCGCCAGGCATCATCAGGTCCAGCACGATGATGTCCACCGTCTCGCGCAGCAGCAGGCGGTTGAGGGCCTTGCCGTCTTCGGCAACCATGACTTCAAAACCCTCTTGGGTGAGGTAGCGGCGCAGCAGGTCGCGGATGCGGGCGTCGTCGTCCACTACCAGAACTTTGTCGGTGCGATTGGGTGTTGTGGCCATGTTGATCTCAAGTCCAATTTGTAACAGAGCCAATTCTGACCAGTTGGAACGCCGAAGTTCGGGTTTGGAGGCCGGGTTTGACCAACTGTTACAAGTTTTGCCCAGCTTCGCACCTCGTGCGACATGGCTTTGTCAAGGGCGTAGCGCACTGCGGTTAAGGTGGTGCCCCGCACCCCTGGCAACCGGGGCGTGCACCAATGACAAGGACCGAGTGATGATGAAAAACACTACCAAATTGATAGCTGCCAGTGCATTGATCGCCTGCGCAAGCGCCGCTTTTGCCCAAAATACACCGGCCCCTGAGCTGCGCAATGTGGTGCAGCTGTCGGCCACGGGCACGGTGGAGGTGCAGCAAGACCTGCTGGTGCTCAACCTTGCCACCAGCAAAGAGGCCGCCGACGCCGCTACCGTGCAAACCCAACTCAAGCAGGCGCTGGATGCTGCACTGACCGAGGCCAAGCGCAATGCGCAGCCAGGCCAGCTGGACGTGCGCACCGGTCCGTTCGGGCTGTACCCCCGCTATGGCAAGGACGGCAAGATCAACGGCTGGCAGGGCCGGGCAGAGTTGGTGCTGGAGGGCCGTGACTTTGCACGCATCACGGCCACCGCCGGCAAGATTCAGACCTTGGCGATCAGCCAGGTGGCGTTTGGTCTGTCGCGCGAGGCCCGCGCCAAGGTGGAGTCCGAGGCCCAGACCCAGGCCATCGAGCAATTCAAGGCCCGTGCGGCCGAACTGGCCAAGGGCTTTGGATTTGCGAACTACAGCTTGCGCGAAGTGGCGGTGAACAGCAATGAAATGTCGCCCGGCCCCCGGCCCCGCATGATGGCCGCCGAGGCCAAGGCGGCGTCGTTCTCGGACTCAGCCGTGCCGGTGGAAGCGGGCAAGGCCCAGGTCACGGTGAACGTGTCGGGCTCGGTGCAGATGCGCTGAGGCCTCTGAGCCCCCTGAGTCGCTGGGTGTGCCCTGTTTGAAATAAAAACGGCTGCAAGCGCTAGTGCAATAAGCGCTGGCAGCTATCAAAAGCAGAGCGATTGCTCAGCACCGGCTTACTGAGCAGCCCAGCCGCCGTCCATGTTCCACGCCACGCCACGCACGTTGTTGGCGGCGGGGGAGCAGAAGAACACGGCCAGTTCGCCCAACTCCTCGGGCGTAGTGAACTGCATCGAAGGCTCCTTCTCGCCCAGCAGCAGCTTCTTGGCTTCTTCATTGGATATGCCGTGTTCGGCGGCCTTGGCGTCCACCTGCTTTTGCACCAGTGGCGTCAGCACCCAGCCTGGGCAGATGGCGTTGCAGGTCACGCCGGTGGTGGCGTTTTCCAGCGCGGTGACCTTGGTCAGGCCCACGATGCCGTGCTTGGCGGCTACATAGGCGGACTTCTGAGCCGATCCCACCAGGCCGTGCACCGACGCCACGTTGATGATGCGGCCCCAGTTGGCGCTCTTCATCGCGGGCAGGGCCAGGCGCGAGGTGTGGAAGGCACTGGTCAGGTTGATGGCGATGATGGAGTCCCAGCGTTCGACGGGAAAGTTCTCCACATTGGCCACATGCTGGATGCCTGCGTTGTTGATCAGAATGTCCACGCGGCCAAACTGGCTGGCGCTGTACTTCATCATGTCTTCGATGTCGGCCACACGGCTCATATCGGCGCCGTGGTAAGCCACCTGGGCGCCCGCAGCCTCGCCAGCTGCCAGCACCTCGGCGCGGGGGCCATCCACATCGCCAAAGCCGTTGAGCACGATGTTGGCGCCCTGGCGCGCCAGGGCCTTGGCGATGCCAAGACCAATGCCGCTGGTGGAGCCGGTGACGAGGGCAGTTTTGCCTTTCAGCATGGGAGTCTCTCCGAATGAATTACGATGCGACGACAAGAAAAAGTCGGCACTCAGGGGCAAGCGATGGGTGCCAACGACCACAGCATTATCGAGCGCTGCCCCCGGATTTCGCACCCATGATTGAACCTACGCTGAACTACGTACTGTGCCCAGGCCCCGCGGCCTCGCCGGAGACTCCAGACCGCGCACCCGCTCCCGCACAGCAGCACCGCATGGCGTATTGGGAGTGGAACGCCACCGGCAACCCGGCGCACCCGCACGTCATCGTCTGCGTGCATGGCCTGTCGCGCCAGGGGCGGGATTTTGATACCTTGGCCCGCGTGCTGAGCCAGCATGCACGGGTGATCTGCCCCGACGTGGTGGGCCGGGGGCGCAGCGACTGGCTGGCCGACCCCATGGGCTACCAGATTCCCCAATACGCGGCGGACATGCTGGCATTGCTGGCGCAGTTGCACCAGCAAGCCCCTATCACCACGCTGGACTGGGTGGGCACGAGCATGGGCGGACTCATCGGCATGGGCATCACCGGCCAGCCGGGCCTGCCCTTGCCGGTGCCTGTGCGCCGGCTGGTGCTGAACGATGTGGGGCCTGTCATCCAGTGGCAGGCGCTGCAGCGCATCGGGCAGTATCTGGGGCAGCCCGCACGTTTTGGTTCGCTGCAGCAGGCGGCCGATGCAATGTGGGCCATCTCCACCAGCTTTGGCCCCCACACGCCCGCCCAGTGGCTGGACTTGTCGCGCGCCATGGTGCGCGAGCTGCCGCAGTCCACCGGAGGCGGCCTCGCGCTGCACTATGACCCGGCGATTGCGGTGCCGTTCAAGACGTTGACGCAGGAGGCTGCGGCGGCGGGCGAGGCGGCGCTGTGGCAGCTGTATGACCACATCACGGCCCAGACGTTGCTGTTGCGCGGTGCGCAGTCGGACCTGCTCTCGCGCGATACGGCGCAGGCCATGGCGCAGCGCGGGCCCCGGGCCCGCGTGGCGGAGTTTGAGGGCGTAGGTCACGCGCCCACACTGGTGGCGGAAGACCAGGTCGCCGCAGTCGCGGATTTCCTGCTGGCGGCAGAAGGTGCTGTGGCCGGATGAAAACCAACCCTCCTGCACCAGCGTCTCTCACCCCCCAGGCCGACGCTGTCCCCCAGCTCATCGCCGCCACGGCGCACACCCTGCCGGAGCAGGTGAACGCACTGGCCCGCGCGCGTGCTTTTGCCGAACCCCTGATGGCGGGTGAGACGCTCGACTCCGGCGAGAACACGCTGGCCCATGCCGATGCCGTGGCCGCCATCCTCAAGGGTATTGGCGGTTCCGAAGCCATGCAGGCGGCCAGCTATCTGGTACACGCCTGCATCCATCTGAACAAACCCGAGGAGGTGATCGCCAAGGCCTTTGGCGCCAACTTCGCGGCGCTGGCGGTGGAGACCACCAAGCTGATGCGCGTGCAGCAGCAGGCCCGCGCGGCTGCACCGCTGGACGACCCGGCTGTGCAGACGGAGAACGTGCGCAAGATGCTGCTGGCGTTCTCGCGCGACCTGCGTGTGGTGATGCTGCGGCTGGCCTCGCGCTTGCAGACGCTCCGTTTTCATGCGGCCAGCAAGCGCCCCGTGTCGCCCAGCCTGGCGCGCGAGTCGCTGCAGGTGTTTGCGCCGCTGGCGAACCGCCTGGGTATCTGGCAGGTGAAGTGGGAGTTGGAGGACCTGTCCTTCCGCTTCCTGGAGCCCGACACCTACAAGGAAGTGGCCCGCCTGCTCGACGAAAAGCGCGGCGAGCGCGAGGTCTACATGGAGCAGCTGCGCGCGCGGCTCGAATCCGACCTGCGTGCGCGCAGCATCAGCGCCACCGTGGCGGGACGCCCCAAGCACATCTACAGCATCGTCAAGAAGATGCGTGGCAAGTCGCTCAACTTCGACCAGGTGTTCGACATCCGCGCGCTGCGTGTGGTGGTGCCCACGGTGAAGGACTGCTACGCCGCCCTGAGCTGGGTGCACGAGCAGTTCAAGCCCATCGTGGAGGAGTTTGACGACTACATCGCCAAGCCCAAACCCAACGGCTACCAGTCGCTCCACACCATCGTGCGGGACGACAACGGCAAGCCCATCGAGATCCAGATCCGCACCCAGGCCATGCACGAACACGCCGAGCATGGCGTGGCCGCGCACTGGGCCTATAAGGAGGCCGGGGCGAAAGGTTATGCGGGTGTGTCTGCAACGGGCGAGTACGACGCCAAGATTGCCGTGCTGCGCCAGCTGCTGGCGTGGGAGCGGGACCTGGCGGGCGCGTTGCCCAACCGGGGCTTGTTCGAGGACCGCATCTACGTGCTGACCCCCGATGCCGCCGTGGTGGAGCTGCCCCAGGGCGCCACCCCGGTGGACTTTGCCTACTCGGTCCACACCAGCCTGGGCCACCGCTGCCGGGGCGCCAAGGTCGATGGTGTGATGGTGCCGCTCAATACCCCGTTGCAAAACGGGCAGACTGTTGAAATCTCCACGGTCAAGGAAGGGCGCCCCTCGCGCGACTGGCTCAATGCCGAGCTGGGCTATCTCACCAGCAACCGCGCCAAGGCCAAGGTGCGTGCCTGGTTCAACGCACAGGCCACGCACGAGACAGTGGCCCGGGGCCGCGAGGCGGTCGAAAAGCTGCTGCAGCGCGAAGGCAAGACCGCCATCAAGCTCGACGATCTGGCGGTGCAACTGGGCTTCAAGTCGGCCGACGCGCTGTTTGAGGTGGTGGGCAAGGATGAGTTTTCGCTGCGCAACATTGAAACCGTGCTACGCCCGCCCGAGCCCGTGCTGCAGCCCGACGACTATCTGCTGCTCAAGAAAACACGCACCAACGATGCGGCCCCCAAGGGCGGTGTGCTGGTGGTGGGCATCGACTCGCTGATGACGCAGCTGGCCAAGTGCTGCAAGCCCGCACCCCCGGACACCATCCGTGGCTTTGTCACGCGCGGCAAAGGGGTGAGCGTGCACCGTGCCGACTGCAGCAACTTCCGCGAGATGGCGGCACGCAACGCCGAGCGTGTGATCGAGGTGGAGTGGGGCGTGCCCAAGCCATCGGCATCCACGGCGGTGTACCCGGTGGACGTCGCGGTGGAGGCCGCCGACCGCCAGGGCCTGCTGCGCGACATCTCGGAAGTGTTCGCCCGCGAAAAAACCAATGTGATCGGTGTGCAGACCCAGTCCGTCAAAGGCACGGCGTGGATGACGTTCACGGTAGAAGTGTCCGACTCAGGCCGCCTGAACAAGGTGCTCGGCATCGTGGCTGGGGTGCAGGGCGTCCGTTCTGCCCGCCGCCGTTGAGGCGAGACGCGCGCGGGCCTTGCCTGTGAGCCCGCTTCGCGCGCGTTGTGCTATTTGTAGCCTGCCGAGCTCGAGGGGGCGATTTTTATGGCTATAATCGTGGTCTTGATAACGACAGGCGCGTAGCTCAGCTGGTTAGAGCACCACCTTGACATGGTGGGGGTCGTTGGTTCGAGTCCAATCGCGCCTACCAAGTTTTTCTGAAAGAAACCAGCTTTCAGTTCAAGAAAACTTGGCAACAACACCGCAGGCGGTGTTCATGCAGCAAGCCACCGTAAGGTGGCTTTTTTGTTTTTGCTTCATTCTTTCGCTTCACGCGCTGTTGCCGGGCTGTGGTGTGTGGTGCAGGAAGCTCCACGACACACAGCGCCGGACCTATCAGTCACACGTGCGACACTCGGTTGTCCTGCGTCCTCAGGGTATTCCTTTGCCGCAGCGGCGCAGCAGTCTCCCTAGAATGTGCTGCACTGCAATACATGGGTTTTGAGCCCGAGGAGTTCGTTGTGTCCGAACCGAAAACCGCTGCGTCCAAATCGACCCAGCGCGTCATCAAGAAGTACCCCAACCGCCGTCTGTACGACACAGACACCTCCACCTACATCACCCTGGCCGAGGTGCGCCAGCTGGTGATGGACCACCAGAACGTGGTGGTGCGCGACGCCAAGACGGGCGAAGACCTCACACGCAGCATCCTGCTGCAGATCATTTTGGAAGAGGAGGCGGGCGGCGCCCCGATGTTCACCGAGGCGGTGCTGGCCAACATCATCCGGTTCTACGGCCATGCCATGCAGGGGTTCATGGGCGCGTACCTGGAGAAGAACGTCCAGGCCTTCACCGACGTGCAGACCAAGCTGGCCGAGCAGTCCCAAAGCGTGACGCCCGAGATGTGGGCGCAGTTCATGAGCCTGCAGTCGCCCATGCTCAAGGGCATGATGGGCAACTATGTCGAGCAGTCGCAGACCATGCTGGCCCAGATGCAGGAGCAGATGCAAAAGCAGACGGAGCAGATGCTGGGCGCATTTGGACTGAAAAGATAGCCCCCGAGGCGCCTGCGGCGCCTTGCCCCCGGGCGGCGCCGCTATAGCGGCGGTGCTGCCTTTAAATCGCGGCTGCGGGCTGGTGCAGCACCGGTTGCGCAGGTTGCGGCAGGTGGCAAACCTTGCGATGAATCGGCAATCCTGACCGCTCAACGCCGGAACTGGGACAATACGGGGATATGAGCGAAGCAATTGCCCCCACCAAAACACCCAAAGTCGGATTCGTCAGCCTGGGATGCCCCAAGGCGCTGACCGATTCCGAGCTGATCCTCACGCAGCTGAGCGCCGAGGGTTACGAAACCTCCAAGACCTTCCAGGGTGCCGACCTGGTCATCGTCAACACCTGCGGCTTCATCGACGATGCCGTGAAAGAAAGCCTGGACACCATTGGCGAAGCCCTGGCCGAGAACGGCAAGGTCATCGTCACCGGCTGCCTGGGCGCCCGCACGGGTGACGATGGCGGCAACATGGTGCGCCAGATGCACCCCAGCGTGCTGGCCGTGACCGGGCCCCATGCCACGCAAGAGGTGATGGATGCGGTCCACCTGAACCTGCCCAAGCCCCACGACCCGTTCGTGGACCTGGTGCCCGGCAGCTTTGGCATCGCGGGCATCAAGCTCACGCCCAAGCACTACGCTTACCTCAAGATCAGCGAAGGCTGCAACCACCGTTGTACCTTCTGCATCATCCCGTCCATGCGCGGCGATCTGGTGTCGCGCCCCATTGGCGACGTGCTGAGCGAGGCCAAGGCCTTGTTTCAAGGTGGTGTGAAAGAGTTGCTGGTGATCAGCCAGGACACCTCGGCCTATGGCGTGGACGTGAAGTACCGCACGGGCTTCTGGGACGGAAAGCCCGTCAAGACCCGCATGCTGGAGCTGGTGCAGACGCTGGGCGAGATTGCCGAGCCCTATGGCGCCTGGGTGCGCCTGCACTATGTGTACCCGTACCCCAGCGTGGACGAAGTGATCCCACTCATGGCCACGGGCAAGGTGCTGCCGTACCTGGACGTGCCTTTCCAGCACAGCCACCCTGACGTATTGAAGCGCATGAAGCGCCCCGCCAGCGGCGAGCGCAACCTGGAGCGCATCCTGCGCTGGCGCGAAGCCTGCCCCGAGCTGGTCATCCGCAGCACCTTCATTGCGGGCTTTCCGGGCGAGACGGAGGAAGAGTTCCAGCACCTGCTCGACTTCGTGCGCGAGGCGCAGATTGACCGTGCGGGCTGCTTTGCCTACAGCGATGTGAATGGCGCTGCGGCCAACGAGCTGCCCGGCATGCTGCCGATGGAAGTGCGCGAAGAGCGCCGTGCCCGCTTCATGGCGGTGGCGGAAGAGGTCTCGATCGCCAGGCTGCAGCGCCGGGTGGGTGCCACCATGCAGGTGCTGGTGGACCATGCACCTGCCCTGGGCCGCAAAGGGGGTGTGGGCCGCACTTATGCGGATGCGCCCGAGATCGACGGCACCGTGCAGCTGCTGCCGCCCGAGAAGATCAGCAAGCAGCTCAAGGTGGGGGAGTTCACCAAGGCACGTATCGTGGGCGTGCAGGGGCACGACCTGGTGGCGCAACCTATCTGATTGCTATTTAATTCATAGCGTTGGATCCATGCAGCACTAGCGCATTGGCTCTGAATCATAAAAAAGGCTTCCCGAGGGAAGCCTTTTTCTTTGGGGGATCTCCTGTGAGGGAGAGAGGGCTGCGAGCCCTTGCCGCCCTTAGACGCGCTTGCGGTATTCGCCAGTGCGGGTGTCGATTTCGATCTTGTCGCCTTGGCTGACGAACAGGGGCACGGGCACTTCGAAGCCGGTGGCGATCTTGGCAGGCTTCATGACCTTGCCGGAGGTGTCGCCCTTGACGGCGGGTTCCGTCCAGGTGATTTCGCGCTCGACGCTGGTGGGCAGTTCGACCGAGATGGCCTTGCCGTCATAGAACACCACTTCCACGGTCATGCCGTCTTCCAGGTAGTTCAGCGAGTCGCCCATGTTTTCGGCTTCCACTTCGTACTGGTTGTACTCGGTGTCCATGCACACGTACATGGGGTCGGCAAAGTAGGAGTAGGTGCACTCTTTCTTGTCCAGGATCACGTTGTCGATCTTGTCGTCGGCCTTGAACACGACTTCGGTGCCGAAGTTGCCGATCAGGCTCTTGAGCTTCATGCGCACGGTGGCTGCACCGCGGCCGCCGCGGGCGTATTCGGTCTTCAGGACCACCATGGGGTCCTTGCCGTGCATGATGACGTTGCCGGCGCGGATTTCTTGAGCGATTTTCATAGCAAGTTGCTTGGGTTGGGGCCGCTCAACGCGCGGGCTGGCAAACCATCTGGTTTGCGCGCCGGTGCATGTTCTGCGGCGAAAGTGCGCGGGGAGCAGGCACTGACATGCCGCACCTGATTTGCGCAAAGCCTCGGATTTTACCGTTTTTCGGCGACAAAGCCCAAAAGTTGTGCGACGAGGTTGTCCTGCGTCAGCAGGCGCGCACGGGCAGCCTGGGTGCAGGCGGTCCACTCTGCCAGCGTGTTGTCGTCCGGCCATTGCAGCGGCGCGGCGTCCAGCCCGTTCCAGGTCGCGTGGAACTGCCGCAGTGACGCAGGGGCCTGCAGCCAGTCCAGAAAGGCCCAGAGCTTGTCGTGGTGGGCGTTGTCGTGCTGTGGGTAGATCTGCCAGACAAAGGCCTGACCCGCCCACAGCGCACGCACCAGCGAGTCCTCGCCCCGCACCGCATTGAAGTCGCAGGCCCACAGCATCTCATCAAACGCTGGCTGGGGGCGGTGGGGAAGGTAGGACAAGGACAGCAGTCCCCGCTGGTCATGCACTTGCGGACCTCCTTCGTTCCCGGAGGGCTCGGCCAGTGTCGCCCGCACAGCAGCAGCCGGGCGGCCAGGCGTGACCAGCAGCTCGGTGGGTTGCAGCGCACACTGTTGCAGCAGGTGGGCCAGCGCCGGGGGCTCGTAGCAGAACAGCGACACCCAGCGGCTACCCGGTATTTCTTCGCCCCTGCCAAACATGGCCCGGTGCTCCGTGCGCCAGGCGCTGCGGTCAAAAGCCTCGCGCCGCGCCATCAGATGGGGCTCGCGCAGGAGGCCGCCGGTGCCGGTGGTGAAGCCGGGGTAGAAAAACCAGCGCGTCCACCCCGATGCCGGGCCGGACAGGATGGGGGACGGCAGGCGGTGGGTGCGTGCGACGTAGGCCTCTGCAGACAGGTATTCCAGGTTGATCCAGACAGGTTTGGAGCGATTTTGGCCAGAAGCGCTAGTGGAATATGCGCTATACGCTATGAATTCAGGAGTAATATCGCAGCCGAAGGCCTCCACCATCACATCGGGTGGCGGCTCGTTGGGGCCCGGCGGCGGCGCGCCCCAGGGCCGCACCTCCACCCCGGGGCAGCCCCCAGGGGCCATCCATTGCAGCGCCGAGGCGTCGTCCACCCACAGGCGCACGCGGTGGCCCAGCGCGGCCAGCTGCGCGACCAGACGCCAGCACACGCCAATGTCGCCAAAGTTGTCGATCACGCGGCAGAACACATCCCACTGCAGGGGCTGGCGGTCGGGGGTCATGGTGTGGCAGGCTGGGTGCGCAAGTGGTCCACCAGCAGCCGGGCCACGGTGGAGAGGGATTCTTCCGACCGCACGCACAGCGACAGGCGGCGGTGGGCCCAGGGCTCGTTCAGGGTGACGGTGCGGATCTGCAGCGCGCCCTGGTACAGCCGCGCACTGCCGCGCGGCATCACGCCCACACCCAGGCCGGCGTTGACCATGAGGCACAGCGCGTCGTAGCTGGTGACCTGCATGCGCAGCCGAAGCGGCAGGCCAGCCTCGGCGGATGCGCGGGTGAGCTGGTTGTTGATGGCGCTGTTGGGGTGCGCGCCCACAAAGTCATAGGGCAGGGCGTCTGCCAGCCGCACGGACTTGCGCCGCGCCAGCGCATGGCCGGTGGGTACCACCAGCACCAGCTCGTCGGTGCGGTAGGGCAGCAGCGTCACCCGCTCGCCGTAGTGGCCTTCGTTCAGGATGCCCACGTCGGCCGCGTTCTCGGCCACGGAATGCGCAATCGCGCTGCTGATCTGCTCCTGCAGCCGCACATCCACCTGCGGGTGTTGTGCCAGAAAGCTCTGCAGTTCCCCCGGCAAAAACTGCGTGATGGCCGATATGTTGGCCACCACGCGCACGTGGCCGCGCACTCCGGTGCCATATTCGCGCATCTGGGTGGCGATGCCGTCCAGGTCATTGAGCACGCCGCGCGCCAGGTTCAGCAGGGCAAATGCGGCGGCCGTGGGCTCGGTGCCCTTGTTGCTGCGGGTGAACAGGGCCACATGCAACGCGTCTTCCAGGTCGGCCAAGCGGCGGCTCACGGCCGAGGCGGCCAAGTGCTCGCGCGCGGCGGCGGCAGCGATGGTGCTTTCTTCCATCACGGCCACAAACAGGCGCAGGGAGACGGGGTCGAGTTTCATGGGGGCCGATGGTAGCAAGCGCCGCAGCTGCCATGCCGGTTTGCGATGGCATCTTGTTGCTTGAGCGATTTACGGCCCCGCACACCCTGCGCATCATTCGCCCCGAGCCGCCCCGGCGTGGGGCTGGCCGCAGGAGATAACCCCACCCATGGATTCCATTGCTTCCCCCGCCGCGTTGCAAGGCGTGCGCGTCATCGAAATGGGCCAGCTCATTGCCGGGCCTTTCTGCGGCAAGACGCTGGGCGAGTTTGGCGCCGATGTGATCAAGATCGAGGCGCCCGAGACCGGCGACCCGCTGCGCAACTGGCGCCTGATCAAGGAAGGCACCTCCGTCTGGTGGCAGGTGCAGTCGCGCAACAAGCGCTCGGTGGCGCTGGATCTGCGGCAAAAGGAGGGGCAGGACATCGCTCGCCAGCTGATTGCAGAAGCCGATGTGCTGGTCGAAAACTTCCGCCCCGGCACGCTGGAAGGCTGGGGCATGTCGCCCGAGGAGCTGCACCATCTCAACCCCGGCCTCGTGATGCTGCGCATCTCTGGCTACGGCCAGACGGGGCCGTACCGCGACCTGCCAGGCTTTGGCGCCATCGGCGAAGCCATGGGCGGTCTGCGCCACCTGACGGGCGAGCCCGGCCGCGTGCCGGTGCGCGTCGGTGTCTCGATTGGCGACACGCTGGCGGCGCTGCACGGCACCATCGGCGTGCTCACGGCGCTGTACCACCGCAAGGTCAAAGGCGGCCAGGGCCAGGTGATTGACGTGGCGCTGCACGAGGCGGTGTTCAACGTGATGGAAAGCCTGATCCCCGAATACAGCGCCTTCGGGGCCGTGCGCGAGGCCGCAGGCAGTGCGCTGCCGGGCATTGCACCGAGCAACGCCTACCCCTGCACGGATGGCTGGGTGCTGGTGGCGGGCAATGGCGACAGCATCTTCAAGCGGTTGATGGACGCCATCGGCCGGCCCGACCTGGGCACTGCGCCGGACCTCGCCAACAACACCGGCCGCGTGGCGCGTGTGGAAGAGATCGACGCTGCGATTGGCGCCTGGAGCGCGCAGCGCACCGTGCAGCAGGTGCTGGATGCATTGGGCGCCGCCCGCGTGCCTGCGGGCAAGGTCTACACCGCCAAGGACATTGCCGAAGACCCGCACTACCGCGCCCGCGACATGCTGCTGACGCAGCAGACGCGCGACGGCTACAGCGTGGAGGTGCCCGGCATCGTGCCCAAGCTCTCGGCCACGCCGGGCAGCATCCGCAGCAGCGCGCCGCACCTGGGCGACGACACCGATGCGGTGCTGGCCGAGGCCGGGCTCACGGCCGAACAGATCGCGCTGCTGCGCAGCAAGGGGGTGATTCAATGAGTGCATCCAACACCGTGTGGCAGGGCGCAGGCCGCCGCATCCATATGCAGGAAGTCGGCCTGCGCGACGGCCTGCAGATGGAAAAGGCATTTGTGCCCACGGCCGACAAGATCGCGCTGTGCAACGCACTGTCGGCGGCGGGCCTGGCCAAGATCGAGGTGACTTCGTTCACCTCGCCCACGGCCATCCCTGCGCTCAAGGATGCCGAGATCGTGATGCGCGAGATCACGCGCCGCCCTGGCACGGTCTACACCGCGCTGGTGCCCAACCTGCGCGGTGCCGAGCGCGCCATCGAGTCGCGCACGGACGAGCTGAACCTGGTGATGTCGGTCAGCGCCACCCACAACCTGGCCAATCTGCGCATGACGCAGGAACAGTCGTTTGCGGCGTTGGCGCAGGTAGTGGCCCTGGCGCAGGGCGCCAACGTGGCGGTGAATGTGTCGCTGTCGTGTGTTTTTGGCTGCCCCATGGAAGGCGATGTGGCCGAGGCGGATGTGTTCGGCTGGGTGCAGCGTTTTGTGGATCGGGGCGTGCGTGGCATCACGCTGTGCGACACCACGGGCATGGCCTACGCCACGCAGGTGCACCAGCTCACCGCGGCAGCCCGCGCGCGCTGGCCGGGGGTGGAGTTCACCCTGCATTTCCACAACACGCGCGGCATGGGGCTGGCCAATGTGCTGGCGGCCATTGACGCAGGCGCAGACCGGTTCGATGCCTCGCTGGGCGGCCTGGGCGGCTGCCCCTATGCGCCGGGCGCCAGCGGCAATGTGTGCAGCGAGGAGATCGTGCATGCGCTGGTGCTGATGGGCTATGACACGGGGGTGGATCTGGCACAACTGTTGGCCGCTGCGCAGCAACTGCCTGCGTTGATTGGCCACGACATTCCCAGCCAGATCGCCAAGGCGGGCCCGCGCCTGGCGCTGCACCCGGTGCCTGCCGATTTCGAGGCGATCCGCGAAAGAGCGCTGGCCCGCTGAGCGCGGGTGAGCCTGCATTCACCCATAACACCAGGAGACAAAAGCCATGACATTTCAAACGACGCTGTCCCGCCGCATCTTTACCGCCGCCGTGCTGTGCTCCGCTGCACTGGCTGCGGGCGCGCAGGACAAATACCCCTCCAAGCCCATCACCGTGGTGGTGCCCCAGGCTGCGGGTGGCGCCAACGATGCCATTGCGCGCGTGGTGGCGCAAAAACTCAGCGAACAACTGGGCCAGAGCGTGATCGTGGACAACCGCCCTGGCGCGGGCGGCACGCTGGCCACCGGCACCACAGCCCGTGCACGCAACGATGGCTACACGCTGCTGCTCACGGCTGACAGCGCCCATGTGATCGGCCCTGCGCTGTACAAGAACCCGGGCTTTGACCCGGTGAAGGACTTTGCACCCGTGGCGCCCGTGGCCACGGCGGGCTATGTGCTGGTGGCGCATCCATCCTTCCCGGCCAACACCGTGGCCGAAATGGTGGCTTTGGCCAAGGCCAGCCCCGGAAAATATTCGATTGCCTCGGCGGGCAACGGAACGCTGAACCACCTGATTGGCGAGATGCTGCAAAAGGCGGCGGGCATCCAGCTGCAGCACATTCCGTACAAGGGTTCCGCCGCAGCCGCCACCGATGTGGTGGGCGGGCAAGTGCCGCTGTCGGTGCAAAGCCTGCCGTCGGCCATTGCGTTCATCAAGGCAGGCAAGCTCAAGGTGCTGGGTGTGGTCAATGAAAAGCGTGTGGCCGCGCTGCCCGATGCGCCCACCATTGGTGAGACGATCAAGGGCTTTGGCCAGGCGCCCTGGTATGCGCTGTTTGCCCCGGCTGGCACGCCCGCGCCCATCGTGGCGCAGTTGCAGGCCGAGGTGGCCCGTGCGCTGGAGCACAAGGACGTGGTGGACAAGCTGGCCACCGTGGGCTGCGAGCCCTTCAAGGGCACGGCAGCGCAGCTGGCGGCGCTGGTGCAGTCCGACCTGCCCAAGTGGAGCCGCGTGGTCAAGGACACGGGTGCCACGGTAGATTGAGCGGTGCACGACTGTCGAACCCTGCTGCCTTTTTGATATTCAGACCTTTCACAACAACGACAACGGAGACATCGCTTCCATGAAAACCACCCGCAAGCAGTTCACCACCCTCGCACTGGCCGCACTGGCCACTGGCTTTATTGGCCACGCAGCGGCACAGGGCGTTTACCCGTCCAAAAACGTGACCCTGGTGGTGCCCACCGCCGCAGGCGGCACCACCGACCTGTCGGCCCGCATGCTGGCGCAGGCGCTTGCGCCGGTGCTGGGCCAGTCGGTCATCGTGGACAACAAGGGCGGGGGCAACGGCAACATTGCTGCCAGCGCCGTCAAGCGGGCCGAGGCCGATGGCTACACGCTGCTGATGCAGTACTCGGGCTACCACGTCATCTCGCCCCACATCACCAAACAAAAGCAGTGGGAGCAGAGCGACTTCCAGCCTGTGGCCAATGTCATCTCGGCTCCGCAGATCATCGTGGTGCGCAACGACCTGCCGGTGAAGACGCTGGCTGAACTCATCGCTTATGCCAAGGCCAATCCCGGCAAGCTCAACTACGCCTCGTCGGGCAATGGATCGTTGCAGCATGTCACGGGTGCCATGCTGGAGCAGCAAGGCGCCATCAAGATGGTCCACGTGCCCTACAAAGGCACGGGCCCCGCGCTGCAGGACCTGCTGGGCGGCCAGGTGGACCTGACCTTTGGCACCGCGCCGCCGTTCATGCCCCACATCGCCAGCGGCAAATTACGCGTGCTGGCCGTGACGGGCAAACAGCGCCTGCCCAGCCTGCCCGATGTGCCCACCACAGTCGAGGCGGGCTACCCCAAGGTCGATGCCACCTCGTGGTTTGCGGTGTTTGCCCCCGCCGCCGTGCCCAAGACCGTGGTGGACAAGCTCACGGCCGACATCCGCACCGTGGTGCAGAACCCGGCCTTCCAGCAAAAGGCGCAAGAGCAGGGCGCCACGGCGGACTACCAGACCCCTGCGCAGCTGGGTGACAAGGTGAAGGCCGATCTGGCCAACTGGGCGCAGGTGGTGAAGACCTCGAAGATCGAGGCGGAGTGATTCGGGTGTTTTGATGAAAATGGCCGCTGGCGCTTGATGGATAAGCGCTAGCAGCTATTTATTTGATAGTGAATGGGGCGGGCTGCGCACGGGGCCACAATACGCGCCATGTCTGATGTGCATTCCGAAGAACTCCTGGCGCAGGTGGCTGCGCTGCCAGCGCTGCCGGGCGTGTACCGCTATTTCGACGCGCAGGATGCCCTGCTGTACGTGGGCAAGGCGCTCAACCTCAAGCGCCGGGTGTCCAGCTACTTCCAGAAGAACCATGGCGGCACACGCATCGGCCACATGGTCAGCAAGATCGTGCGCATGGAGACCACGGTGGTGCGCTCCGAAGCCGAGGCGCTGCTGCTGGAAAACAACCTCATCAAGACGTTGAACCCCAAGTTCAACATCCTGTTCCGAGACGATAAGAGCTACCCCTATCTCAAGATCACCGGCACGCCGGGCGCCCACACGCGGGGTGATGCGCCGGGCCAGGTGTTTCCGCGCATGGCGTACTACCGGGGCTCGGTCGATAAAAAACACCGGTACTTTGGCCCGTACCCCAGCGCCTGGGCGGTGAAGGAAACCATCCAGCTGCTGCAAAAGGTGTTCCGGCTGCGCACATGCGAAGACACTGTGTTTGCCAACCGCACACGGCCCTGCCTGCTGTACCAGATCAAGCGCTGCACCGGGCCCTGTGTGGACCTGATTTCGCCCGAGGCCTATGCGGCTGACGTGCAGCACGCCGAGGCGTTGCTGCGCGGCGAGACGCAGGAGGTGTTGCAAGCCATGGAGGCGCGGATGATGGCGCACTCGGACAAGCTGGAGTTTGAGCAGGCCGCCGAGGTGCGCAACCAGATCCAGGCGCTGTCGCGCGTGCTGCACCAGCAGTCCATAGAGACGGTGGATGACAAGGATGTGGACATCCTGGCGGTGCGCGTGCAAGGTGGCCGCGCCTGCGTGAACCTGGCCATGGTGCGCGGTGGCCGCCACCTGGGCGACCGGCCGTACTTTCCGGTGCATGTCGAGGACGCTGCGGCGGTGTTCGAAGAAGAGGGCGGGGACGGTGCGGATGAAACGGTGGCCACCCCGTCTCGTCCGGTTCGCCCCGTGGAGGCCCTGGTGCTGGAGGCCTTCATTGCCCAGCACTACATCGGTGTGCCTGTGCCACCGCTGCTGGTGACCAGTGTGCCGGTGGACAAGGCCTTGCTGGACGCGCTGACCGAACAAAGTGGCTTGCGCGTGAACGCTATCCACCAGCCGCGCGAACAGCGCCGCGCGTGGCTGGACATGGCGCAGAAAAACGCCGACCTGCAACTGGCCCGCCTGCTGGCCGAGGAGGGCTCGCAGCAGGCCCGCACGCGGGCGCTGGCCGAGGCGCTGGATCTGCCGCCCGAAGACCTGGACCAGCTCACCATCGAGTGCTTTGACATCTCGCACACGGCGGGTGAATCCACCCAGGCGTCGTGTGTGGTGTTTCACCACCACAAGATGCAGAGCAGCGAATACCGCCGCTACAAGATCGAAGGCATCACCGGCGGCGACGACTATGCCGCCATGCGCCAGGTGCTCACGCGCCGCTACAGCAAGGTGGTGGAGGCGCAGCGCGAGGAGGGCGGCATCGACTATGCGCAATCGCCCGAGGCGCAAGCCGCAGCCCGGCCCAAGGGCCAGGCGCGTTTGCCCGACCTGGTGCTCATCGACGGCGGCAAGGGGCAGGTGGGCGTGGCGCGTGAGGTGTTCACGGCACTGGGGCTGGACCTGACCCGCATCGTGGGGGTCGAGAAGGGCGAGGGCCGCAAGGTGGGCCTGGAAGAGCTGGTGTTTGCCGACGGGCGCGAAAAGGTCTACCTGGGCAAGGATTCGGCCGCGCTGATGCTGGTGGCGCAGATCCGCGATGAGGCGCACCGCTTTGCCATCACCGGCATGCGCGCGGCACGGGCCAAGGTGCGCGTGGGGGGCGGGCAACTGGAAGAAATTGCGGGGGTGGGGCCCAAGAAGCGAGCGCGCCTGTTGCAACGTTTTGGCGGGGTGCGTGGGGTGGCATCCGCGAGCGTGGAGGACCTGGCCACCGTGGATGGCATCTCGCATGAATTGGCAGAAGAAATTTACAAGGCATTGAGATAAGCCCCATGTGCCGTTCCACGGCCGCGCCGTGACACAATCGCCGCCATGTTCTGGACTATCCCCACCTTGATGACCTGGACGCGCATCGTCGCGATACCTTTGATCGTGGGGGTGTTCTACGCACCGCTGGACCCGGCCACGCGCAATCTCATCGCCACCGTGATGTTCGTGGTGTTCGCGGCCACCGACTGGCTGGACGGCTACCTGGCCCGCAAGCTCAACCAGACCTCGTCCTTCGGGGCTTTCCTGGACCCGGTGGCCGACAAGTTTCTGGTGTGTGCGTCGCTCCTGGTGCTGGTGCACCTGCAACGTGCCGACGTGTTTGTGGCCCTCATCATCATCGGCCGCGAGATCGCGATCTCGGCCCTGCGCGAGTGGATGGCGCAGATCGGCGCCAGCAAGAGCGTGGCCGTGCACATGATCGGCAAGGTCAAGACCACGGTGCAGATGCTGGCCATCCCCTTTCTGCTGTACGACGGGCGCCTGTTTGGCGTGATCGATACCGGCGTGTGGGGCACCTGGCTCATCTGGGCCTCGGCGGTGCTCACTGTCTGGTCGATGGTGTACTACCTGCAGAAGGCGTTGCCCGAGATCCGGGCGCGCGTCAAATAGTTTTCAAGTCTTTGATGCCTGGATCGCTTGATATATAAGCGCAGGCAGCTATATTTTCAGGAGCATCTGAATGGCGAAGCATCGCATTGCAGTCATTGCCGGTGACGGCATTGGCAAAGAGGTCATGCCCGAGGGCCTCCGCGTTCTGGACGAGGCCGCCCGCAAGTTTGGCATTGACCTGCATTTCGACCACTTCGACTTTTCGAGCTGGGACTACTACGAAAAGCACGGCAAGATGCTGCCCGACAACTGGAAGGACCAGATCGGCGGCCATGAGGCCATTTACTTCGGCGCGGTGGGCTGGCCCGACAAGATCGCCGACCATATCTCGCTCTGGGGCTCGCTGCTGCTGTTCCGCCGCGAGTTTGATCAGTACATCAACCTTCGGCCCGCGCGCCTCATGCCGGGCGTGATCGCCCCTGTGGTGCGCCGTGATGGCAGCCCGCGCCTGCCCGGCGAGATCGACATGCTGATCGTGCGCGAGAACACCGAAGGCGAATACTCCAGCATCGGTGGTCGCATGTACGAAGGCACTCCGCGCGAGATCGTGATGCAGGAGACAGTGATGTCGCGCCACGGCGTGGACCGCGTGCTGAAGTTTGCGTTTGAACTGGCCCAGTCGCGCCCCAAGAAGCACCTGACCAGCGCCACCAAGTCCAACGGCATCGCCATCACCATGCCCTACTGGGACGAGCGCGTGGCCGAGATGGCCAAGGCCTACCCCGATGTGGCGGTGGACAAGTTCCACATCGACATCCTCACCGCCCACTTCGTGCAGCGGCCCGACTTCTTTGATGTGGTGGTTGCCAGCAACCTGTTCGGCGACATCCTCTCGGACCTGGGACCTGCGTGCACCGGTACCATCGGCATCGCGCCCAGCGCCAACCTCAACCCCACGCGCACCATGCCGTCGCTGTTTGAGCCGGTGCATGGCTCGGCGCCCGACATCGCGGGCAAGGGCATCGCCAACCCCATCGGGCAGATCTGGTGCGGCGCAATGATGCTGGACTTCCTGGGTTATCGCGCCGCGCACGACGCCGTTCTGGCCGCTATCGAAGCCGTGTTGCAACCTGGCAGTGGTGCTCCGCGCACCCCGGACCTGGGCGGCACGGGCAGCACGCAGGATGTGGGCAAAGCCATCGCTCAGGCACTCGCTGCTCGTTGAGTACGGCTGGCTGCGGGGTGTCAATACGGAGTGCTGCCGATACGGCGTGTTTGAGACAAAAACCCCCGCCAAGCCCTGTCGCAGCGTGAAATACGACTAGAATTCAAAACAACGCTGACGCAAAACAGCGTGTTGTATTGACACTCTGAAACTCGATGGCTTTAATCTGATGCAGCAGCCACTGCTGTGTATGCCAGTCATTCCCCCGCCTGTTCTCCACCAGCCCACGGCTGTGCTTTCAGGCGTGTGAAGACCAGATATCCTCGAGACATTCCATTAACTCTTTTCCGAGAGGCTTCTTGTGAACAAAACCGAATTGATTGAGCACATCGCTACCAACGCCGACATCTCCAAGGCCGCTGCTGCGCGTGCCCTGGAATCCACGATCGAGGCTGTCAAGAAGACTCTCAAGAAGGGCGGCACCGTGTCGCTCGTCGGTTTCGGTACCTTCGCTGTGGGCAAGCGTGCTGCCCGTACCGGTCGCAATCCCCGTACCGGCGCTACGATTAAAATCAAAGCTGCTAAAGTTCCGAAGTTCCGTCCTGGCAAGGCATTGAAAGATGCCTTGAACTGAGGATCAGTTTAGGTGGGGTCCTTAGCTCAGTTGGTAGAGCGGCTCCTTTACACGGAGTAGGTCGGCGGTTCGAGACCGTCAGGACCCACCATCACCGAACAAAGGCGAACGCAAGTTCGCCTTTTGTTTTTTGCCTTCTGAAAGATCGACCATGTTTGAATCCATCCGCAAGCACTCCAAGATCGTGATGATCTTCTTGTTCTTGCTGATCATTCCTTCGTTTGTGCTGGTAGGCATCGACCGCAACTATTTCTCTGAAAAGAGCCCTGTGGTAGCCCGTGTCGATGGCAACAACATCAACCAGACGGACTGGGACAATGCCCATCGCATGGAGACAGACCGCATTCGCGCCCAGTCTCCCTCGGTCGATCCCAAGTTGCTGGACTCTCCCAGCGCCCGGTATGCCACGCTGGAGCGCCTGGTGCGTGACCGTGTGCTGGCGGCCGCCGCTCAAAAGATGCACCTCGTGACCAGCGATGCGCGCCTGGCCCGCAGCCTGCAGGAGATTCCCGCCATTGCGGGACTCAAGCGCCCGGACGGTACGCTGGACGCCGATGCCTATCGCGCACTGGTCGCTGCTCAAGGCCTGACACCCGAAGGTTTCGAAGCCAATGTGCGCCGTGACATCTCGGTGAACCAAGTGATGGGTGGCGTGATGAGCTCCGCGTTTGGCTCTGATGCGCAGGTCAAACTTGCGCTCGACGCTTTGTACGAGCGCCGCGAGATCCAGGTGGCCCGATTCAACGCTGCCGACTTCGCCAGCAAAGTCACCCCGGCAGATGCAGACCTGGAGGCCTACTACAAGGCCCATCCCGCCCTGTTCCAGCAACTGGAACAGGCAGCCATCGAATACGTGGTGCTGGATCTCGACAGCGTGCGGGCGTCCATCACCCTGGGTGAAGACGACCTGCGTACTTACTACAAAGAGAATGTGGCTCGCATGACGGCGAAGGAAGAGCGCCGCGCCAGCCACATCCTGGTAAACGCTCCCAAGGATGCATCCGCTGCGGACCGCGAGAAGGCCAAGGCCCGTGCCACTGAACTGCTGGCCCAGGTGCGCAAGGCTCCCGGCAGCTTTGCTGATGTGGCCAAGAAATCCTCTGACGACAAGGGCTCGGCCGTTGCGGGCGGAGACCTGAACTTCTTTGCCCGGGGTGCGATGGTCAAGCCCTTTGAAGAAGCTGCGTTTGCGCTGAAAAAGGGCGAAATCAGTGATCTGGTGGAAACCGAGTTTGGTTATCACATCATCCAGCTCACCGACATCAAGACACCCCGCCAGCCCAGCTTTGAAGAGCTGCGCCCCACCATGGAAGCAGAGCTCAAGCAGCAGCAGGCGCAGCGCAAGTTTGCCGAGGTGGCAGAGTCCTTCACCAACGGTGTGTATGAGCAGGCAGACAGCCTCCAGCCCGTGGCCGACAAGCTCAAGCTGAAGATCCAGACTGCCAAGGGCGTAACCCGGACACCTGCCGCAGGTGCCAAGAGCCCTCTGGCCAACGCCAAGTTCCTCGAAGCACTTTTTGCTACCGACTCGCTGCAAAACAAGCGCAACACCGAGGCGGTGGAAGTGGGCCCCAGCCAGATGGCCGCTGGTCGTGTGACCACCTACACCCCTGCATTGACACTGCCCTATGACGAAGTGAAGGCCCGTGTTCGCACCTTGTATGTGGCTGAGAAATCTGCCGAACTCGCACGCAAGGAAGGCGAGGCCAAGCTCAATGCATGGAAGGCTGCCCCGTCTTCTGCCACAGGCTTGGCCGCAGCGACCGAAGTCTCCCGCGAACAGACCCAGAACCTGCCGCGTGCCCTGATCGACGCCGCGCTGCGGGCCCCCTCCGAAGCGCTGCCAGGCTGGACGGGGGTGGATTTGGGCGCTGCGGGTTATGCCGTGGTCAAGGTCAACCGCGTCGTGCCGCGCCAGGCACCGGACGCGCAGCGTGCGCAGCAGGAGCGCCAACAATACGTGCAGTGGTTGGCCACGGCCGAAGGGCTGGCGTACTATGAACTGCTCAAGCAGCGCTTCAAGGTGCAGATCAAGGCACCGCGTCCTGAGGCGGCGGCAACAGTGACTGCAGAAAATTAAGCGATTTGATGTCCGGGACCAAAATCCCGGGCTATAATGCAAAGCTACGGTGGCTGTAGCTCAGTTGGTAGAGTCCAGGATTGTGATTCCTGTTGTCGTGGGTTCGAGCCCCATCAGCCACCCCAAAATAGCAAAGCGCTGCAGCAGAAATGTTGCAGTGCTTTTTGCTTTGGGGCTGTATGGAATCTCGCCTTGCGCATGCCCCCCTGTGCAGCGTTGCGCGTCAAGGGGGTCTTCTCACCATCAAAGCCCCGCCTTTCGCTCACCACGGCCCCACACGGCGCATACTGCATGCTCCACTTTTTGGGAGTTTCTGATGAGCCTTGTGATTCGCGACGCGTCGCCCAGTGAAAAGCGCGGCAACGCCATGTCTGCGGCCTTGGCCAAAGAGCAACTTCAATACGCGGTCCAGATCGTGCGCGACGTGTTGCCGCAGAGCGCTGGCGATGCGGCATTGATCGGCGCCGTGGTGCAGGCCATTGCCATGAATTACGCCGCTGTGCCGCAGCCCAATCGTTAGGGTTGGGGCTGTACGCAACGAGGTGCTTGATCCACATCCGTCATCCAGCCCGCGCGCGCATTGCTTGGCTGTTCCACACTCGTCAGAATGGATCGATTGGTATGAGTGGGGAGATTGAAAGCTGCCAGCTGGGCGGCTGGCCTGCCCGGAGGGACTCGAACCCCCGACCTATAGCTTAGAAGGCTATTGCTCTATCCAGTTGAGCTACGGGCAGATGGATGTTGGCCGGCTGTGTGGCCGGACGGGCTTGCGGAGTGTCCGCATCTGCGTAACGCAGGACGCCAATCATACCCGCCCTGGCCCCGGCTCTTGGCGCTGCCGCAGGGGCGATTTTGCTGCTGGGATGGTGATGCGGTTATAACCGGGCCATCCCCCTTGACTGCCTGCCTCACTGGAGCTTTTGTCCATGCCACACAGCGTCACGCTGATCCACACCATTGCTGCCGCTTTGGGCCTGGCGTTGGTGCTGGGCTTTCTGGCCGCCCGTCTGCGGCTGCCAGCATTGGTGGGGTACTTGCTGGCAGGGGTGGCCATCGGCCCGTTCACTCCCGGTTTTGTCGCAGATGCGGCCCTGGCCAGCCAGCTGGCGGAGATCGGTGTGATGCTGCTGATGTTTGGCGTGGGCCTGCATTTTTCGTGGGGCGACCTGCTGGCCGTGCGCAAGATTGCCGTGCCGGGTGCTGTGGTGCAGATGATCGTGGCGACCTCGCTGGGTATGGCGTTGGCCCTTTGGTGGGGCTGGGGCATGGGTGGTGCCCTGGTTTTTGGTCTGGCACTGTCGGTGGCCAGCACGGTAGTGCTGTTGCGTGCGCTGGAGACCCTGGGGATTCTGGACAGCTACACCGGACGCATCGCAGTGGGCTGGCTGGTGGTGGAGGATCTCGCCATGGTGCTGGTATTAGTGCTGCTACCCCCGCTGGGGGGATGGCTGGGAGGCGGCACCGGGGCCGACCTGGATGCTGCGCAGCTCTTGCGCACGCTGGGCTGGACCCTGCTGCAGGTCGGCGCGTTTGTGGTGCTGATGCTGCTGGTCGGGCGCCGGCTGTTTCCCTGGTTGTTATGGCAGGTGGCTCGCACAGGCTCGCGTGAGTTGTTCACGCTGTGCGTGGTGGCCGCAGCGGTGGGCATTGCGTTCGGGTCGGCTGCGTTGTTTGGCGTGTCGTTTGCGCTCGGGGCCTTCTTTGCCGGCATGGTGATGCGCGAGTCCGAGTTCAGCCACCGCGCTGCGCATGAGTCGCTGCCTTTGCGCGATGCCTTTGCCGTACTCTTTTTCGTGTCGGTCGGCATGCTCTTCAACCCCGCCGTCTTGTGGGAGCGCCCACTGCAAGTGTTGGCAGTGGTCGCCATCATCATGCTGGGCAAGACGGTGGCCGCTGCGGGCCTGGTGCTGGCGTTCCGTTACCCGCTCAACACAGCGCTCACCGTATCGGCCAGCCTCGCGCAGATAGGTGAGTTCTCGTTCATTCTGGTCGCACTGGGTTCTTCGTTGGGACTGCTGCCGCCCGAGGGGGCCAGCTTGGTATTGGCGGGGGCCCTGTTCTCCATGGCGCTCAACCCGTTGTTGTTCCATGCCATTGCGCCGTTGCAGGGCTGGCTGCGTGCCCGATCGGCGCTTGCGCGGCGACTCGAGCAGCGGGATGACCCTTTGGCCGAACTGCCCACCAGCACCGATTCGCGTTACCTCGCGCGGCAGGTGGTTCTGGTGGGGTACGGCCGGGTAGGGCGGCGTGTGGCGGCAACGCTGGCGGCCAACGATATTCCGTTTGTGGTGGCGGAGCAGAACCGGGAGCTGGTGGAAGCCTTGCGGGCCGATGGCGTGGCCGCCGTGTTTGGTGATGCGGTGGAGCCTGCCGTGCTGATCCAGGCCCACATTGCGCGTGCCGCCATGCTGGTGGTGGCCACCCCGGACGCGCTGCAGGTGCGCCAGATGATCGAGACGGCGCAGACCCTGAACCCTGGCATCGACATCGTGGTGCGCAGCCACAACGAGGACGAGGCCCAGCGGCTGGTGCAGGAATACAGCCATGCCCAGGTGTTCCTGGCAGAAGATGCCTTGGCACAGGCCATGGCACGCCGTGTGCTGGAGCGTGCCCGGGACCGCCAGACCCGCGCCACGCGGCCTGCGCCACTGCATGGACCGGCATGATTTGAAAGAAATCTGCCTGTAGCGCTAGAAGAATATGCCTAAATAGCTATTGAATTGATAGCGAAATTGCGACCGCGGCCACAGTCACAGCGCAGCATCCGGGCGGCGTCCTCACGGAGCGTCCCATCTGACCCCGCCAAGAACGCAGACCTCAGCCTCGCGCCATGCAGCGACCTGCCGCAAGGCACGGATCAATCTGTTTCTTCAAACACCAGAGATGGCACGGCCATCACGCGGGCGCTTTGGCCCAGGTCCTGGATCAGGTGGTTGGCAAAGTAGCTGTTCTGCGTGTCGGGCTCCAGCGCTGCCACGGCCAGATTGGCACGCGGCTGGTTCAGGGGCACATAGAAGCTGCCAGCAGGTGCATCAATGGCGCTGCGTACGGCAGACACTTGCACGCGCACGATGTCGCCACCACCGGCAATGGTGCCGATCACGTCCTGGCGGTTGCCGGTTTCGCGCGCCGTTTCGCGGTAGCTCTCGGCCAGGACAGAACCGGGCTCTGCCACCCGCATGACCTGGATGCCCAGCTGGCGCAGGCGTTCCACTGCACCGCTGGCGTCTGCCGACAGCCAATAGCCACAGGGCCGCGCACGCACCTTGGTGTTGCGCAGCGTCAGCGATGAGTTCCAGTCCACGCGAATGCTGCGATCGGCGCCGGTCTCGGGGTCCAGAAAATCCAGGTCGCGCTGGGTGGGCGTGGCCTCCGCTTCAATAACCACCTGGTCGCGGCAGGCCAGGGCGCTGACGTCGCGGGCCACGAACGAGCGTACCTGCTCCAGGTTGGCCGCCCGCTCGGCGGTGGTCCGCAGCGCGCTGGTGATGGCGGTGACCTGGGCATGCACGCGGCGCTGGATGTGCATTCGGCCAATGCCCACCCCACGGGTCTCGATCAGCAGGCTGACCGTGTTCTTGAGGCCATGGACGTTGCGCCCCGTGTCGGGCTGAGTGCCCCCCATGGAGATGCGCTTGTCCTGCAGGTTGGTCGAGGTGGTGTAGTACCAGTCACTCGTCAGGCCCTGGGCCTTGAGGGCCGCCACCATGGGCTGGTGAAACCATTCCTGCGATGCCTTGGTGAGGAACTCCGGATAGTTGGCAGTGGTGGTGTATTGCAGCAGTGCGTCGTAGCGCTGGATGGCGTTGAACTTCTGCAGGTAGCGGCCCACCACGGTGTATTCATGGGCGTCCACGACCAGGATGGGGCGGTAGTCGTTGATGACCTGCGCAATGGCGCGGGCCTCGGGCGTGTTGAGCAACAGGTGGTCGCGGTTCAGGTCCACGCCATTGGCGGTGACGCGGGTGCCCACCTCGGCGCCATCGGGGTTGGCGCGGGGCACCACCACCACGTTGATGCGGTCCAGCAGCGGCTCGAGCAGGCCCTGGGCAAGCTCACGGCTGATGACCAGCAGTGCCTCACTGCCTGCGGGTTCGTCGCCATGCTGCTGGCCGATCAGCACAACGGTGGGGCGGCCGCTCTTGTCCAGGCTGGCAGGGTCTGTGCCTGGGGCACGGGTAAGCAGCAGGCCCTGGATGGGCTCGCCGCGTTGCGAGGTGCCAATCTGCAGCAACTGCGCGCGTGTGCCGCCACGGGGCACGCCGTCGCTCAGCCCGCGCAGCCATTGGCCCAGCTCGGCATTGGTGGTGAAGGCCCTGCGGTCGGCACCCAGGCCGGGTGTGCTGTAGACCACAGAAGGGTTGGGGAACCGCGCGGCCACCGCATCGCCATAGGGCGGCGCCATGGGCGCTTCGTCGCGCACCAAGAGCGGCGCGGACGGGGGCAGGGGGCTGGCCACCACGGCAGCCCGTTGTGGCGGCAGCTGCGAGGGCGTCTGCTGTCCCAGCGGTGCGGGTACCACCGTACCTTGTTGTACGCGCGGCAGTGGCGCGGGGGCGCTGCGCTGCTGGGCCGTGGGGGTGGATGGCCAAGGGGGCAGCGGGGTGCTGCCGCAGGCTGTCAGCAGCAGTGCTGCCAGCGTGGCCGGGGCGGCCCAGCGCGCAATCCGTGGTTCAGGACGGGAAAGCGGGGCGGTATCGGCGCTGCGGCGCAGGAAATTGTGCTGGGTCATGGTGTGGGCTGCCAGAGAGAGCCCCTGTTGTGGGGCGAGTGGGGCGCTTTGTACGTGGATGTTACCTGCGCGCACCCGCCTCTCCTTGTCAGCGTACATCCCGTTGCAAACCCGTGGCGCCGTGGGCTGCCGCAGTGATCAGCGAGGGGCGTCGCTGGGCGCGGTGGCGTCGGTGGGCGGCGGCGAGATGCTCTGGGCCAGAGGAGAACTGGGTAGTTTCAGGCGCAGCAAGGCGCGCACAAAGCCGTGGTCCGAGCGCGTGCGGTCGCGTCCCTCATGCAGGTGGTCGTTGAAATAATCCACCCGGCGCACATCGCCCACGCTGTTGCGCCCATTGGGCAGGAACTCCTCGCTGACCAGGATCTGGTCCAGCACATAGGGCGCGCCCTGGTGGATGTGGGAGTAGGCCACGTCCTTTTTCAAGGCGAAATCGCCTTGCAGGTCGTACGCATTGAACAGGGCCACATCACGGGCGGACCGGTCGTAGGCAATGTCGGTGGTGGCGCAGATCAATTGCGTGGTCACGCTGTCGGGGGTGTCGTTGAAGTCGCCCAGCACCACCAGGGGCACGCTGGTGCGGTGCAGCAGGTCGATCACCAGGCACCGCAGCGCCATGGCCTCGGCGCCGCGCATGATCAGCGAGCGCAGCGATGCCAGTGCGACCACCTTGCGGTCGTCCCTGTCCTCCGTAGGCTGGCCCAATGCGTCCTGCAGAAATTTGGGGCGCTTGGATTTGAGGTGCGCGGTAAGGACGTTGAGGGTTTGGCCATGCTTCATCCGCAACGTGGCCACGAGGGGTGGGCGCTCGAAGCGCGTGTGTTGGCCAATGCCAGGTACATCCACCTGAAAGCCCGGTGGGAAGTCGGCAAAGGACTGCAATGCCTCGACCTTGAGCCGCGTGGCCAGGCCCACACGGGGCGTTCCCTGCGCGCCCTGTTGGGTGTCGTTGTTCTCGGCCCCTGGCACGGCGACAAAGTCGTAGCGCAAGCCACCCCGACCCAGTGCCCCTTTGAAGGCCGCGTCGTCCCAGACCTCCTGCACCGCCAGTACATCGGCGTTCAGTGCCCGAAAGCGCTCGCCCAGCCAGGTGATCTTGCGTTCAAACTCGGTCTGGCTGTAGGGGTCCTGGTTCTCGTAGAACAGGCGTCCCGGATTGGCCAGGTTGAGCACATTGCAAGTGGCCACCATGAGGGTGTCCAGCGGTTGGGGGAGTTCGTTGGGGCGCATGAAGGGCGTACAGCGTAGGCGCGGTCACGACGGCTGCACCCTGTATCAACTGGCCTGCAGCGCGCGGCCGGACAGCACTTGCAGCCCGGGTCGGCCCAACTGTACGGCACGGACGAGCGCACGGGCCACCTCCGCCCCGGGGCGGGCACGGTAGTTGGCGGGCAGGACCGGGTTCAGCCGCTGAAACAGTTTGAGCGACAGGGACTCTGCGGGCCGGTGGGCTTGTTGCAGCGCCCGGCGTTCGCCCATCAGCAGGGATGGGCGTGCAATGACCAGCGTCTCAAAACCCAGCTGCTGAAGGTCGCGCTCGACCTCGCCTTTGACGCGGTTGTAAAAGATGCGCGATTGCGCATTGGCCCCCATGGCGGTGACCACGCCACAGCGGGTGGCGCCCGCCGCGCGCGCTGCGCGGGCCGTGGCCATCACGGCGTCATAGTCCACCGCACGGAACGCGCTCTGGCTGCCGGCTGCAGCCATGGTGGTGCCCAGGGTGATGTAAACATCATCGACGTGCGGCAAGGCGGGCATCGCCGCAAAGTCCACCGCGTGCAGTTGCAGGCGGGGATGGTTCAGCGCTGGCGCACGCCGCCCTTTGGCGTGCAGCACATGGATGCTGGCGCCCGCTGCGTCTGTGGTGTTGGCAGGGGGCGCTTTGCGCGTCTCAGCGGTTAAAAGAGCCGCGAGGACCGCCTGGCCCACGAGGCCCGTTGCCCCGGCCACCACCGCCACCCGTGCCTGATCCGCCACCATAGCCGCCACCTCCAGAGTTGCGATACCCGCCACCGCCGCCGCCCCGGCGGCCGCGTTCAGCCATGCTGTCCACGCTGGTGCGCATGGGATCGGGCTGACCGCCCGCACCATGGCCCGAGCTGCGATGGCCTGGGTTGCTGTGACCCAGGTGTGTGCCCAGGTGCGCATTGGCGCGGGGGGGTTGTGCGTCATCGTAGCGATGACCACCGCCGCCTTCGGGGCGTGGGCCTCGGCTGCGCGCAGGTGCCTGGGCGGCGCCGTCACGGGCACCACCCCGGCCACCACCCTGGCCTCCGCGGCCGCCGCCGGCTGGACCCTGGGCGTTGCGTGGAGCTCCGCCGCCGGAACGGCCACCACCGCCACCACCGTTGCCTGCACGGGGGCCACGCTCCCCACCTTGGCCGCCACCCTGGCCTGCCTTGTTGGTGCGGATGCGTTCCATCATTTCGCTGCGCGCGGCCTTGGCGGCTGCCTGCATCACATCACGGCTCGGGGGCTTGCCTGCACCGCCCCAGATCGTCTGGCGGCCCATGGCGATGGGTTCCGCCTTCTCGCCGGGTTCTGGGCCAAAACCCTCGATCACCTGGACAGGAATCTGCTGCTTGGTAAAGCGCTCGATGTCCATCATGAAACCTTCTTCGTCCATGCAGACCAGGCTCACGGCTTCGCCCGTAGCGCCTGCACGGCCCGTGCGGCCGATGCGGTGCACATAGTCTTCCGAGACGTTGGGGATTTCGTAGTTGACGACGTGCGGCAGGTCATCGATGTCGATGCCACGTGCGGCAATGTCGGTGGCCACCAGGGCACGGATCTCGCCACTCTTGAAGCCCGCCAAGGCCTGCGTACGGGCACTCTGGCTCTTGTTGCCGTGCAAGGCCATGGCCTGCACACCGTTCTTGGTCAGGAACTCAGCCACGTTGTTGGCGCCGAACTTGGTGCGCGTGAACACCAGCACCTGGCTCCAGTTGTGTTGCTGGATGATGTGCAGCAGCACCTGCTTTTTCTTGCCGCGGCCCACAGGATGGATCACTTGCGAAATACGCTGCACCGTGGTGTTGCGCGGGGTGACCTGGATGCTTTGCGGGTTCTTGAGCAGGGTGTTGGCCAGCTCGCGGATCTCGTCGCTGAAGGTGGCCGAGAACAGCAGGCTTTGCTTGTCCTTGGGCACCAGGGCCAGCACCTTCTTCACGTCGTGGATGAAGCCCATGTCGAGCATGCGGTCGGCTTCGTCAAGCACCAGCACCTGCACGGTGGACAGGTCCAGGAAGCCCTGTTGCTGCAGGTCCAGCAGACGGCCAGGGGTGGCCACCAGGATGTCCACGCCGCGCTTGATGCGGTCGATCTGCGGGTTCATGCCCACACCACCGAAGACCACGGTGGAGTTGATGTCCAGGTACTTTCCGTATTCGCGCACCGATTCTTCGACCTGGGCCGCGAGCTCACGGGTAGGGGTCAGCACCAGGGCGCGGATGCCCTTGCCGCCAAACTTGTTCTTGGGTGCCGTGCCTTGCGAGAGGCGGTGCAGCATGGGCAGGGTGAACGCAGCGGTCTTGCCGGTGCCAGTCTGCGCGCCGGCCAGAAGGTCGTGGCCTTCCAGAACGGCGGGAATGGCCTGGGCCTGAATGGGCGTGGGGGTTTCATAGCCCGTTTCGTGCACGGCCTTCAGGATGGCGGGAGCCAGGTTCAGTTCGTCAAATGTCATGTCGTTGGATGCGCCCGTCCGGGGCGCTGGGTATCCGCCTGTCGTGCAACCGGGAGGTTGCTGAGCCAGTCTCAGGCTGATGAGGTTCAGGATTGGGAGCCCGGAAGCGTGGCTTCCTTCGTCCCCAGCAGTGTGCTGATGTGGCGGGCAACTGGAGCCCACAACGGGGGTATTGTCGCATGGACCGATAATCTAGGGTTTGAGAGCGCGTTCGGCGTCTTTTTGGAATGCTCCAAATGGCCCTCTGAACCTGCTCGGATGCAGACTTTCTGCCCACTTTCGCAAGCTAGAACCCTCCATGGCCCAATACGTTTATTCGATGAATCGCGTCTCCAAGACCGTGCCGCCCAAGCGGCAGATCTTGAAGGACATCTCCCTGAGCTTTTTCCCGGGCGCCAAGATTGGTGTGCTGGGTCTGAACGGCTCGGGCAAATCCACGCTGCTCAAGATCATGGCCGGCGTGGACAAGGAAATCGAAGGCGAAGCCATTCCGATGCCGGGCATCAAGATCGGCTATCTGCCCCAGGAGCCTCAGCTCAACTCGGAGCACACAGTCCGCGAAAGCGTGGAAGAGGCCATGGGCGAGGTGTTTGCCGCCAAGGCCAAGCTGGAAGAGGTGTACGCCGCCTACGCCGAGGCCGATGCAGACTTTGACGCACTGGCCGCTGAACAGGCTCGCCTGGAAGCCATCATTGCGACGGCGGGGACTGACTCCGAGCACCAGCTCGAAATCGCTGCTGATGCCCTGCGCCTGCCTCCTTGGGACGCCAAGGTCGGGCTGCTGTCTGGTGGCGAAAAGCGCCGCATTGCGCTGTGCCGCCTGCTGTTGTCCAAGCCCGACATGCTGCTGCTCGACGAACCCACCAACCACTTGGACGCTGAATCGGTGGACTGGCTGGAGCAGTTCCTGCACCGCTTTCCGGGCACCGTGGTGGCCATCACCCACGATCGCTACTTCCTCGATAACGCCGCGGAGTGGATTTTGGAACTGGACCGCGGCTACGGTCACCCCTACAAGGGCAACTACAGCACCTGGCTGGACCAGAAGCAGGCCCGTCTGGAATCTGAAAACAAGGGTGAGGAGGCACGCGCCAAGGCCCTGAAGAAGGAACTGGAATGGGTGCGCCAGAACGCCAAGGGCCGTCAGGCCAAGAGCAAGGCGCGTATCGCCCGTTTCGAGGAACTGAGCGACTACGAATACCAAAAGCGCAACGAAACCCAGGAAATCTTCATTCCTGTGGCCGAGCGCCTGGGCACCCAGGTCATTGAGTTCCACAACGTCACCAAGTCTTTCGGCGACCGTGTGCTCATCGACAACCTGTCCATGACCATCCCTGCGGGTGCCATCGTGGGCATCATCGGTCCGAACGGTGCCGGTAAATCGACCCTGTTCAAGCTCATCGCGGGCCGCGAGCAGCCGGACAGCGGTGAGGTGGTGATCGGCTCGACTGTGAAGATGGCCTTTGTGGACCAGCACCGCGATGCCCTGTCGGACGACAAGACCGTGTGGGAAGACATCTCCGGCGGCCTGGACATGATCAACATCGGCAAGTTCACCATGGCCAGCCGTGCTTACGCCGGGCGCTTCAACTTCAACGGTGGCGACCAGCAAAAGAAGGTGGGCATGCTGTCGGGCGGTGAGCGTGGCCGTCTGCACTTGGCCAAGACACTGATTGCTGGCGGCAACGTGCTGCTGCTGGACGAGCCTTCGAACGACCTGGACGTGGAAACCCTGCGCGCGCTGGAAGACGCTTTGCTCGAATACGCGGGCACAGTGTTGGTTATCAGCCACGATCGCTGGTTCCTGGACCGGATCGCCACGCACATTCTGGCCGCCGAAGGTGACAGCCAGTGGACGTTCTTTGACGGCAATTACCAGGAGTACGAGGCCGACAAGAAGAAGCGGCTGGGTGAGGAGGGTGCAAAGCCCAAGCGGATGCGTTTCAAGGCCCTCAAATAAAGGCCGAGGTCAAGTAGGATTGCATCTGGAAACCTCTTGTCCGATTCCTCCCTCCCACCATGTCCCTGCCCGCATCGCGTCTGAGAGCCGTTTTCCGCGCCTGCGTTGTCAACGCCGTTCGCGGTGGCGAGGCCTTGATGGGGCAGCTCGTCAAGGTCACCCAAAGTGCCTTGACCAGCGAGGAGTCGGCCAGCCGCAACATCCAGCAGCGCAATTTGTTCAGCGATGCACTGCGGCTGCTCAACGAGCACGAGGCTGCGCTGGTCAAGGGCTATCCCATGGCCTTGCTGGAGATATTTGCCGAAGGCCCGGCGGTCGCCAAGGGGCGCAGTTCGGCCGACGACACCGGCATGGACTTTGGCGAGCTTTCGCTCATGGACGAAAGCGAGATGCAGGCCCAGGTGGAACTGTCCAAGGCCCAGCAGTCTGCGCTGCATGCCACCGACGCCGTACTGGCCGAACTCAACACCCTGGTGAGCGCTGCGCAAGGTTTGCGCAGCGTGCAACCCGAGCGCAACCCTCTGCGGCCCGAGAGCTATATCCGTGCGTTGCAGCAGGTGGTGGGTGAGACCGGCGTCTCGGCCGAGGTACGGCAGCTGTGGATGCAGCACATGCGCGACCTGCTCGGGAAGCTGCTGGCCGAAGAATACAAAAAAACCGCCCAGAGCTTGCGTGAGCATGGTGTCCAGCCGGTGGGCTACGCAGTGCTGGGCACGCCTGCGGGCGGCGGTCGCGGCCAAGGCACCGGTTACGGTGGGTCTGGCTATGGCGGGTCCGGTACGGGTTACGGGGGCGGTTATTCCGGGTACGGCCCCTCGATGAACGCGCCCATGGGCGACTATGGCAACACAGGTTATGGGCGTGGTATGGGCCCCAGCACAGGCTGGAGTGGCGACTCCCAGCAGGGTGCCATGGTGCCCGTGCCCGTGGACGCTGCCGAAGAGGCATTGCTCACCGTCGGCATCCTGCGCCAGATGTTGGCGGGCGGTGATCCATTTGCCCCTTCTCCGGTCTACGGCGCCGTGCCCGCACAGGCGGTGGTCATGCCCAGCGGCGCGGGTCAGCCGGGCTGGGTGGACCCCCGCGCGGGAGCCGCCAGCGCTCAGTCATCGTTGGCTGGGGGCTACTACCCGTCGGGTGCGGCCGCTGAAGCGATTGAAGACATGGCGCAGCTGGAGCGCCTGGTGGGCCGTCTTGCCGGTGGGGGCACTGTCAGCCAGGCGGGCTCGTTGCCCGTGCCTCTCGCAGGCTGGCGTGGGCCTGGCGTTGCGCCGGTGGTCTATGCAGCCATGCCCATGGAGGCTGCTACCCAGTCCACCGCCATGGCGGTGGAGGTGGTGGGGCGCATGATGGCCAACATCTCCCAGGACGCCCGTTTGCTGCCCCCTGTGCAGCAGGCCGTCAAGAGCCTGGAGCCTGCGCTCAAGCAACTGGTGCACCACGACGGCCGGTTTTTTACCGACAGCAGCCACCCTGCGCGCCGCCTGCTTGACGAGCTTACGCAGCGCAGCTTGGCATTCACCGCCGAGACAGAGCCTGGCTTCAGCCGCTTCATGCGACTGGTGACCGAGGCTGTGGGCCACCTGTCTGCCCATGAGGTCAAGGACGCGGGGCCGTTCGACACCGTGCTCAAGGCGCTGCAGTCTGCCTGGGACACCCAGGAGCAAAAGATCAAGGCCCAGCAGGAGGCCGAGCAGAAAGCCAAATTGCAGGCGGAGCAGCGCGAACTGCTGGCCGAGAAGATCGCAGCCGATATCCGCAAGCTGCCGGATGTGGACAAGGTGCCGTCGGACGTGCTGGATTTTGCGGCGGGCCCCTGGGCTGACGTGGTGGCGCTGGCGCAGGTGATGCGCAGTGACGATAGCCAGGAAGATGACCCCAGCGGTTACCTGGCGCTGGTTCCTGTGTTGCTGTGGACTGCGCAGCCTGACCTCACGCGCCAGGAGACGGACCGGCTCAACGACGCCATCCCCGGCCTGCTGGCCAAGCTGCGCAAGGGCCTCAAGACCATCAACTACCCGGCGGTGCAGACCAGCGCATTCTTGCAGCGGCTCGTGGCGTTGCACCAGGCCGCTTTTGAAAAACCGGCTCCTGCCCCAGTGTCCGCCCCTGCGGGAGAGCCCGAAGTGGCCCCGGGGGCGACAGAGCTGTCCGAATCGGCAGAGGCGTCCGCTCCTGCACCGCAGGACAGTGCCCAGGCGCCGCTGGACACCCCGGACCCTTACGCTGATTTTGTCATCGGGGCTTGGGTGGAACTGGTGACCAATGGCCGGGTGGTGCGCACCCAGCTGACCTGGGCCAGCCCGCATGGCACCCTGTTTTTGTTCACTGCGCCCGATGCCAGCACCCAGTCCATGACCCGCCGCATGCGCGACAAGCTGGCGGCTGAAGGCTCGCTGCGCGTGGTACCGGCCCAGCCGCCCAAGCCCGCCAAGCCTGCGGCCCGCGCTTCGGGCGTTGCGGAGGCGGGTGGGGCAGACCGCAAGTCGTCCGAGGTCCGTACGGGCTTCGGCTCCAAAATGGCGCCGCTGTCCAAATCCGCCCCCCTGGCCCCGGCTTCGGGTGCCAAGTCACCCAAGAATCGCTGATCGCACAGACACGCGCTGCGGGTGCCACCTTGAGGCCGCGAGCAGCCTTGTGCAGCTGTAGAGCTGGTCAACGCCCAGTTTCTGCTGCACTCCCTGTTTCCGTCACGCTGTTGTTCGTCATCCCTTCGCCCGGCGTGCTGTGGTCAGCAGATCCTCCAGCCCCTTCCGACGCACGCAGCAGTTTTTTGCGCACCAGGTGGATGTGGTTGCGCAGGGCATACAGCTCGTCCGCATACGACAGAGGCACGCTCACCTTTTCGGCCTGGGCTTCCAGTCCGTCGAGGGTGCGCAGCAGGGTTGAGGGGTCGCTTTTGCCCATTTCCAGGTCGTTTTCGATCTCGCGCAGGCGGCCATACCAGCGGAACACCCGTGACCGCACACGGAACTGGTAGAGCGGCGGCACGATGCGCGACAGCGGCAGCATGATGGCCAGCAAGATGCCCAGCACCAGCCACATGCGCTCGATCAGGTTGGCCATCCAGAACGGCAGGTAGCGTTGCAGCATGGGCACCGGCTCGTTCATCGCGCGGTCGCCCTCCTTGGCAATCGGCAGCTCGCTGCCGCGCGTGTTGGGAAACTCACGCGCCCGGTTGAACCAGCCTGCGCCGCTGTGCAGCTTTTGTGCGTTCTGGGCAAACAGGGTCAGCAGGGCGGGGTGCGTGCCGTCGCGCGCCAGCAGGGACGTGGTGGTGGCCACGAGCCGAACATCGCGCTGGGGCACGTTGGCCGCGAGGTCCACCACCCCGCGTGGCAAGGTCACGGGGGTGAGAAACGGAAACCGCCGTGCGTAGGCCTCGTGCTGCGCAAAATCCAGCAGCTGCACGCCAGGCGTTTGCAGCAGCATCTGCACCATCAGGGATTCAGGCGCCGAGGCAAATACCAAGGCGTCGAGCCTCCCCGCCAAAAACTCCACCGTCGCGGGCGTCTGTTCCAGGCGCGATAGCTTGACCGCGCTGGGCTCCACCTTATTGGCCTGCAGCAGCCGCTCGATCAGCGTGGGCACGCCGCTGCCCTCCGACCCCACATTGACCCGCCAGCCGCGTAGCTGCCGCATGCCATCGAGCCGGGGTGCGTTGTGCATGCGCTCTGCTGCATCGGTGCGGTAGAACAGCCACAGCGGCTCTACAAACAGGCTGCCCAGCGATACCAGGTTGTCCGGATCATCGGGTTGCAGTTCGGCTGTGCCGCCCTGTACAAAAGCGACATCGGCCTGGCCGTCGCGCAGAAGCTGCAGGTTGTGCGATGAGCCCTCGCTGGGCAGCAGAACCACATCAATGCCGTCCGCCGCCAGCGCCTTCTGGTAGCGCTTGCCAAACTCCTCATAGGCACTTTGGGCAGGGCCTGTGGCCAGGGTCACCGTCTTGGGGGGATTGGGGTTGAGCCACCAATAGGCCAGCACCAGCAGCCCGACCGCCAAGAAGGCGAGGGGGCCTGCTGACACAATCAGATCGCGCAGAGTGAGGAAAGTGTTGCGAAAGGCCTGGGGCATGGGGGATGAACAAACAGAGCGAAACGGGGCGGCGGTATGCCTGGATGGGGTGACGCGGCCCCTGGGTGGACCCGGAGCCATACCTCGCTATCAGCGAGCCGGTGGATTATCCAGGCATGCGTGGCGGCGACGCGCACCAGCTCCGGGCATCCCGCACCGGGAGTCGCCCAGGTCTCAGATAGCTGGAGGACTGAAACCGCCGGCCAGCGAGGGCTCCTACTGCGGCAGGCGCCTGCGTTGGCGCTCATAGGCCATGCATTCCTGCTGCGAGAGCATGTCGTTCTGGTCCACATCCGCTGCCTCAAAGTAGGCCATGCGTGCCTGCACCACCTCCTTGAACGACAGCTTTCCGTCCCCGTCCTTGTCGGCTGCCGCCAGCCGCCTCAGTTGGCCTTTGCCGATGCGGGGCAATTGGCCCAGCTGGGAGAGATGGACGTAGCCCTCTGCATCGGGCCCCAGGCTGTGCCAGCTCTGCACGATGTCCTGGTGGAACTCGTCCAGCGACACGTTGCCGTCATGATTGAGATCGGCTGCCGAGCAGATGGCCTGCAGCCGGTGGGTGAGGGTTGGCGCCACCGGTTTGTGCGCCTTGGCAGGGCGTGGTGGCGTGGTGGGCGACGATATGGAGGTGTCGGCCGCATTGGCCGCGTGCGTCGTTGTTGCCAGCACCAGGGCGCAGGCGCCTGCACAGATCCAGTGAAGAGTTGTTTGCATGGGACCTCCTTACCACCACCAGCGTTGGCTGGGGCTGCGGTTGCAGGGCCAGACCATGGTGTGTGCCCCAGGGCGGACCTGGCCTGCGTCTACATCCAGGCATTTGCCGGTGAGCTGGCTCACGATCTGCCCACCCAGGGTAGACCAGCTCTGGCTGCGCGAGCCCGAGCAGGACCACAGCACCACCCGCGCGCCGTCCCGTGGGTCGCCACGGTCCACGTCCACGCACAGGTCGCGCACCCGGATCTCGCCGCCCCGCCCCACCGCAAAACGCTGGGACGCCGTCCCGTTGCATTCGTACACCTGCAGGGTGGTGCCGGGCTGGAATTTGCCACCCCTCACGTCGAGGCATAGACGGCCGTCCACCCGGATCTCGCGCCCCCAGTCCCCGCCCTGGCCGGGGTAGTCCGGGTACTCGGGGCGACGGTCGTTGTCGTGCCGGTTGTGGTTGGCCAGCAACGCAATGCCGGCAATGGCCGCCACGGCCGCCACTGCTGCTCCGGCATTGGAGCCGCTGTTGCTACCGGATGCATAGGTGCGTGTGATCTTGAAACGTCCCCCGCAACCACCGTTGGTCCACAGCTCGCGATTGGTCAGGTCGTAGCCCCAGGTGCGGTTGAAGCGGCAGGCCCCCTGGGTTTGTTCCACCAGATCCACCTGGGTCACGTCGTCCGCGAGGCGGTGGGAGGTGTAGCCGCCGCTGGACTGCAAATCCACCAACTGGTCCTGCGCCTGTGCCGCCGGGGTGCTCACGAGCAATGGCAGGCACAGCAGCCATGCATGTTTCCGAAAGGCCTGGTCTCTCATGGGTTCACTCTCCTTGTTCCGATCAGGGGCCATGGGGATGGGTGTGGTGCCGTGGGCCCCGGCCCAGGGCACCAACCGTCACCGGCATCATAGGACGGTCTGATGCTTGTGTGCCCGGCGACAGGGGCGCCATCGGCTGAAATCTCGCTGGAGCAGCGGGGGCTGTTCGTGCATGATGGCGTCGCGCTGGGGCAGCCCATTGTCTGCCTGTGTACTACCCACCCACTGCCGTGTCCGATGAAACGCTTCTATGTCGTTGCCTCCATCCCACTGCTGCTGGCGGCGCTCATCCCCATTGCTGCATCCCTGTGGGTGGCCCACCGCCAGGCCAAGGAAGACCAGGTCGCCTATCTGACCTCGTTGGCAGACGAGGTGCTGCGACGCGGCGTGGCCTCGCGCCAGCAGCTGGTGGCGGCGCTCAACGATCTGGACGGAGATCCGCACCCCGCTTGCAGCCAGGCCAGCCTCACACGCATGCAGCAGCTGGTGGGCACCTCGTTCTATCTGCAGGGCATGGGGGCGGTCAGGGACGGAGCGCTGGTCTGCAGTACCCTCACCGCGGGCAATGAGGTGGTACCGCTCACCGGCAACCACATGGTCACCTCGACGGGTATCTCCACCTGGATTGGCGCCCGCCTGCCCTTTGCCCCGGAGCAGCCTTTCAACATCTACGCCCGCAACGGCCATGCGGTGATCATTCACCCGGGCATCGTGATTGACATGCCTGTGCTTCATGCGGATGTCGCGCTGGGGCTTCTGATCAGCACGCCCCGCGCGCTGATCCGGTCCAAAGGTCCGGTGGATACCCGGTGGCTGAACCTCTACACGCCCCATGTGAACAACGTGGCTGAAAGCGAGACTCACTACATCGTCTTTCGGGTGTCGAAGGAAAACAATGTGGCGGCGGTCGCGGCGGCTCCCAAGGCGCTGGCCCACGAAGGGCTCAAGGCCCAGGCGCTGATCCTGGCACCCCTGGGGCTGGTGGCCAGTGCCCTGTTTGCGCTGGGCGTGGCGATGCTCACCCGGTGGCAGTTGTCGCCACGCGTCAGACTGCGGGCGGCCCTGCGCCGGCACGAGTTCTTCGTGCTCTATCAGCCCATCGTGGATCTGGAAACCGGCCAGTGGGTGGGGGCGGAGGCTCTGCTGCGCTGGCGTCGCCGCAACGGCACCCTGGTGCCCCCGGATGAATTCATTGCAGAAGCGGAGAAGGCCGGTGTGATCGCACACATCACGCGGTACGTGATGGATGTGGTGCTGGCCGACTTGCCCGAGATGCTCAAGGCACGCCCGGGTTTTCATGTGAGTTTGAACCTCTCCCCCCAGGATCTGGTGGCCGACGGACCCGTGCAGTACCTGCAGCGGCGCTTCAGCGCCATGGAGATGCCGCCGGGCGCGCTCATGCTGGAGGTCACCGAGCGCGGGCTGGTGGACATCGAGGCTGCACGGCCCGCGCTGCAGGCTGCGCGGCAGATCGGTGCATCGATTGCGCTGGATGACTTCGGTACGGGTTACTCCAGCCTGTCCATGCTGGAGTCCATCGACATCGACACCCTCAAGATTGATCGCATCTTCATCGCCAGCATCGGCGCGCAAGCCGCCATCAGCCCGGTGACTACCCACATCATCGAAATGGCCCACATGCTCAAGCTGGCACTGATTGCCGAGGGCGTCGAGACTCAGGACCAGGTGGACTTCCTGATTGCCCGGGGTGTGCGCCAGGCCCAGGGTTGGAAGTTTGCCCGTGCCATGCCGCTGAATGATCTGCTGGCCGGCATGCGCCCGCAGCCAGCCGTTTCACCACGTGGCTCGGCGCAAGATTGATCCCGCCCTGCTGGATGGCGCGGCAGGGGATGGGGGACGCTACTTGATCAGCAGCGCCGATCCGCTGCCGTGAATACGAAACACCGCCACAGCACTCACAAGGTCATCGGCCTGGCCACGCAGGCTGGATGCAGCAGCAGCCATCTCCTCCACCAGGGCCGCATTCTGCTGCGTGGCCTGGTCCATCAGCGTGACGGCCTCGCCCACCTGCGTGACTCCCGAGCTTTGCTCAGAGCTGGCAGCACTGATCTCCCCCATGAGGAGGGTGACGTTGCGTATGCTGGCAACCACCTCTGTCATGGTGTGGCCGGCCTTGTCCACGAGAGCCGTGCCGTGTTCCACGCGGCCGACACTTTCCGTGATCAACTGCTTGATCTCCTTGGCCGCAGCCGCGCTGCGCTGGGCCAGGTTGCGCACCTCGCTGGCCACCACGGCAAAGCCCCGCCCCTGGTCACCGGCACGGGCAGCCTCCACGGCTGCGTTCAGCGCCAGGATGTTGGTCTGGAATGCAATGCCGTCGATCACGCTGATGATGTCATTGATCTTGCGGCTGGAGTCGTTGATGTCCTTCATGGTGGCCACCACCATGGCCACCACGTCACCGCCTTGTTGCGCGACGGTCGACGCTGAATGCGCCAGGCGGTTGGCATGGATCGCGTTGTCTGCGTTCTGCTTCACTGTGGAGCCCAGTTGCTCCATGGAGGCAGCGGTTTGCTGCAGCGCGCTGGCCTGTTGTTCCGTGCGCATCGACAGGTTGTGGTTGCCTTGCGCGATCTCGGCGCTGGCGGTCGATACGCTTTCTGATCCCTGGCGCACCCCTGCCACCAGGTTGGAAAGGCTCAGCCGCATGGCTTCCATCGAAGTGACTACCGAAGCGATTTCGTTTTTGCCCTGCGCTACCAGCGGGGTGGCCAGGTTGCCCTGCGCAAACTCCCGCGTCGCCTGGCTTGCCTCGTTCAGGGGCTGGACGATGGAGCGGGTGGTGGCCACACCCAGCACGCAGGCAAACACCACCATGGCCACGCTGAGCAGGATCAGCTGCAGCCGCAGCGATTCAAACTGGCGCATCGATTCCTGGCTGGCACGTTTGCTGATGGCGTCGCTCTCTGCCAGGAAGGCTTCGATGTCGGCCACCAGCTTGGTCAGCAGGGGGCGGCATTGCTCGTTGATTTTCTTGATCGCTGCATCTTTTTCCCCCCTGGCTCCCCAGTCGGGTGATCTCCAGGGCCACGGGGCCATAGGCCGCTTCGGTGTTCTTGATCTGGGCCAGCAGCTTGTTGAGGGGTGCGGTTTCAGGAGGGCCCGCCTTGAGGGCCTCTTCCACTCCCTGGAGTGCCTTGCCCATGCCTTCATGTGCGACTCCAATGCGACGTGTTTCCGCGTCGGCATCTTCCTTGGAGCCCGCGATCACCAGGTTGCGGGCAGACACGGCCCTCGCATTGGCTGTATCCAGCACCCGGTTGCCCAGGCTTTTGATCACGTTCAGGTGATTGACCTGGTTGTCCAGGCTCTCCTGTGTCATGGACTCGCCACGGATACCCATGATGGCGACCAGGATCAGTGCACAGGTCAGGACAACATATCCAATACCAAGACGCGTCTTGATGCTCAGGTTCTGCAGGACATTCATGCGATGGACCCTCCAGCTGGTGATACGGGATGATGCGCTTTTTCGGAGCACGCAGGAGCGACTGGAAACCAGCGTTTACCTTTTTGCAACGTGGGGCGCAACACGTTGCCACCGCCACCCTGCGGCGTTCTGGCGATATCGATGCTGCCGTGTGCAGCCGCCGCCTTGGGCGCACGATGGTGCACAGGCCCTGATCTTCTGGGGGTTCCGGCGCGCGTCAAGAAGTTTTTGACCGAAAGGTGCGAATGGCGCGCTGGGCGCCCTGCGTGTGCAGGGGTAAGCGAGGGCGGGCGTGACCCGCCCTAACCGCGCACCGCACTTCTGAATGCGGCAGACAGTGCTGCAATGGCATCGCTGGGTCGGCCATCCGGGGCCCGGCTGTGAAGCACCACTGGCAGGCTTGGCAGTGCAGGAAGCCCAAGCCGGGCACCTACGTCCACCGCGCCCCAGGGCAACATGCGGGGTGCCAGTGCGGCTACGCCCAGCCCTGCAACAACAGCTGCGGACACTGCCGCCACGCCGCCGCCCACAAACACCTCGCGCCAGGGGATGGCGGCTGCATCCAGCAGTTTTCCAGCCATCGCACGCACGCCGCAGGGCTCTGCCAGGGTGGCCAGCGGCAGGGGGGCACCAGTGCGGTGCTGCCAGTGCGGCGCGGCAAACCAGCCAAATCGCTCTTCGGCGAGCACTTCGCCATCGCTGCGCCCGGCATGCATGCGGACCATGGCAGCGTCGAGTTCGCGCCGGTCAAAGCTTTGCAGCAGGTCGCCCGACGAGCCTATCCGGATGTCGATCAACAGCTGAGGGTCTTGTGCGTTCATGCGAGCAATCAGTGCGGGCAGTTCAGGCCCGGCGACGTGGTCACTGATGCCGATGGCCAAACGCTGCGGTGCTTCACCCAGTGCAGCCAGGGCACGCTCATGTGCAGCAAGCAGTGCGCGGCCATGGTCCAGGAAGGCGGCTCCCTGGGCTGACAGTTCCACATACCGGGGGGTGCGCTCCAGCAGCCGGCAGCCCAGCCGGTCCTCCAGCCGCTTGAGCTTGAGGCTCACAGCGGCCTGGCTGGTCTGCATGGCCTCGGCTGCTCGGGTAAAGCTCTCCAGCTCGGCAACACGGACAAAAGCCTCGACGGCATCCAGATCCAGAGGGCGCTGCATGATATGTTTTTGTTATTGTTGATATAAGTATCAATAGCATATCAATATGGATAGCATGGCACCAGCTTTTTCACAAAAGGACCCTCCATGCCGCTCATCCACATTGCCATGCGTGCCGGCAAGCCCGCTGCCTACCGGCAAGCGATTTTCGACACGCTGTACCGCGCCATGCGCGAGACCTTCAATGTGCCCGAGGACGATCAGTTCATGACCCTGACCGAGCACGATGCCGCGAATTTCCGCTACAGCCCGTCGTACCTGGGTGTGGCACGCAGCGACGATGTGGTGTTCATCCAGATCACGGCCAACAACACACGCACGCTGGAGCAGAAGAAGGCGCTGTTTCAGCGCATCGCCCAGCTTCTGGGCGAAAGCCCTGGCCTCAGGCCGGAAGATGTGTTCGTGAACATTGTTGAGGTGGCCAAGGAGAACTGGTCCTTCGGCCACGGGCTGGCGCAATACGCCTGAGGGCTGGCGCGGGGGGCAGAAATCGCCAGCTCCAGGGCATGGGACGAAGCCGGCAACAGACGCCAGTCAATGCCAGCCGGTGCCAACGGGAAGGAGACGCCACGCACTGTCTGCGTGGCGCATGCCGATTTTTGCGCTTCAGCCCAGATCGGCGGCCGAGGGCAGGTACAACCCCTCGGCGGTAGTGATGGCGCGCGCAGCCCGTGCTGCCCGCGCCGTGGCGATGGCCGTGGCCTCGGCCGCCATGGTGGCCAGCACCATCATGCCCGGGCTCTTGCCGCTGCGGCCCGTGCCCAGGCTGAAGAGGGTGTCGCCGTCCGACATGGTGTGCACGGGGTTGATGCTGCGGGCCAGCCCGTCGTGCGCGGCCACGGCCAGGCGGTGGGCCTGCACCTTGGTGATGACCGCGTCAGTGGCGACCACACCGATGGTGGTGTTGGTGCCCGCCAGCAGGGGCTGGGGCGGGTCGCCGCGCAGCAGGGCGCGGCGCGTGTCGCGCAAACGCAGGCCGTCGTCGGTGCGGGCCCCGGCAATCACTTGCGCGGTGTCGGGGTCGATCACGTCGCCCAGCGCATTGCAGGCGATGAGGGCACCCACCGTGACGCCGTCCACGGTGACGGAGGCGGTGCCGATGCCACCCTTCATCGCACGCTGGATGCCGAAGATCTTGCCAAGCGCCGCACCGGTGCCCGCGCCCACGTTACCTTCGGCCGGGTCTGCGGTGGAGGCGGCCTCGCACGCCGCGTAGCCCGCTGCTGCATCGGGGCGCACGCGCATGTCGCCCACCAGCAGGTCGAACAGCACGGCGGCGGGCACGATGGGCAGGCGGCCCACTGCCACGTCGAAACCCACGCCGCGCTCTTCCAGCCAGCGCACGGCGCCGGTGGCGGCATCCAGCCCCCAGGCGCTGCCGCCCGCGAGCATGATGGCGTGCACCTTGTCCACCAGGTTGGAGGGGTGGAGCAAATCCGTCTCGCGCGTACCGGGTGCGGCACCGCGCACATCCACCCCGGCCACAGCGCCCTCGCGGGTGATGATGACGGTGCATCCAGTGGGGCGGCGGGTTTCGGTGAAGTGGCCGACCTCGATGCCGGCCACGCGGGTGATGCTGCCAGCGTCGCCAGCCATTGCGTGTGGAGAACTCATGGCTGGTGATTATGGTGCCCTGGGGCCGGGCGACAGTTGCGCAGCATCAGGGCCCTGGCGCTGCACGTGGAGTCGCGTCAGGGCGCTTTCTCGATCCGCTGGACGTGGTAGGCGCCGCTGACCTGCTCGGCCCTAAAACGCACCTTGTCACCGGGTTTCAGGTCACCCACCACGCTGGCGTCGGACACGCGGAACACCATGGTCATGGGCGGCATCTCCAGGTTCTTGATCTCGCCGTGCTTGAGGGTGAGCCGCAGGGTGCGCGGGTCCCAGCGGGTGATTTCGCCTTCGCTCAGCTCCGCCTGTGGTGCGGACGGTGCGGTGGCGGCGGGGTGGTGGCTGCTGTGGCTGTCTGCGGCAGCTCCTGCAGGCGCCTGCGCCAGGGCGGGCCCTGCAACCAGGACGAGCAGGGCGGCAGCCAGCGGGATGGAGTAGCGGTGCTGGGTCATGTGGATGCCTTTTTGTGGTAGCTGTTGAAGATGCGCGTGCTGCCGTCGTGCGCTACCAGCAGCACGTCGTACGGGTCGCGTCGGTCGCCATACGCGGCACCATCCATGCCTGGCGAGCCCACGGGCATGCCGGGCACGGCCAGGCCCAGGGCCTTGGGCCTTTGCTGCAGCAGCTTGCGCACATCGCTGGCGGGCACGTGGCCTTCCACCAGGTAGCCGCCCACCAGCGCGGTGTGGCACGAACCCAGCTTTGGCGGCAGGCCCAGGCGGGCGCGCACGGCGTTGTTGCCGGTGGCATGCACCTTCACGGCAAAGCCGTTGGCTTGCATGTGGTCCACCCAGTCCTGGCAGCAGCCGCAGTTGGGGTCTTTCCACACTTCCAGCGGTGTGGGCGTGTTGGTGGCGGCGCGGGACCCAACCGGCAGCAAAGCGACGGCCAACCCCGCGCCCAGCAGAGGCAGAGTGGTGGCCAGCCATTGGCGGCGGGCAGGGCTGGGGAGCGCGGTCATGGATGCGGATGCAGCCCGAGGGCGTTGGAGGGGCATGGTGTTTCTCCTGGCGTTATGGATGGCGGGGCAGCACGGTGATGGTGCCGGTCATGCCGGCCTGGTAATGGCCGGGGATGAGGCAGGCAAAGTCAAAGCTGCCTGCGCGGTTGAAGTGCCACACGATGTCGCCGGCCTTGCCCGCCGCCACATGGGCCATGTAAGGCTCGTCGTGTTCCATGCCCGGGTGCTTTTTCATCATCTCGGCGTGCTGGTCCAGCTCCGTCTTGGTGCCGATCACGATCTCGTGCAGCACCTGGCCTTTGTTCTGTGCGCGCAGCCGCACGGTGTCGCCCTCGCGCACTTCGATGTGGCGGGGGCTGAACCGCATGTCGTCGCCCATGCGCACGGTGATCGTGCGGCGCACCTGCCGGGCATCGCCTGCAATGCCCCAGTCTTTTTGCTCTTTGACCACGGGGGCTGTGGAGGTGCGGTGGGGCATGTTTTCATGCCCATAGGCAGAAAAAGTGCCGAATGCGCAAGTGCATATTGCCCAGGCAGCTATGAATTTAATAGTGTTCATGGTGATTGTTGGCATCAATGTTGGTGGCCGCTGGCAGCCGGCTTGCGTGCATTGGCCGCGCCTGGGGCGGTGCCTGGGGTGTCGGTGCGTGCAGGGCGTGGTGTGGCGGCCGGGGCGCCTTGCCATTCAAAGGCCTGGGTGCCGCGTGGCTGCCTGAAGTCGCCGGGGTCGGCATAGCCGCCTGCGGGTTGGTCGGCGCGCACCTTCAGGGTGGTGAACATGCCGCCCATCTCCAGCGGGCCGAAGGGGCCGGTGCCCGTCATCATCGGGAAGGTGTTGTCGGGCAGCGGCATCTCCATGGAGCCCATGTCGGCCATGCCGCGCTCGCCCATCACCATGTAGTCGGGCACGATCTTCTGGATCTTGCCGACCAGGCCCCGGTGGTCCACGCCGATCATGGTGGGCACGGCGTGCCCCATGGCGCCCATGGTGTGGTGGCTCTTGTGGCAGTGCAGGGCCCAGTCGCCGGGTTCGTCGGCGATGAACTCCACCTGCCGCATCTGGCCCACAGCCACGTCGGTGGTCACCTCCGGCCAGCGCGCGCTTTTGGGCACGGGGCCGCCGTCGGTGCCGGTCACTTCAAACTCGTGCCCATGCAGATGGATGGGGTGGTTGGTCATGGTGAGGTTGCCCACGCGGATGCGCACGCGCTCGCCCTGGCGCGCCACCAGCGGGCTGATGGCGGGGAACACGCGGCTGTTCCAGCACCAGATGTTGTGGTCCAGCATGGTGTTGACCTTAGGGGTCATGCTGCCTGGCTCCACGTCAAAGGCGTTGAGCAGAAACGCGTAGTCGCGCTGCACCTTGGCGATCTGCGGGTGGCTGCCCTTCGGGTGGGTGATCCACAGGCCCATCATGCCCATGGCCATCTGCACCATCTCGTCGGCATGCGGGTGGTACATGAAGGTGCCGGGGCGGCGCGCCACAAACTCGTACACGAAGGTCTTGCCGGGCTGGATGGCGGGCTGGGTGAGGCCGCCGACGCCGTCCATGCCGTTGGGCAGGCGCTGGCCGTGCCAGTGGATGGTGGTGTGCTCTGGCAGGCGGTTGGTGACAAAGATACGCACGCGGTCGCCCTCGACCACCTCGATGGTGGGGCCGGGGCTCTGGCCGTTGTAGCCCCACATGTTGACCAGGAAGCCAGGCGCCACTTCGCGCACCACGGGCTCGGCCACCAGGTGGAACTCCTTGACGCCCGCGTTCATGCACCAGGGGGCGGTCCAGCCGTTCAGGGTGACCACGGGGTTGTAGGGGCGGCCGGTGGGCGGGTGCAGCGGCGGCGCGGTGTCGGCGCTGGACTGCGTGGCGGGCTCGGGCAGTGCGGCCAGGGCCACGCGGCTGACGGAGGCTGCGGCCACGGCCGTGGCGGCGCCAGAAAAGAAATTGCGGCGGTTCATGTCAGTGGCCTTGTGGGGTGGTGGAGGCTGCGGCGCCGGAGGTGAGGCCCTGCAGTGCGCCGGGCGAGGTGCCGGTCAGCGCCAGTTGCAGGTCGGTCTCGGCCAGCCAGAAGTCGCGCTGCGCTTCGATGGCGTTGGCCACGGCCTGTGTGCTGTTGCGCGCTTCGGCCAGCATGTCCCACACGCTGGCCAGCATGCCGTTGTAGCGCAGCGTGGTCTCGTCGGCGATGAGCTGGCGCAGGGGCACCACTTCAGCCTGCTGCTGGCGCGCCAGGTCGAGGGCCGTGCGGTAGGTGAGCCAGGCGGCGCGCACCTCGCTGCGGGCGCGCACGGCAGTGTCTTGCAGCTGGGCGGCGCTTTGCTCCACCTCGGCCTGGGCGCGGGTGCGTGCTGCACCACCCCAGTCGAACAGGGGCAGGGGCAGCTCGATCTCCCAGCCGCGCTTGATGTCGCTGCGGCCGGTGTCGCGTTCGGTCGCGGTGTTGCGGCTGTATGCCAGCCCAATGTCACCAAACACGGCGCCCGCACGGCTCCAGCCCTGGCGCGTGGCCTGGGTGTCCAGCTGGCGGCGGGCGGCTTGCACGTCCAGCCGCTCGCGCAGCGCCGTGGCTTCGATGCCATCGGCGGGTATGGCGGTGGCGGGCAGGGGCGGCAGCTGCTGGGCCAGCTGGTATTGGGTTTGCTGCCCCCACAGGCCCATGCGGCGGTTGAGCTGCTCACGCTCGGTGGCGGCGGCCAGGCGGGCGCGGGCACGCTGGCGGGTGGCCTCGTGCAGCACGGCCTGTTCGCGGGCTTGTTGCAGGCGGCTCCAGTTGCCCACCTGCGCCATGCGGCGCGCCAGCTCGGCCCCGGTCTCGGCGGCTTCCACCATGCGGTCGTGCGTGGCGGCCACCTGCTCGGCCGCCACCGCCCGCAGCCAGGCGCGGCGGGTGTCTGCGGCCAGTTGCACCACGTCCTGCGCGGCCTGCAGCGTGGCAATCTGCAGGCGCTCGGCCTCGCGCTGGGTGCGCCAGGGCAGGGTGATGAGGTCCATCAGGCCAAAGGCCAGGGTGCGTTCGATCTCGCGTTCCTGGCTGTTGGTGAAGCGCCCCAGGGTCAGGTGCGGGTTGGGCAGCGTGATGGCCTGCACCCGCTCGGCATCGGCCACGCCCAGCGCGGCCAGCCGGGCTTGCAAGCCGGGGTTGTTGAGCAGGGCAATGCGCACGGCGGCGTCTTGTGTCAGGGGTTGCGCGAGCCAGCCGTCAATGGACTGCTGGGCCTTTGCGCGAGCGCTCGGGTCCGTGGCGGGCAAGGCCGCCTGGGGCACACCGGCGGTACGGCCCGCAGTGAGGGCCGCGACATCACTGCGCAGGCCATCGGGCGACACGCTGGCGCAGCCCGCCAGCAGAGTGGCGGCAGCCAGCACAGAGAGGCGATGGGCGCTGATCATGGCTTGCCCTTCTGTTCGGGGTGGTGGGCGGGGTGGGCACTCCCTGGGCTTCCGTGATGCATTTCATGGCGTGTGCCGTGCTGCTTCCCAGGCGGCATGCCGTGCTGCATGCCCTGGGGATGGTGTGGCATGGAGGTAGCCGTGGAGGCTGCGGGCGTGGGAGAAGGTGCCGAGCCTTTTTGCGCCTCCCAGGCCACGATGTCCGCATGGCCGCGCGGGAACGCGCCCACGGCCTCGTGCGCCTGGCGCCAGGCCTGGGGTGTGGGCAAGGCGTCCACCAGCGGGGGTTGCGGCGGCATGGCCGTATACGGCAGGGGGGCCGTGGGCGCATCGGCGCGGGTAGCGTCGGGTGAAGCTGGGCCCTGGGCTTGCGCCAGCAAGGGCGACAACAGGGCAAGACAAGCCAGTCGCATCGGCCACGATGGCCCGGGCGACGGCAATGAGAGAAAAATGGCAGGGGCGCGCATGGCGATCTCCAGACAACGAACGAAAAAACAGTGCACTGCCGCCCGACGAACCCCGTTGTTCAGGGGCCATCAGGCTATGGCAGACGCACTTCGGGCGTCGGAGATCAGGCGATGGGTGGTTTGATGGCCAGCGCCGCAGGGGCGCTGTCAAACTGCGCAGAGGCCAGGGGCAGCAGGGCTCCGGCGGGCAGGGGGGCGGGGGTCAGCGATGCGGGCAGGCCCAGCATGGCCGAGTGGCAGATTTCGCAGGCCGAGCAGCTGGCGCTGTGGTGGTCGTGGTCGTCGCCCGATTTGCAGCCCGCATCGGGGTTCTGGCAGGCCGCAGAGTGGCTGGCAGTGTGGTCGACGCCGGGCTCGGCGGCCGGGGCGCCATGGTGGGCATGGGCGTCCGCGGGTGCCAAGCCCTCGGCCTGCGCCAGGGTTGCGGAATGATCGTGGGGATGGCCCTGGTCGTGGACCATGCCTTCCGCCGTAGGCTGATGGGCCTCGGTGTGCTGCGCGGCGCCTGCAGGAAGCAGCGGAGCCACAATGCCCGCCGCCATGGCCGTGCCCGTCAGGCCCCGAAGGACCAGCACCACCATCAGCAGGAAGAAAAAGCCGCGACGCATCCTTCAATGATACGGCGGAGCCGCTCAAGGTTCCGCAGGTAACCACTTTCTGGCGCTGCGGGCAACCCTGCGCAAATCGTGAATGCCTTTTCCGACCATGGGCAGTAACATGTGACGAAACATGTCTGCCCGTTTGTCAGCGGCTGTCGGCAGATATGTGCTCAAGCGTTCTTTCTCTTGCACAGAAAGGTCGGTATGCCCTCATGGGTCGCTGGAATGTGGAGCACCTTGTCCGCGCGGATTCGCTGGCTGGTGCTGTGGGCCACGCTGCCAGCGGTGCTGCTGGTGGTGTACCAGGCACGGGCCCACCGCACAGACGCGATTGCTGCGGCAGAAGAACGCGCGCTGCAGACCCTGCAGTCGGTGGCTGGCACCCAGCAGCGGCTGATCCAGAACACCCGCCAGTTTCTGCAGCAGCTGGCCGCCATGCCGCAGGTGCACGACCCTTCAGCGTCCCAGTGTGGGCGTTACCTGGCCGAAGTGCTGTCGCTCAATGCCACCTACGTCAACATTGGCGTGCCACGGGCGGACGGCGAGCTGCTGTGCAATGCGCGTCCGCTCAAGGCGCCTGTCAACGTCGCCAACCGCCCATATTTTCAGCAGACGATTTCGGGGCGGGACTTTGCGGTGGGCAGCTTCCAGGTGGACCGTGCCGCCCAGGTGGCCAGTGTCAACTTTGCCTACCCGGTGATACCGCCCGGCACGCAGGAGGTGGTGGCGGCCGCCGTGGCGGTGGTGTCGCTGGAGTGGTGGAGCCGGCGGCTCACCGACCTGGGGCTGCCGGACGGCGCGGTGGCCCGGGTGTCCGACCCTGAGGGGCGCGTGCTGGCGCGTTATCCCCCCGACGCCAGCGAGCTGGGGGCACCGTTTGCCGATGCCGAGTTCCGCGCCCTGGTGCTGCAAACGCCCCAGGGGCAGCGCCAGCGGTACCGCCCTGATGGTGCGCCCGAGCTGGTGGTGTTCCAGCCGCTGATCGAGGCAGGCGGCAAACCGGTGGCCACCATGAGCCTGGCCGTGCCGCTGGACAACCTGTACGCCGCGGCCAACAGCCGCATGTGGACCGAGATGGCGTTCTTGCTGTGCGGCCTGGTGCTGTCATTTGCCGTGGCGCAGGTGGGCGTGCGGCGCGGCGTAATGCGGCCCCTGAGGCGCCTGATGCACGCCACGGACGAGCTGGCCGAGGGGCGCTATGTATCGCGCGTTCCCGCCACGGGCCTGCAGGAGCTGACCGAGCTGGGCCGCCGGTTTGACCGCATGGCCCTGACGCGACAGAAAGCCGAGGCCGAACTGCGCCAGAGCGAAGAAAACCTGGCCATCACGCTGCTTTCCATCGGCGATGGCGTGATCGCCACCGATGCGCAGGGCCGCATCACCCGCATGAACGTGGTGGCCGAGCGCCTGACAGGCTGGCCGTTGGCACAGGCCATGGGCCAGCCGCTGCCCGAGGTGTTCCGCATCATCAACACCGGTACCCGCGAGCCGCAGGTGGACCCGGTGCAGCTGGTGATGGACCGGGGCCAGGTGGTGGCATTGAGCAACCACACCACCCTGCAGGCCCGGCATGGCGCCGAGTACCACATTGCCGATAGCGCCGCTCCCATTCGCAACTCCCAGGGGCAGATCGTGGGGGTGGTGCTGGTGTTCAGCGACGTGAGCGAGTCCTACCGCGTGCGCCGCAAGCTGGAGGACAACGAGGCGCGTTTTCGCACCCTCACCGCGTTGTCGTCCGACTGGTACTGGGAGCAGGACGCGCAGTTTCGCCTCACGCATGTGGAAGGCCGGGCCGATGACCGGCTGGTGCAGGAGGCCGCGCTGCACATGGGCAAGACGCGCTGGGAGCTGGCTGCACCGGGCATGAGCGACGCGCTGTGGGAAGAGCACCGCGCGCTGCTGGAGCGCCACCAGGAGTTCCGCGACTTCGAGTTCGAGCGCCGCGACCAGCAGGGCTGCTCGTACTGGGTGTCCATCAGCGGCACGCCCGTGTTTGATGACGACGGTGTGTTTTGTGGCTATCGGGGCGTGGGCAAGGACATCTCCGCCCGCAAGCGCGACGAGAACGAACTGCGCATTGCGGCCATTGCGTTCGAGTCGCAAGAGGGCATGATCGTCACCGACGCGGACACGCTCATCCTGCGCACCAACCGCGCGTTCAGCCGCATCACCGGCTACAGCGCCGACGAGGTGGTGGGCCGCCGCACCAGCCTGCTGGCCTCGGGCCACCATGACAAGGCGTTTTTTGATGCCATGTGGGCCAGCCTGGCCAGCACCGGCGAGTGGAAGGGCGAGCTGTGGAACCGCTGCAAGAGCGGCGAGGTGAACCTGCACTTCATGGCCATCACCGCCGTGACGGACCAGCACGGGGTGCTGACGCACTACGTGGCCACCCTCAGCGACATCACCCAGCGCGCGGCGGCGGCGCGGGAGATCGAGCACCTGGCGTTCTACGACCCGCTCACCCACCTGCCCAACCGCCGCCTGATGATGGACCGCCTGCAACAGGCGTTTGCCACCAGTGCGCGCGCGGGCCTGCAAGGGGCGCTGCTGTGCCTGGACCTGGACCACTTCAAGACCCTGAACGACACCCTGGGCCACGACATGGGCGATGTGCTGCTGCAGCAGGTGGCCCAGCGGTTGACGGCCTGTGTGCGTGAAGGTGACACCGTCGCGCGGCTGGGTGGTGACGAGTTTCTGGTGCTGCTGGAAGACCTGGGCGCCCTCGCCACCGACGCTGCCGAGCAGGCGCAGATGGTGGGCGAAAAGATTCTGGCCGCGCTCAACCAGCCCTACCAGCTCGCATCACACCATGTGCACAGCACCACCAGTGTGGGCGCCGTGCTGTTCAGCGGCCAGGCGCAGACGGTGGAAGATGTGGTCAAACACGCCGACCTGGCCATGTATGCCGCCAAGACAGCCGGGCGCAATGGCATCCGCTTTTTTGACCCGCGCATGCAGGCCGCCGTCACTGCCCGCGCGGCGCTGGAGAATGACCTGCGCACGGCCCTGGAACAGGGCCAGTTCACACTGCACTACCAGGTGCAGGTGGGCTGCGGCAAGCATGTGGTGGGGGCCGAGGTGCTGATCCGCTGGAACCACCCGGCGCGCGGCATGGTGCCGCCGTTCGAGTTCATCCCGCTGGCCGAAGAGACCGGGCTGATCCTGCCCATCGGCCTGTGGGTGCTGCAGACCGCCTGCAGCCAGCTGCGCCGCTGGCAGGACGACCCTGCCACGGCCGACCTGCAACTGGCGGTGAACGTGAGCGCGCGCCAGTTCCGCCAGGCCGACTTCATGGAGCAGGTGGTGGCCGTGCTGCGGCAGACTGGCGCGCGACCCGACCGCCTGAAGCTGGAGCTGACCGAGAGTCTGGCGCTGGACAACGTGGACGACACCATCGCCAAGATGAATGCACTGCGCGCGCTGGGCCTGCGCTTTTCGATGGATGACTTTGGCACCGGCCAGTCGTCGCTGTCGTACCTCACGCGGCTGCCGCTGGACCAACTCAAGATCGACCAGAGCTTTGTGCGCAACATTGGCATCCAGCACACCGACGCGCTCATCGTGCAGACCATCATCGGCATGGCGCAGAGCCTGGGCATCGACGTGATTGCCGAGGGGGTGGAGACCGAGGCGCAGCGCGCGTTTCTGGAGCGCCACGGCTGCACGCTGTGGCAGGGCTACCTGTTCAGCCGCCCGGTGCCCATCGAGGTGCTGGAGCACCGGCTGCACAGTGGGCTGGGCTGGCAGGTGTCCACGTAGAAGGTGTGTCTCTGCAGGGCGCTCAACCGCCCTTGGCCGGGGCCTACACCGCCATGTAGCGGCCCGGCCGGTGGTTCATGGCCAGCACAAGGTTGAGCGCCACGGCGCCCGCAATCGACCAGGCCACGCGCACGGGCTCCACCGTCCACAGGGCCAGCAGCACGATGCAGCAGTCCACCGCCATCTGCACCTTGCCTGCGCGCCAGCCGTAGCGGTCCTGCAGGTACAGCGCCGCAATGCCCACGCCGCCCAGGCTGCAGCGGTGGCGGAACAGCACCAGAAACCCCGTGCCCGTGATCAGCCCGCCCGCAATGGCGGCATACAGCGGCTGCAACTGCGCGAACTGCAGCAGTTGCGACTGCAGCTCGGTCAGCAGCGACAACAGCAGCACCGCGATGAAAGTCTTGACGGTGAAGGCCCGGCCCAGCTTGCGCAGCGCCAGCCAGTAAAACGGCAGGTTGAGCACAAAGAAGATCTTGCCAAAGCCGATGCCCGTGGCGTAGTGCAACAAGAACGCCAGCCCCGCCGTGCCACCCGTGAGCAACCCCGCGCTGGTGAAAAACGCCACCCCCACCGAGATGAGCAGCACCCCGGTGAAGATGGCCACGGCGTCTTCCGTCAGGCTGTGGGGCACGACCAGCGGGGCGGGGGCTGTGGGGGCGGCAGGGGAGCGGGATGGCATGGGCAAAGGGCAAAAGGATGAAGGCTGTGCTTGCGGCCCCCGGGGCAGAGGGCGGCGCACAGGCATGGGATTGGACCATGCAAGCCCCATGCCGGGCTTGTCGTGCGTCAACTTCCGGGTGCCGGCTTGCCATCGCACCAGTCAGTCGGATACTCCTGATTTGATAGCTGCCAGCGCATATGATTCAATCGCTAGCATCGGTTTTTGGCTGAAATTGGGTGGCCGATAGGCTGGCAGCCGCCAAAGCACCGTCGATCAGCCGCGTGATGTGCGGCTGCGGCGCCATAGGCGCCAGCGCACTGACCTGCGCCCGGCCCGTGTTGCCGATGGGCAGCCGCGCCAGCGCGTGGCCCAGGGGCACCAGTGCCAGCCGCAGTACCTGTCCGCCGGCCTCGCGCAGGTCGCGCAACTGCAGGGCGTAGCGCAGCATGGCGCTGTGTGACCGCCAATGCAGGGACAGCGTGGTCTGCCCCAGCACGTGCGCGGCCTCCAGCCAATGCCAGCGGGCGGCAGGCGGTGCGTCGGCATCGCGCGCAAACGCTGCCAGCAGGTGGTCGAATGCGCGCTCCCTCTGCAAGGGGTCAGCCATGGGTGCTGCAGCGTGGCGCGCCGCCAGCTGGCGCCAGCGTCGTTGTCGGTGCCGGTAGAACACCTGGGCAAACGTCGCGCTCAGGGGCGTCATCAGCCAGGGCAGGTGGCGCGCGACCACGTCGATGTCGTCGGTATAGAGCGTGCGGCCGTCTGGCAGCGGCTGCAGCGTGATGCGGTGGTCCCAGCGCCGCATCAGCGTGCCCTCGCCGTTGTCGCGCAGCGTGGGCCAGGCACCGGCCTGGGCAGATGGCTCGATGGAGATGCGCACGGTTTGGGAGCCCATGGGCAGCAGCCCCAGCAGCCACATCTGCAACGGCAGATCACCGGGAGACCAGTGGGTGGGCCAGGGCGCGCCGCCAGGGCGCTTGAACCGCACCAGAGGCGCCGTGACGTGGCGGAACACTGATGTGCTTTGCAGTTGCGCAGCCACCCATTCGGGCGGTGCGTTGAGCGGAGTGGACAGGCGTACGCGCATGGATCAGTGCCCGTGTGCTGCGGGGGCGCCGGCGGTGCTGGCCAGCTCCTGCCGCGCGTGGCGGATCACGCTCCAGCCGCCGCTGATGGCCAGGCCCGCCATGACGGCCGCGACCACCAGGTCGGGCCAGGCCGTGCCCGTGCCCAGCACCCCCAGCGCGGCCGCCATCACGGCCAGGTTGCCCAGCGCGTCGTTGCGGGTGCACAGCCACACGCCGCGCATGTTGGCGTCACCCTCGCGCCAGGCGTAGAGCAGGGCGGCCACACCCAGGTTGGCTGCCAGCGCCAGCAGGCCCACGCCGCCCATGGTGAAGGGCTCGGGCGGAACCCCTTGCCACACCCCCCAGGCCACTCGGCCGATCACGAACACGCCAAACGCCAGCATGCTGGCGCCTTTGAGCAGCGCGGCGCGTGCGCGCCAGGTCAGCGCCATGGCCAGCACCCACAGCGACAGGCCATAGTTGGCCGCATCGCCCAGAAAGTCGATGGCGTCGGCCAGCAGCGACGCCGAGCCCGAGTGGGTGCCCGCGCCCAGTTCCACCACAAACATGGCGGTGTTGACGACGAGCGCAATCCACAGGATGCGGCGGTAGCGCGGGTCTGCGCTGGCGGGGACATCGTGGCTGTGGCCGGGGGCGCTGTGGTCGTGATGGCAATGGGCGGACATGGTGTTTTCTCCTGGCGGTTCTGGAAAGCGATGGCATCATTGGAAACCTTAAAGTCACTTGAAGGTCAAGCCCATGGATCCCCACGCTGCACAGTTCCGGATTGGCGAGGCCGCCCAGCAGTCCGGCGTGTCGGCCGCCAACATCCGGTACTACGAAAAAGAGGGGCTGCTGCCGCCCGGTGCGCGCGGCGACAACAGCTACCGCCTGTACAGCAGCGCCGACGTACACCAGCTGCGGTTTATCCGCCTGTGCCGCGCCATGGACATGTCGCTGGACGAGGTCAGGACCTTGCTGGCGCTGGACTGGGACAGCAAGACCGACTGCCATGCCGCCTGCGACACGCTGGATGCACACCTGGTGCATGTGCGCACCCGCCTGGCCGAGCTGCAGGCGCTGGAGGCCGACCTGCAGGCGCTGCGCAGCCGCTGTGATGGCGCGGACGCCACCTGCCACATCATCGAAGCGCTGCATGCGCGGGCTGACGCGCAGCCCGTGGGCGTCAACGCCCCTCCCAGCCAAGGCAAGCGCCATGTGTGAGCAGTTGTTGTACGGCGTGGCTGCGTGTGTGCTATTTGCTATCTAATTGATAGCTACTTGGGCATATGTTTGTGGCGCTACCGCCCGAAAATGGCCCAAATATCTCCAGAAGCCTGCCATGGGCTGCCCTGGCGCATGCCCCCGCTATGATCCGCCCATGATCTCGCGCCTTCCCGGCCTCTCCCTGCCCGAACGTGTGTGGAACACGGCGCGGCGCTGGGCGGTGGCCTGGTGGCGCATCCTGTATCTGGGCGCGGTGGTGCTGGTGCTGGTGTTGTCGCCGTCCAGCTACGGCAAGGGCACCCGCCGCGCGCTGGCCCGGCACCTGTACCTGGACACCGCGCCGGTGCTGCTGGGCTTCACGGTGCTGGCGGCGCTCATCAGCCTGGTGCTCACGCGCATTGTGGTGGTCACGGCGCTGAGCTACGGGCTGTCGCGCTATGCGCTGGAGATGGTGATCCGCGTGCTGGTGCTGGAGCTCATCCCGCTCACAGCCGCCTTGTTTGTGGCCATGCGCTGCACCATTCCCAACGGCTCGCAACTGGCGCACCTGCGGCTCACGGGCCGGTTCGAGGCGCTGCGCCGCCAGGGCTCCGACCCGGTGCGCATCGAACTGCTGCCCCGCGTGATTGCCGGGGTGTTTGCCTGCGTCACGCTGGCTGCGCTCAGTTGCGTGGTGGCGCTGGTGCTGGCGTACCTGGGGGTGTACGGCTTCAACATGGCGGGGCTGCCGAGCTACACGCGCATGTTCGGCCAGGTGTTTTCGCCCAGCGTGACCATGGTGTTTGTGCTCAAGACCCTGTTCTTCAGCCTGGCCGTGGCGCTGATCCCCATGGCTGCCGGGCTGTATGACAGCGGCGAACGCACCCAGCCCGACTCGGAACTGGGCGGCCTGGCCCGCATGTTTGCGGTGCTGCTGCTGATCGAGGTGGCCTCGCTCATGGGCAACTACTACTGACGGCCCGCGCCGGTCGCACCCACCCGCGTAAACCCACGACATGAACGACCATCCTCCTCCCCCATCGCATAGCCCCGCCGGGGCCGACGCGCCTCCGGTCGAGACCCTGCGCCCGGTGGCCTATCTGGAACTCAAGGCTGCGGCGCTGCTGTTGTTCACCCTGGCCCTCATCGTGGGTTCGGGCCTGTACCTGCTGTATGCGCGGGGCGCTTTTGAGCCCACGCAGACGCTGGTGCTGACGGCCGATGACTCCGAAGGCGTGGTGGTGGGCATGGACATGACCTTCTCGGGCTTTCCCATTGGCCGCGTGCGGCGCATCGAGCTGGCCGAATCGGGCAATGCCCGCATCCTGGTGGACGTGCCCCGCAAGGACGCGCACTGGCTGCGCGAGTCCAGCGTGTTCACGCTGGTACGCGGTCTGGTGGGGGGCACCAACATCCGGGCGTACTCCGGCATCCTGACCGACCCCGCACTGCCCGATGGCGCCGTGCGGCCGGTGTTGCGCGGGGATGCCACGGCGGAGATCCCGCAGCTCATGGCCACCGCGCGCGAGCTGCTGACCAACCTGAACGCCCTGACGTCGCCCGACGCCGCGCTGGGCAACACCCTGACCAACGTCAAGGCCCTCACGGAGCGCCTGAACGGGCCGGGCGGCGCCCTGGGCGTGCTGATGGGCAACGAAGCCGATGCGAAGAAGATTGTCGCCACGCTGGAGCACACCAACGCGCTGCTGGCGCGCCTGGACGGCATGGCCGCCCGCGCCGACAGACAGGTGTTTGGCAGCGAGGGCAACAAGGACGCGCTGGTGCCTGAGGTGCGCGCCACCGTGGCCCAGCTCAATGGCTTGTTGTCCGACACCCGCACCAGCCTCAAGAAGGTGGATGCCGTGCTGGTGGAGGCCCAGGCCATTGGCGCCAATGCCCGCGAAGCCACGACGGACCTGGGCGCGTTGCGCGCCGAGGTGGAAAGCAATCTGCGCAAGGTGGAAAGCCTGGTCAACGAGATCAACCGCAAATGGCCCTTTGCACGCGACACGGAGTTGAAGCTGCCATGAACCTCTCTGCTGCACCTCGTTTGCGGGCTGCATTGCGGCTCCTGTCCATCGGCTGTGCCTTCGCATTGGCTGCGTGTTCCAGCCAACCCCCGGTGCCTGACTGGCAGATGAATGCCCAGGGCGCGTCCCAGAAGGCCATCGAGGCCTACCTGTCCGGCAACGCGCGCGTGGAGAAGCTCGAATGGGACCGGGCCCGCGCCGAAGTGGCGCGCACGGGTCGCCCCGATCTGCTGGCGCGCCTGGAGCTGATGCGCTGCGCGGCCCAGGTGGCGAGTCTGGTCACCGAGCCCTGCGAACGCTTCGAGGCCTTGCGCGCCGACGCCGCTGCGCCCGAGCAGGCCTACGCCGACTATCTGGCGGGCCGCGTGCAGGCCGGCCAGGTGGCGCTGTTGCCACCGGCGCAGCGTGCGGTCGCCACGGCAGGCAACGCTGCCAGCTTGGCAGGCATTGCCGACCCCCTTTCGCGCTTGGTGGCGGCGGGCGTGTTGTTGCAGACGGGGCACGCCAGCCCCGCAGTCATCACCACAGCCACCGACACTGCGTCCGCACAGGGCTGGCGCAGGCCGCTGATGGCATGGTTGCTGCTGCAGGTGCAAAGGGCAGAGGCTACCGGGGACACTGCGGCAGCCGATGCGTTGCGCCGTCGCGTGGGGGTGGTGGAGCAGTCGGGGTCTACGTCTCGATAGCGTTGGCCGCCACGCTAGGGAGGAGGCAGGTAACGAGCCGTGGCGCGGGCAAAAAAGCTGCTCCAGTTGCTTCAGCAACCGCCACTCAAGCCATTGACCAGGCCGCCAGAAGCTGCATTGGCGCTGCGGGTGGCTTCGTCAGCGCAGGCGAGCCTGCAACTGGGTCTCGATGTCGTCTCGCTCCATGGCGAACTGCTGGGGGCTGATCTCGTTGGACTCCAGCTTGCGGGCCACAGACAGCAGCAGCACCGTGTTTTCGAGACGTGTGTCTTGTTGCAGTGAGGGGGGCAGGGCGGTCAGGCGGTCAAAGCTTTGCTTGTACAGCTCGCTCCAGCTCATGGCCCCTGCCTGGGCCTGGGCCCTGGCACCGTCGTACCAGCGCGAGAACTCGTCCAAGGCGTTGTCGCGGGGGCTGGAACAGCCCGCCACAGCGGCCAGCAACACCATCGAACCCCAGAATTTCGGGGAGTGAATCAAGGAAAAACGGTTTGCAGAGATGCGAAAACGTGTGGTCACGATCGTCCTCCATTCCAGAATGCCACCGAAAAGTCCCGGTGTGCAGCGCCGAATGGTACCCCGATGCTATGCTTTTTGCTACTGTGTTGCTGTTTGGACCCACACGCGCTGCAGCGCAGCGCCAGCCACTCCTGCACGCATCACAACTCAGTGGTCCAGAAAGCTGGTGGACAAAATCTGGTCGAGCCCGGTAAGCCCGTGCGACATCGAATCCACAGACTGCACGGCCACGTCCGGCATCAGCAATGACACCGCCGCCAGCACTGCCAGCACCACGGTTCCGATGAACGCTATCAACGCGCGCGCTCCCGGCGGTAAGGAATGGCGTTTCATGGTGAAGTCCTTTTGAAAAAGGGGTGGGGGCCGCAATGACCTCCCGGTGCAACCTCAATGGCTGCTGGCTAGGATTTCAGCAAAGTGCCGCAGTTCCGCGTGTAAGACAAGTGCCATAACAGGGCTCCATGGGCAACTGTTACGGCCTGTTGCCTTTACAAACCTGCCAGAAACGTTCCGCGCCCTGCCAGCGTCCGGAGGTCCGGTTCAGGGCCTTGAGTGGGAGGCGGATGGAGTGCCAAGCGGACGGACTGCAGAGGGCTCCTGTAGAGCCGTCCAGCGGTCATCGCGGCATGCATAGATCAGGGCGCGGGCGTCTGAATCCACGCGGTGATCTGGGCAATGGCTTCCTGCTCGATGCCAATGAAGCCGGGCCAATGTTGGCCTGCACACTCATCACCGATGGGGGTTGGCGCCGCCATGGACCACCATGAGCTTTTTGACCGGCGCCCGCGCCAGCCCTCTCAGAATGGCGGGCGTATCGCTGGCCTGGCAGTGTTCGCAGCCATCCCTGGCATGGTGGTAGACCAGCCTGGGACCTGTATGGCCTGCAGGTCCAGTGTGGGCACTGCACCCGGCGTGCTCCTGCGCACCACGCTGGAGGTCAGCCCCAGCCCCGCAATCGCTGGGTCGTTGACATGAATGGCCATGGCTGTCGCGGACACTGTCATGCGCCGAGCGGGGCGCACAGTCGTTGATGTTCAGCCCAAAGCGCCGGGGTCCTGTGCGCAAAAAGCCAGCCCCCACAACAAAAAACCCAGGTGACCGGAATCACCTGGGTTGATATGTGGCGGAGAGGGCGGGATTCGAACCCGCGGTGGGGATTAGCCCACACACGCTTTCCAGGCGTGCGACTTAAACCGCTCATCCACCTCTCCGAAGCCCTCTATTATAGCCACAGGATTGGGTGCATTCCGGTCACTGATCGGTATCGCCTGAAAATTTCAGTGGGCCGCCACTTTGTCAGCCTGCCTTGTTGGATGTCTGCACCATCTTCATCGCCGAGCCGATCAGCGCCGACACCTCGGTCATGTTGCTGGGCACGATGAGGGTGGTGGTGGCGTCTGACGCGACTTGGCTGTAGGCATCCACGGCTTTTTCAGCCACCTTGAGCTGCACGGCCTGCTCGCCGCCGGGCTGGCGGATTGCTGCGGCCACGCGTTCGATGGCCTGGGCGTTGGCTTCGGCCACGGCCTTGATGGATTCGGCTTCGCCCTGGGCCTTGTTGATGACGGCCTGTTTTTCGCCCTCGGAGCGGGCGATGAAGGCCTCGCGTTCGCCCGTGGCGATGTTGATCTGCTCCTGGCGGCGCCCCTCAGACGCAGCGATCAGTGCGCGCTTCTCCCGCTCCGCAGTGATCTGGGCCTGCATGGCGTGCAGGATTTCCTTGGGCGGGGTCAGGTCCTTGATTTCATAACGCAGCACCTTCACACCCCAGTTCAGAGCGGCTTCGTCGATGGCCTGCACCACCTGCGCGTTGATGATGTCGCGCTCTTCGAAGGTCTTGTCGAGTTCGAGCTTGCCGATGACCGAGCGCAGCGAGGTCTGCGCCAGCTGGGTCACGGCCATGATGTAGTTGCTCGACCCATAGCTGGCGCGCATCGGGTCGGTGACCTGAAAGTACAGGATGCCGTCCACCTGCAGCTGCGTGTTGTCGCGCGTGATGCAGACCTGGCTGGGCACATCGAGCGGAATTTCCTTCAGGCTGTGTTTGTAGGCGACCTTGTCCACAAAGGGGATCAGAAAGTTCAGCCCGGGGGTCAGCGTGCCCGCATATTTGCCCAGGCGTTCCTTGACCCAGGCGTTTTGCTGGGGCACGACCTTGACCGAGCGGGCGATGAAGATCACAGCAATGATCAGGATGACGATGGCAATTTCCATGGGAAGCCTTTTTTGGGTGATCGACAGGGAGTCTGCGGTGTTTACAGCGGGTCCACCAGCAAGCGGTTGCCCACCAGCTCGGCGACGCGATGCATGCCAGTAGACGGGGTGACGCCGGGGCGGTGCATAGCCGTCCATTGGGCGCCCCGGTACTTCACGGTGGTGGTGCCGTCGGGGCTCCAGCTTTCGATGAGGATGGTTTCGCCTACATCCATGTTCACGCTGCGGTCCGCACGTGCAGACGGATCGCCGGGGCGCTTTCTCCGCAGCAGGTAGCAGGCCACGACAGCCCCGCCGCCCACAATGGCGGCAGACACCATCTGCATTGCGGACGCCAGCCCCAGGTGGGCGGCCACGGCGGCGGCTACCAGCCCCAAGGCCACCATTAGCAAATAGAACGTGCCGGTGAGCAGTTCTGCGACGACCACGGCCCCTGCTGCCAGCCACCAGATGGTGGATGCCTCCATGTAGAACCTCCTTGTGTGGTTGTGTTTAGTGCACCACATTCTGGGTCAAAAGGATGGCAGTTCAAAGGCGCGTCAACGTTATTCCTTACACTTCGCGCCTATTTCGTTTTTTGGCCGGGCAGGCCACGGCTCCTTGGAGGCTGCGCATGAAGTTTCGCTTTCCCATCATCATCATCGATGAAGACTATCGTTCCGAGAACACCTCGGGGCTTGGCATTCGTGCGCTTGCACAGGCCATTGAGGCCGAGGGCTTTGAAGTGGTCGGGGTCACCAGCTATGGCGATCTCTCGCAGTTTGCGCAGCAGCAAAGCCGCGCCAGTGCCTTCATCTTGTCCATCGACGATGAAGAATTCTCCGAGGGCGAAGGGCTGGACCCCATCGTGCTGAGCCTGCGCAACTTCATTGGCGAGGTGCGCCGCAAGAACGCCGAAGTGCCCATTTATGTGCACGGTGAGACCAAGACCAGCCGCCACCTGCCCAACGACATCCTGCGCGAGCTGCACGGCTTTATCCACATGTTCGAGGACACCCCCGAATTCGTGGCGCGCCACATCATCCGCGAGGCCAAGAGCTACCTGGAGAGCGTGCAGCCACCGTTCTTCAAGGCGCTGCTGGACTACGCCGAAGACGGCTCGTACAGCTGGCACTGCCCCGGTCACTCCGGCGGCGTTGCGTTCCTGAAGAGCCCCGTGGGCCAGATGTACCACCAGTTCTACGGCGAAAACATGCTGCGCGCCGACGTTTGCAACGCGGTGGAAGAGCTGGGCCAGCTGCTGGACCACAACGGCGCCATTGGCGAGAGCGAGCGCAACGCCGCGCGCATCTTCAATGCCGACCACTGCTTCTTTGTGACCAACGGCACGTCCACATCCAACAAGATGGTGTGGCACCACACTGTGGCGCCCGGGGATGTGGTGGTGGTGGACCGCAACTGCCACAAGTCCATCCTGCACAGCATCATCATGACCGGGGCCGTCCCGGTGTTCATGAAGCCCACGCGCAACCACTTCGGCATCATCGGCCCCATCCCGCAAAGCGAGTTCGAGCCCAAGGCCATCGAGGCCAAAATCAAGGCAAACCCGCTGCTCAAAGGCGTGGATGCCAAGAAGGTCAAGCCCCGCGTGCTGACGCTCACGCAGTCCACCTACGACGGCGTGCTGTACAACACTGAGACCATCAAGGGCATGCTCGATGGCTATGTGGACAACCTGCACTTTGACGAGGCCTGGCTGCCGCACGCAGCGTTCCACCCGTTCTATGGCAGCTACCACGCCATGGGCAAAAAGCGCACGCGCCCCAAACATTCGGTGACGTACGCCACACAGTCCATCCACAAGCTGCTCGCCGGTATCAGCCAGGCATCGCATGTGCTGGTGCAGGACTCGCAGACCACCAAGCTCGACCGCCACCTGTTCAACGAGGCGTACCTGATGCACACCAGCACCAGCCCTCAGTACAGCATCATCGCCAGCTGCGATGTGGCCGCCGCGATGATGGAGCCGCCCGGCGGTACCGCGCTGGTGGAAGAAAGCATTCTGGAGGCACTGGACTTCCGCCGCGCCATGCGCCAGGTGGAAGAAGAGTTCGGCAAGAACGATTGGTGGTTCAAGGTCTGGGGCCCTGAAAAGCTCACCGACGAGGGCATTGGTCGCGCAGAAGACTGGATCATCCGCAGCGACAGCAAGAGCAAGAAGGGCAGCAAGTGGCACGGCTTCGGCCAGCTGGCTGACGGCTTCAACATGCTGGACCCGATCAAGTCCACCATCGTCACGCCGGGCCTGAGCCTGGACGGCAAGTTCGACAAGACTGGCATCCCCGCGTCCATCGTGACCAAGTACTTGGCCGAGCACGGCGTGGTGGTGGAGAAGACGGGCCTGTACAGCTTCTTCATCATGTTCACCATCGGCATCACCAAGGGCCGCTGGAACACGCTGCTGACTGCGCTGCAGCAGTTCAAGGACGACTACGAGAAGAACCAGCCCATGTGGCGCATCCTTCCCGAGTTCTGCCAGCAGCACAAGCGCTACGAACGCATGGGCCTCAAGGACCTGTGCCAGCATGTGCACGAGATGTACGCCAAGTACGACATCGCGCGCCTGACCACCGAGATGTACCTGTCGGACCTCACGCCCGCCATGAAGCCCTCGGATGCGTACGCGCACATTGCGCACCGCACCACCGAGCGCGTGGAGATCGACCACCTGGAAGGCCGCATCACTGTGGGCCTGGTCACACCGTACCCCCCAGGCATTCCGCTGCTGATCCCGGGCGAGGTGTTCAACAAGAAGATCGTGGACTACCTCAAGTTCGCGCGCGAATTCGCCAAGCTGTGTCCGGGCTTTGAGACCGATATCCACGGCCTGGTGGAAGTGGAAGACGAGAACGGCCAGGTGCGCTACTACGCGGACTGCGTGGCAGAGCAAGGCAAGACCGGCAAGAACCCCAAGCCACTGGCGACCGCCAAGAACCTGGTGCAGGTGGGCGACGACGGCCCGTACGGGCGCAACGTGTAAGAACGTCTTCGCGCTGGTGTGTGGGTGCACCAGCGTCTCGAAAATCGCTCCCCCGGCATGGCTGGCGGAGCGATTTTTTTGTGCATTTGAATCCGCTGTTGTGGTGCTGCCGTATTGACTGTCAGCCGCGTGGTTTTCATGCGGTGACGACTGTCTTCACACACCTCTCAGGAGATTCCCATGACCCTTCGATTCAACGCCCGCCTTGCCACCATCGCCCTCACCGCAGCCATGGCCGCTGCCGCAGTGCCTGCCGCGGCACAGGTCATGGTGGGCGGTGCGCCCATGCTGGCCAGCAAGGACATCATCGACAACGCCGTGAACTCCAAGGACCACACCACCCTGGTGGCTGCGGTCAAGGCGGCTGGCCTGGTGGAGACGCTGAAAGGCCCTGGTCCGTTCACCGTGTTTGCGCCCACCAATGCGGCGTTTGCCGCATTGCCCGCCGGCACGGTGGACACGCTGCTCAAGCCCGAGAGCAAGCCCACTCTGACCAAGGTGCTCACCTACCACGTGGTAGCGGGCAAGTACGACGCTGTTGCGTTGTCCAAGATGATTGCTGACGGCAAAGGCATGGCCAGTCTCAAGACGGTGGCGGGCGGTACGCTCACCGCCAAGGCCAGCGGCAATGCCGTCATGGTGACGGACGAAAAGGGCGGTACGGCGACGGTGAGGATTGCCGACGTGTACCAGTCCAACGGCGTGATCCACGTGGTGGACAAGGTCCTGTTGCCGAACTGACTGCGCAGCTGATGGGAACTGCAGCCTGCCTGCCGTGCATGGCCGGTGCATCGCCGGGCCGAGCTAAGTCAGGGGTTGCTGTGGCCCCGTCAGCGAACCGGCGGCATGTCCTCTCGCACCCGCACAAAACTCGCGAAGCGCGGCACTCCGCTGTCGTGGGCGCCCCGAAAGCGGTAGGTCACCCAGCTGCCCACGGGCGGCGGGTGATCGCGTTCGGCGTCGGTCAACCCTGCGCCCAGCCGGAACCGCTGGCCCGAAGGCATCTCCACCACCAGGGCACCCAGCCGCCCCGCGTGGCGGCCTTGGCCGGGCAGATGGGCCACCACACGGGCCTCGGTGTCTTCGTGGGTCTTGACCTTGATGAGATCGTCACTGCGACCTGCGCGGTACATCGATGCGCCACGGTGCAGCATCAGTCCTTCGCCACCCGCACGCACGGTGCGCAGTAGCAACTTCTGGAGTGCGGCGTCACTCGCCACACGCTGTTGTGGCACCGCCTGCACCCAAGCCTGGTCCAGCGCTTCGACCAGCTTGTTCAGTGCAGGAAGGCGCTGGTCAAACGTGCCGCCATGGGCGGGCAGGTCAAACACCATAAAGCGCATCTCGCGCCATGCGGCATCGTCCGGCTGCTGCTGGCGTACGGTGGACTGGGCGTGGCTGAACCGGCCGCGTCCTGCCCACAGCTCGCCGTCCATGGGAGTTTCAGGCCAGCCGGCAGTGAACCATGCCGGGGCCGCCACGGTCTCACCACCCCGCGTGCGCAGCGTGTGGCCGTCCCAAAAGCCGCGCACGCCATCGTATTTTTCGCTCACCCAGTAGTCCGCCAGCCGCATGCCGGGGCGGTACACATTGGCCAGCAACAGGGCGGGTGCATCGGCGGCCCAGGCCTGGGGTATTGCAAGTGCCGCCAGGGGTGCAAGGCCCATACAGGCCAGCCAGTGTCTGCGGAGCATAGATTGGGTGGTGCTATAAAAAAAATAGCTTCTAGCGCATGATTTATGTGCGCTAGAAGCCAATTACGTAGTGAGCGTGTAGCCCTGGTGAGGATTTACACCTGGTCGGCGCTCAGGCCCGCTGTCTGGCTGAAGCCGCCATCCACATAGGTGATCTCGGCGGTCATGCCCGAGGCCAGGTCCGACAGCAGGAAGGCCGCCACATTGCCCACGTCCTCAATCGTGACGTTGCGACGCAGGGGCGAGGCATCGGCCACGCGGCTGAGCAGCTTGCCAAAGTCCTTGATGCCGCTGGCAGCCAGCGTCTTGATGGGGCCTGCGCTGATGCCGTTGGCGCGGATGCTGCGGCCGTCTTCGGTGCGGCCCACGGCCTCTGCCAGGTAGCGCACGCTGGCTTCCAGGCTGGCTTTGGCCAGACCCATGGTGTTGTAGTTGGGGATGGAGCGCAGCGCGCCCAGGTAGCTCAGTGTCAGCAGCGACGACTTGTCGTTCAGATAGGGCAGGGCCGCCTTGGCCATGGCCGGGAAGCTGTAGGCGCTGATGTCGTGTGCAATGCGGAAGCCTTCGCGGCTCAGGCCGTCCAGAAAGTTGCCCGCAATCGCTTCGCGCGGTGCAAAGCCGATGCTGTGCACAAAGCCGTCAAACTTCGGCCAGGTCTGCGACAGATCCGCGAACATCCGCGCGATCTGCTCGTCGCTGGCCACGTCGCAGTCAAACACCAGCTGGGAGTTGAACTCGGCCGCAAAGTCGGTGATGCGGTCCTTGAAGCGCTCGCCCACGTAGCTGAACGCCAGTTCGGCGCCTTGCTCGTGGCAGGCCTTGGCAATGCCGTAGGCGATGGAGCGGTTGGACAGCACGCCCGTGATGAGCAGCTTCTTGCCGGTCAGAAAACCCATGTGAAATCTCCTTGTGGAATAGCGGAATGCAGGCTTGGCGCCCGGTGCATGTGGATATGCGGCTTTGGCTGCAAGCCCCTGCGAACGTAGTGCAGAATTGTCGCATGCGCCTTGTAGCAGTCTGTTCTCGCTGGGCCCGCACGGTGCTGTGTGCTGTGTGTGGCATTGTTGTTGGCCCAACCTCTTGGGCCGCACATGCTTATTCACAGTTTGGCGACGTGAAGTACCCGCCTGACTTTACCCATTTTGACTATGTCAATCCCGACGCTCCGAAGGGAGGCGAGATACGCTTGGTCCCGCCCATCGCGGTCACCAACTTCGACAAATTCAATCCGTTCACTTTGAAAGGAACCCCGCCTGCAGGGATGTTGGATTTGGTTTTCGAGTCCTTATTGACCGGTAATTCGGAGGAGCCATCTACAGGGTATGGCTTGCTCGCAGAAGATGTGGAGGTGCCGTCGGATGGCCTGTCAGCAACCTTCCGCATTCGCAAGGAAGCGCGATTCAGCGATGGGTCCGCAGTGATGGCCGCCGATGTGGTCCATTCTTTCAACACCCTGATGAGCAAGCAGGCATCGCCGCAGTTCAAGACGATCTTTGGGGATATCAAGATGGTCCGAGCGTTGGATGAGCGCTTGGTCAAATTTGAATTCGCAAGTTCCAATCGAGAACTCCCGCTGCTGGCGGGAAGTGTGCCGGTCTTCAGTCGGAAGTGGGGGGCTGGAAAACCTTTTGATGCTGTCATCACAGAATTACCGATTGCATCGGGACCTTATCGGCCATCCAGTGCTCAATTGGGGCGCGATATTACTTATGTTCGTGACAAAAGTTATTGGGGTGCTGCTTTGCCGGTGCGTAAAGGGCAATATAACTTCGACCGAATTACCTACAAGCTTTACCTCGATGAAACCAGCCGCTTTGAAGGGCTCAAAGCGGGCGAATATGACTTGAAGCGGGAATTCATTTCTAAAAACTGGGCGCGTCAATACAAAGGCAAAGCGTTCGACTCTGGAGCAGTCAAGAAGCAGGTTTTCGAGCACCGCAACCCTGGTGACTTTCAGGGCTACACATTCAACCTGCGAGATCCCAAGTTCAAGGACATTCGAGTTCGCAAGGCCATTGCTTTAACGATGGATTTCGAATGGCTCAATCGACAGATGTTTTATGGCTTGTACAAGCGGGTGGAGGGGTATTTTCCGAACAGTGACTTCCACGCGTCTGGGTTGCCGGGGCCTGCGGAAATGGCTTTGCTAGAGCCGTTGCGCGACAAGTTAACCCCCGATGTTTTTGGCCCAGCTTTGCGATCACCCAGCACTCTGCCTCCATCTAGCTTGCGGGACAACCTGCGCCAAGCCAAACAGTTGCTTGCGGAGGCCGGGTGGGTCTACCGTGATGGAGCCTTGAGAAACGCGCAAGGTGAGGCGTTCGAGATGGAGTACCTGAACGCACAGCCATCCTCGGTGCGGCTGGTCAGTCCCATGCAGATTGCATTGAAAAAGCTGGGTATCAATCTAAAGATACGCAATGTCGATGGGGCTCTCTATCAGCAGCGAATGGATGAGTTTGAATTCGAGCTGGGCAGCCTTCGCATTCCTGGGCGAAATTCTCCAGGCAGCGATCTTTTTGAGTACTTTGGCTCCAAAGCCGCCGTGACGCCTGGCTCAGCCAATATGTGGGGGATTGCAGATCCTGCGGTGGACAGCCTGATTCGCTCAGTGCTCTCAGCCAAGACCAAAGCTGACGTGTCTGCCGCGATGCGCGCGCTTGATCGCGTTTTGTCGCACGGCTACTACTCGATCCCGCAGTGGTATAGCGATGAGTTTTTTGTAGGCTATCGGCCCGCAGGTTTTGTACTGCCCCCGACAATTCCCCCCTATTACCAGCCGGACTCTTGGGCTGCCGCCACGTGGTGGGCTTCGCCAACCAACCGCTAGGGTCTCACAGCATGTTCAGCTACATACTCAAACGCATCTTGTTGATGGTGCCCACGTTGCTGGGGGTGCTGCTGCTGACGTTTGTGGTCATCCAGTTTGTGCCAGGCGGGCCGGTGGAGCAACTGGTGTCGCAGTTGCAGGGGCGCTCTTCTGGTGGGGAGGGCGCTTCGCCGAGTTCAGGGGCGGGAGGGGATTACCGTGGCCGCCAAGGGTTGAGCCCTAAGCAACTTGAGGAAATTAAGGCGCTGTACGGGTTCGACAAGCCCGCGCATGAGCGCTTCGCGCAAATGCTGTGGTCGTTTGCACGGTTTGACCTGGGGCAGAGTTTCTATCAACGAAAAGCCGTCTGGGACCTTGTCCGTGAAAAGCTCCCCGTCTCCATCAGCCTGGGCCTCTGGACCTTCTTCATCAGCTACCTCGTCGCCGTGCCGTTGGGCGTGGCCAAGGCGGTGCGGGCCGGGTCGCGGTTTGACCTGGTGACCACGCTGCTCATCCTGCTGGGCTACGCCATTCCGGGCTTTGTGCTGGGTGTGGCGTTGCTGGTCATCTTTGGCGGGCAGCTGCAGTGGTTTCCGCTGCGGGGGCTCACTTCGGCCAACTGGGACGAGCTGTCCTGGGGTGCGCGCATCGTGGACTATCTGTGGCACATCACGCTGCCGGTCATCGCCATGGTGCTGGGCAGCTTTGCCGTGACGGCCATGCTGACCAAGAACGCGTTCCTCGAAGAGATCCGCAAGCAGTACGTGCTGACGGCCCGTGCCAAGGGCCTGAGCGAGCGGCAGGTGCTGTGGAAGCATGTGTTCCGCAACGCGCTCATCCCCATCATCACCGGGTTTCCCGCTGCCTTCATCGGAGCCTTCTTTGCGGGCTCGCTGCTCATCGAAACCCTGTTCTCGCTCGATGGCCTGGGCCTGCTCAGCTACGAGAGCGTGATCCGCCGCGACTACCCCGTGGTGCTGGGAACGCTGTATTTGTTCACGCTGATCGGGCTGGTCACCAAGCTTGTCAGCGACCTTTGTTATGTGTGGGTGGACCCGCGCGTGAAGTTTGACTAGCCCGAACGGACCCATGGCCCTGATGAGTTCTGCTCCCGCATCGCCTTCGCTCTCACCCTCCCGCCGCGCGTGGCTGCGCTTCAAGCGCAATCGCCTGGGGTACTGGAGCCTGCTGATCTTCTGCGCCCTGGTGCTGGTGAGCCTGTGTGCCGAGCTGGTCAGCAACGACAAGCCTCTTGTCGTGCGCTACGAGGGGCAAACCTACTTCCCCATGCTCAAGGACTACCCCGAAAAGACCTTCGGCGGAGACTTCGAGACACCAACTGATTACCTGGACCCCTTCATCAAGGAGCGCCTCTCTGCTGGCAGCAACTGGGCGCTTTACACCTTGAACCCCTACGGCCCCAACACGCTCAATTACTTCGCCAAGGCACCCAACCCCTCGGCGCCCACGTCAGACAACTGGCTGGGTACGGACGACCGCGGACGTGACCTGCTGGCGCAGCTGCTGTACGGATTCCGTGTGAGTGTGCTGTTTGGTCTGGCGCTCACCATCACAGGCGTGTTGCTGGGCATGCTCACCGGCGCCATCCAGGGATTTTTTGGCGGCAAGACCGACCTGGCGTTTCAGCGCTTCATCGAAATCTGGGGCTCCATGCCCGAGCTGTATCTGCTCATCATCTTCAGCGCGGTATTCGCGCCCAGCATCGCGCTGCTGCTCATCTTGCTGAGCCTGTTTGGCTGGATGGGGCTGTCGGACTATGTGCGGGCCGAGTTCTTGCGCAACCGCCAGCTCGACTATGTGAAGGCGGCGCGCGCCCTGGGGGTGAGCAATGCCCAGATCATCTGGCGCCACATCCTGCCCAACAGCTTGACGCCCGTGGTCACGTTCTTGCCCTTCCGCATGAGCGGGGCCATCCTGGCGCTCACATCGCTGGATTTTCTGGGCCTGGGCGTGCCGCCCGGCACGCCCTCGCTGGGCGAGTTGCTCAGCCAGGGCAAGAACAGCATTGATGCGTGGTGGATATCGTTGTCCACCTTCGGCGTGCTGGTGGTCACCTTGTTGTTGCTGACCTTCATGGGAGACGCGCTGCGCGATGCGCTGGACCCCAGAAAGGCGGATCTGTAACCATGACGGCATCCAGCATGAAACCCGCGCTGCTCGAAGTCCACGACCTGCATGTGCGCTTTGGATCCAAAGAGGTGGTGCGCGGCGTCAACTTCACGTTGGCTGCGGGCGAAAAGCTGGCACTGGTGGGCGAGTCCGGCTCGGGCAAGACCATCACGGCGTTGAGCCTGCTGCGGTTGGCGGGCAATGCCGCCATCACCGGCCAGGCCCTGCTGCAAGGGCGGGGCGACCTTCTGGCGATGACCGAGCGCGAGATGCGCGGCGTGCGCGGCGGCGACATCGCCATGGTGTTCCAGGAGCCCATGACCGCGCTCAACCCGCTGATGACGATAGGCCAGCAGATCGCCGAAATCCTGTTGCTCAAGAAGGGGCTCACCGGCGCCCAGTGCGCGCAAGCCGCCATCGAGCTGCTGGCGCAAACCGGCATCCCCGAGCCCGCGCGCCGCGCCAACAGCTTTCCACACCAGCTCTCGGGCGGCCAGCGCCAGCGCGCCATGATCGCCATGGCCCTGGCCAGCGCGCCGAAGCTCTTGCTGGCCGACGAGCCCACCACCGCACTGGACGTGACCTTGCGGGGCCAGATCCTGGACCTGCTGAGCGACTTGCAGCGCCAGACCGGCATGGCGGTGCTGCTGATCACGCACGACCTGAACCTGGTGCGCCGCTTTGCCGACCGTGTGGCCGTGATGGAGCAGGGGGTGCTGGTAGAGCAGGGCCCTGTGGCCGACGTGTTCGGCGCGCCCCAGCATGCCTACACCCGCCGTCTGATCGCCAGCCAGCCGCGCCGCGATGTGGTCGAGGCCGACCCACCCGCAGGCACTGCGCTGGTGGTGCAGACGCAGGATCTGCGCGTGGTTTACCCCACGCCATTGCCCGGCATCAGGGGCTGGTTCAAAAAAGGTGAGTTTGTGGCCGTGCAAGGCGCCACGCTGCAACTGCTGCCCGGCCAGACGCTGGGCGTAGTGGGCGAATCCGGCTCGGGCAAGTCCACGCTGGCACAGGCCATCCTGGGGCTGCTGCCATACGCAGGTGAGTTGCAGGTGGGAGGGAAGGCGTGGCAACAGCCCGCCACGCGCAACACCCCTGCCAACCAGCAGCTGCGCTGCCGGGTGCAGGTGGTGTTCCAGGACCCGTTCTCATCGCTGTCACCGCGTCTCACAGTCGAAGAGATCGTGGGCGAGGGCCTGAAGGTGCACGAGCCCACACTGACCGTGGCCCAGCGCCGCGTGCGCGTCGAGGCCGCGCTGGACGAGGTGGGCCTGGCCGAGACTCAGTACCCGCGTTTGCTCGAGCGTTACCCGCACGAATTCTCCGGCGGCCAGCGCCAGCGGCTGGCCATTGCGCGTGCCCTGATCGTGCAGCCCCAGGTGCTGGTGCTGGACGAGCCCACCAGCGCGCTCGATGTGACCATCCAGCAGCAGGTGCTGGGCCTGCTGCAGCGCCTGCAAAAAGAAAAGGGCCTGAGCTACCTGCTCATCACCCACGACGTGGACGTGATCCGCGCCATGGCGCACGATGTGGTGGTGATGAAGGACGGCGCGGTGCTAGAAAGTGGCAGCGTGGCCGATGTGCTGGATGCCCCCCAGCACCCGTACACCCAGCGGCTGGTAGCTGCCGCCACAGTGCCTGGTGGGTGAGTTTCAGGCCAAATCTGCCGCAGGCGCTAGTGCAACATGCGCCGGTTGCTATCAATTTTGATTATCTGGTGTCGTCGGCGCCGAGCTGTTCACTGGGCGCCGCAAGCCTTCAGGCCCCGCTGCGCTGTCATCAGGTCCTGACCGCCACCCGGCGCGCATGTTGCTCTGCACCGGGTTGCGCCCAGACGATCTTGCTCACGTCCACTCCCAGGGCCTTCGCGCGCTCCATGAGGTGTTCGCGCACATGCCAGGGCAGGGTGGGTGTGCGTGACAGTACCCACAGGTAGTCGGTGCTGGAGCCCACTACCATCGCCCACTGGTAGTTTTCGTCCAGCGCCACCACGTTGTAGCCGCCATAGAACGGTCCGAAGAACGACACCTTGAGTGCGGCCCGGTCTGGGCTGTCCACAAACTCTGCCCGGCCTTCAGCCTCTCTCCACTGCTTGCGCACCGGGTCGTACCCTCGGTTCACCACCTTGATGGTGTTGTCCGCGTTGCGGCTGTACGTGGCGCTGGCCTGGGTCAGCCCCCGCTCAAACGAGTTTTCAATGCGCGCCAGCTCGTGCCAGTGCCCTGCATACCGGTCCACGTCAAAGCCCGTGACGGGTTGCACGCCATCCGGTGTGCGTGGCGTCGAGCACGCTGACAGCACCAGCACGCCCATCAACGCAGCCGCGCCCATGATGAGCGGCCAGGGGGAGCGGCGAGGTGCGGTGCGGATGGCTTGCATGGCGGGTTCTCCTGTGGGTGGGTTCTGGTGGTGGGGCCAGCGCGCTGGCTGTGCCCTTCTCCTCGCAACCGACTGTAGGGACCGTGGAATGCGCCCGGTGTAGGAAGGCGCTGGCGCCCGGTGTCGGCGGTGTGGCGGGTCTGGTGTCCCTGTCCGGTCGTTGTCGCCGTAGCGTGGGCATTGAGCAGCCCGCGTGTGGCATGTCCTGTGCGTTGTCATCGATGTATGCATGCAGCCTGCCCCGTGCGGGGTTAGAGTGCTGCAGGGCAACGGCAGTGGGGCCTCTCCACCCCTCCCGCGTTCGGCCGTTATGTTGTCAAGGAGGTCCCGTGAACCATCCCAGCTCTCCATCCCTTTCTGCGCTCCCTGCCGCCTCGGCACAGGCGCAGCAACACAGTCTTGCTGCCGACGACCCGGCCACACGCAGCTACCAGCAGGCGCGGCGCAACGGCCTGCCGGGTGCATGGAGCTGTGGCTTGCACCTGGGGCCTCACCAGGTGCTCTGGGCTGCGGGGGCAGATACCCCCATGCCGTCCGTGCGGCTGAGTCTGCCGCTGGGTGACGAGCGTACGGCGCGCCAGTTTTTCCGCCATGCCGTGCCCACACCTCTGGAACTGGAGAACGCCATTGCCGCAGTGGAGGATGAGGTCCATGTGGGCCACCAGCAACTGCAAGGCCTGTTGCCCGGCGGGCAGGTGTGGGCCCCGTGGTCTGCAGATGCGGCGTTGCATGACCTAGCCACCTTGGCGGGCGTGCCGCCGGGGGCCCAGCGCGTGCTGACGCTGGAGACCATGGAGCGTCTCTTCAACCGCCTGGCCGCTGTGGCCGAAGGGCGGCCCGCCGCACACGAAGGCCTGCCGGAGGATCCTGTCTTTGCGGGCACGCTGCTGGTGTTGCGCGAGCTGATGCACCACCTGCCGTTTGCCACGCTGACCCTGGTGAACAGGCCCTAGCCGTTATTCAAAACTGCGTGAGACTGCACGCTCCGCAGCATGTCCTCGCGCAGTGCCAGAGCACTAAGCAAAGGTATCGACCGACTCTCCCAACCCCGGCAGGCTCTGCGGCTTGTTCACCGGGGTGGATCGTGGCTGCTGGCTGGCCTTGGCCTGTTGCTGTGCCTGGGCTCGGTCCATCTGCTCTTGCTGCATCTGGCGCTGGATGGCTGCTATCTGTTGCTGCACCATCTGGATCTGGGCCTGCAGCAGTTTGACCTTCTCCTGCTTGGCCTTGGGCTCTATGTCCTGTCCGGCGACGTTGCGCAGTTCGTCGGTCAGTTCGCGCATCCGTTTTTGCAGCTTGTTGATGTTGCTGGCTGCACTGGCGCTGGACGCTGTGCCCGTCGAAGGGGTTGCACTTGAGATCTGCATGCTGTGTTATCGGCACATCCGCAGAAATCTCAAGCCGTGGCCCGTGCGATGACTTCAGCCTGCGGGCCTTCATGCGTGCGGCGGTGCCGAGAACCACTCCCGCAGGAAGTCCGTCAGCGCGCGCATCTTGGCCGACAGATCGCTGCGTGTGGGGTAGACCAGCGTCACATCGGCCGCCGGCAGCGACCATGTTGGCAGCACGCGCAGCAAGCGGCCTGCAGAAAGGTGGACCGCCACGTCCCATTCGGATCGCATCAGCACGCCGTGGCCCTCCAGCGCCCAGGTGGTGGCAGCTGCGCCATCGTTGGTGCTCAGCATGCCGCGCACCTTCACCGTCTCCTGGCGCTCGCCCTGGCGCAGATGCCAGGTGCCGTAGGTCTCGTCGCTTTCGCGGATCACGATGCACTGGTGGGCCAGCAGGTCTGCTGGTTGCACGGGCTCGCCTGCCTGGGCAAGGTAGGTGGGCGATGCGCACAGCACACGCCGGTTGGCGAGCAGTTTGCGAGCCGTGAGGCGTGAGTCCGGCAGGTCACCAAATCGCACGGCGGCGTCAAAGCCTTGTTCCACCAGATTCACGGGCCGGTCGGTCAGGTGCAGCTGCACCTCCACCTCGGGGTAGGCGCGTGCAAACGCCGACAGGGCGGGGGCAATGTGCATTCGGCCAAAACCCAGCGTGGCTGCCAGCTTGATGAGCCCGCGTGGCGAACTGCGCGCGCCAGCCACGGTGCGCTCCAGCGCATCCAGGTCGCCGAGGATGCGCGCGCCGTCGAGCAGGTAGGTCTCACCCTCGGGCGTCAGGCTCATGCGTCGTGTGGTGCGGCGCAGCAGCCGCACGCCCAGCCGCCGTTCCAGCTGCGCAAGGCGCCTGCTGGCGGCCGGCGGAGTGATGCCCATCTGCTGGGCGGCAGCCGCGAGGCTCCCTTCCTTCATCAGCAGTGCAAAGAACCGCAAGTCTGAAAAAGCGTCCATGGGCTTGTGGTTGATTAGTGTGCTTGATTTACGAATGAAGTAATTTTGAATGACTTTATGTGAATCCTGCTCACTCATAAGATGCCACTGCAACACAACACAAGAACCTTGCAGGAGACAAACCCATGAACACATCCCATCCCCGGCGGTTACGAACATGGCGCGTCGTGGCCACGGCCGCACTGGCCTTGTCCGCCGCCGCTGGCGCATGGGCCCAGGCATACCCCGCCAAGGCCATCAAGCTCGTGGTGCCCTATGCACCCGGCGGTAGCGCGGACATTGCGGCCCGCCTGATCACCGACGAATGGGGCAAGGCCCTGGGCGGCTCGCTGTTCATCGAGAACAAGGGCGGCGCGGGCGGCAACATCGGCGTGGACATGGTGGCCAAGTCCGCACCGGACGGTTACACCATCGGCCTGCAGACCGTGTCCCTGGCCATCAACCCCAGCCTGACGGCCAAGATGCCCTACGACACTCTGAAGGACCTGGCGCCCATCGGCATGGTGGCCAGTTCGCAGCATGTGCTGGTGGTCAACAACGCGTTGCCAGCCAAGAACGTCAAGGAACTGGTGGCCCTGCTCAAGGCCAAGCCGGGGCAATACTCCTATGGTTCAGCGGGGGCGGGCAGCACCTTCCACATGTCAGCCGAGCTGTTCAAGGCCGTGGCAGGCACGCCCATCGTGCACATCCCCTACCGTGGCGGCGGCCCGGCCATGATCGACACCATGTCCGGCCAGGTGGCCATGAGCTTCCCGGTGCTGTCTGCAGCGCAGCCGCATGTGCAGGCGGGCAAGCTGCGCGCATTGGGCGTCACGGGCACGAAGCGTTCACCACTGATGCCCGATGTGCCCACCATTGCCGAGGCTGGCCTGCCGGGCTACACGTTTGAAACCTGGTTCATCGTGTTTGCGCCGGCCGGCACACCCAAGCCAGTCATCGATAAGCTCAACACCAGCCTGAACCAGGCACTCAACGCCCCCGCCCTGAGAGAACGCATGGCCAGGGATGGCTTCGACCCGACGCCTTCGACGCCAGAGCAGGCCCGCGCCCGGCTGGAGCAGGAAATGCCGCAATGGGCCAAGCTCATCAAGGAGCGGGGCATCACGGCAGAGTGAACACGCCTGCGCTGCACTACCCACCGACACCCATGACCACGACCACGACGACCCCGCTTTTCCCCGGCTTCACCGCCCGCCGCGTGCCCACGCCCGACGGCCAGCACATCCACACGCTGGTGGGCGGCACAGGCCCTGCCTTGCTGCTGCTGCACGGGCACCCGCAGACCTCGGCCATCTGGCACAAGGTGGCGCCAAAGCTGGCGCAGCATTTCACGCTGGTACTGGCGGACCTGCGCGGGTATGGCGATTCGGCGAAGCCCGAGGGCGACGCGGAGCACCTGCTCTACAGCAAACGCACCATGGCCGCCGACATGCTGGCTGTGATGCACCACCTGGGCCACCCGCGCTTCACCGTGCTGGCCCACGACAGGGGCGCCCGCGTGGCGCACCGCCTGGCGGCCGACCACCCGGCGGCCGTGCAGCGCATGGTGCTGCTGGACATAGCGCCCACCTTGGCCATGTACGAGCAAACCAGCAATGCCTTCGCCCGCGCCTACTGGCACTGGTTCTTCCTGATCCAGCCCGCGCCGCTGCCCGAACGCCTGATCGAGGCCGACCCCGCAGCCTATGTGCGCGACGTGATGGGTCGGCGCAGTGCGGGTCTGGCCCCGTTCGATGCGCGGGCATTGGCCGAGTACGTGCGCTGCCTGGCATTGCCCGGCACGGCCCATGGCATCTGCGAGGACTACCGCGCCTCTGCGGGCATCGACCTGGTGCACGACCGTGCCGACCGCGATGCGGGCCGCCAGTTGCCCATGCCCTTGCTGGCGCTGTGGGGCGAGCAGGGCGTGGTGCACCAGTGCTTCCAGCCCCTGGCCGAGTGGCAGCGCGTGGCGGCCGACGTGCGCGGCCATGCACTGCCTTGCGGCCACTACATCGCCGAGGAGGCCCCTGATGCGCTGCTCGACGCGGCGCTGCCCTTCCTGCTGGCCGACCGGTAAGGCCGCACCCAACGACAACCCCCGACGCTGACCATGACCACTCCCTCAACGCTCTACCAGAAGCTGGTGGCATCGCACACCGTGGCCGTTCTGGACGAACAGAACGTTCTGCTGTTCTGCGACCTGCACCTGATGAACGAATACACCAGCCCCCAGGCCTTCGCTGGCCTGCACGAGGCCGGGCGCGGCGTGCCCGTGCCGGGGCAGAACGTGGCGGTGGTGAGCCACATCATCCCCACGCACCCGGTGCGCTGGCGCACCATCCAGGACCCGCCCTCGGCCCTGCAGGCCACCAACCTCAAGGCCAACTGCGACCGCCACGGCATCCCACTGTTCGACACCAACGACCCGTTGCAGGGCATCGAGCACGTGATCGCGCCCGAACACGGCATGGTGCGCCCGGGCATGGTCATCATCTGCGGCGACAGCCACACCACCACCTACGGGGCACTGGGTGCCTTGGGTTTTGGCATCGGAACCTCGGAGGTCGAGCATGTGCTGGCCACCCAGACGCTGGTCTACCGCCTGGCCAAAGACATGCGCATCCGCGTGGACGGCGTGCTGCCCACTGGCACCACGGCCAAGGACCTGATCCTCATGGTCATCAGCCGCATCGGTGCGCAGGGCGCACGCGGCTATGTGGTGGAGTTCTGCGGCAGCGCCATTGGCGCGCTGTCGGTGGAGGCGCGCTTCACGCTGTGCAACATGGCCGTGGAGGCGGGAGCGCGCGGCGCACTGATCGCACCCGACGCCACCGCCATTGACTACGTGCTGGCCAAGGCCCCCGACATTGCGCGCGACGTGCGCGCGCAGGCACTGGCGCACTGGGCCACCCTGCACAGTGATGAGGGCGCTGCATTCGATGCGGAACATGTGTTTGACGCGGCTGACGTCGCCCCGTTCGTCACCTGGGGCACCAGCCCCGACCAGGCCATGGCCATCAACGCCACGGTTCCCCGTCCCGAAGAACTGGCCGATGCCGTGCAGCGCAGCAGCGCCGAGCAAGCGCTGCGCTACACCGGGCTCGTCGCCGGACAGTCCTTGCAGGGTGTGCCCGTGCAGCATGTTTTCATCGGCTCCTGCACCAATGCGCGCATCGAAGACCTGCGCGAGGTGGACCGCATTGTGGGCAGCCGCCACGTGGCCCACGGCGTGCGCGCCATGGTGGTGCCCGGCTCCGGCGCAGTGAAGGCCCAGGCCGAGGCGGAGGGCATTGCCGAGCGCCTGGTGGCTGCAGGCTTTGAGTGGCGCCAGCCCGGCTGCTCCATGTGCCTGGCCATGAACGACGACGTGCTCGCCCCCGGCCAGCGCTGCGCATCCACCACCAACCGCAATTTCGAAGGCCGCCAGGGCCGGGGCGCCATCACCCACCTGGTGAGCCCGGCCATGGCTGCAGCAGCCGCCGTCACCGGTTGCATCACCGACGTCCGTACCCTGGAGGTGCCAGCATGAGCGCCGATCACCACACTATCGTGCACGGCCAGGCGGCCCTGCTCGACATTGCCAACCTCGACACCGACCAGATCATGCCCAAGCAGTTCTTGCGCGGCATCGACAAGTCGGGCCTGGCTCCCGGTCTGTTTTACGACCTGCGGTTTGACGGGGAAGGATTGCCACGCCCGGATTTCGTCCTCAACCAGGCGGCTTTCCAGGGTGTGGATGTGCTCATCGCGGGCTCCAACTATGGCTGCGGCTCCAGCCGCGAGCACGCGGTGTGGGGCATGCAGCAGTACGGCTTCAGGGCCGTGGTGGCGTCGAGCTTTGGCGAAATCTTCTACTCCAATGCGCTCAACAACCGCCTGCTGCTGGCCATGGTTTCCGAGGCGGATGTGCAGGCCTTCAAGGCGCAGGCTGCGCAGGTGCAGGGCCCCCTGGCAATTACCATCGATGTGCAGCAGCGCATGGTGCGCAGCGCGGGGCACAGCGCGCAGTTTGTGCTGTCCGACCGGCACCAGAGCATGTTCCTGCAGGGACAAGATGTGATCGGCGCATCGCTGGCGTATGCCGATCAGATACAGGCCTTTGCCCAGCGCCACTGGGCTGCCCAACCCTGGGTGAAGGACGTGGCGCTGCGCACGCGGGCGCGCCTACAGGCCCAGCGCACACAGGGCTGAGCGCGCCCGGTGCGCCGTACCTGCGGGCGGCGTGGGCGGCTTGGGTGGTGTGGGCGGTTGACATCCTGTCCAGTGCACAGGGTGTGGGGGGTGGACAACGTCGCGAGGGACAGGTCCTGATCGGGCGGTAACAATTCGTGCACTTTCACACGGACCCACCCCATCCCCAGAGCCATGTCGCAAAACACCCATACCCTGCACCTCTTCTTCGAAGATCCGATCAAGCTCAAGATGGGCCAGTTGGTCTACCAGTACCTTGCCACGGGCAACACCGAGCAGGCACGGCGCTGGGCCGACAAGCTCGGCGGCGCCGATCTCGATGCGCTGTGGGATGCCCAATGGTTCAACCAGGAGGCGGTCGCCGAACCCGGTCACCTCACGCTGCGGTTCGACACCGGCACGCACGACGACCTGCCGCTGCGCGCGTTGGAGACCCTGTTTGCCCACGGCCTGCGGGCTTCGGTGCTGGAGGTGTTCTACGACCAGGTCGGTGAAACCGAACGCATGCACTTTGACCGGGGCCAGTGGGTGTCCCGCCGGGTGTTCATGGACGCCAACCCGCAGTGGCGCGCTGTGGTGGAGCCCGCGCAGCAGGACGGCGAAGGGCAGGACGGGGAGGCCGAAGACCGCTACGCCTGTTCCAAAGACCCGGCCAAGCCGCTGGCCGTGGCCAAGCTGCGCCAGCAGGAAGAAAAGCGCAAGCTCGAGGCCCAGGAGGCGGCCGAAGCGTTTGTCGAGATGGCGAAGGCGATGGGCAAAGGCGGCAAGTCGCCCGTGCAGGGCCTGATGGCCGTGCTGCTGTTGCGCGCCGGGCTCAAGGGGCTGGTGCACGCAGTGGTCTTCACGGTGGTCACCGTGCTGCTGTTCAAGGGCTTCTGGCTGTGGATGTGCCTGGGGCTGGTGCTGGCCGTGGCGCTGCCGCTGTACTACATGGCCACCGAACACAAGGCGCTGCGCGGGGACGACGGAGACGATGACGCCGCCCCGCCTGGCGACGATGGCCCCGCCACGGTGGTGGCAGCGCAGTAAAAGCATCTCAGGAGAACAACAACATGCTGACGCAAATTGAATGGTGGGGTGGGGTGATCTTTGTGCTGGGGGCGCTGACCTACCGCATGGTCATGGGGGCGCTGGAAAGGCCGACGGACGGCATTCCCTGGTATCGGCTCATGATGCACGTGTTCTTTCTGGCCCCGGCCGCTCTGCTGGCGGGCTACTTCTACCCGCTCACGCAGCCCGCGCTGCAATACGGCTACCTGGCGCTGCTGGCCGTCTCGCTGCTGGTGGTGGCCGTGATGCTGGTGCAGGAGATGACCGGCGATTCGGGCGAGGGCCAAGAAGAGGGGCGCAGCAAGGAGCCCTTGAAGGAGGGCGCGACAGCCGAGGCTGAAGAGTACGAGGAGCCCGGCTGGCTGATGTCGGTGGTCGGCGCCATTGTGCTGTACAGCCCGGTACTCACGGCCTGTGGCCTCGCCAGCTACAAGGCCTGGCCCATGGTGCAGCGCCTGGCGTAGTGCATCCGCAGTGCGCAGTGGGATGGCGGTGGTCTGGCAAGGCTGACAATGCCTGCCCACCATCCCCATGTTTTTCGCAGCCCTTGGTTTTGGCTCGGTGTACCCGCCTTCGTTAGTCCACAACTCCATGTCCCCCGATTCCTTTGCCGATCTTCTGTCGGTCTACATGCGCCGCATCCGCGCCAGCGCCTCCGGCGTGGCCACCGAAATTGGCCTGAGCCGTGAGGCCGTCAACAACTGGCGCAACGGCATCTCGGTGCCCAACCCGCGCTCGCGCGACAAGCTGGTGGCCTGCACCCGGTACCTGCGCCTGACGGAGAGTGAGGCCAACCGCCTGCTCAGCGCCGCAGGGTTTGCGCCAGAATTTCCCCTGCAGGCCGAATCCACCGGTGCGCAGCCGTTTGCCGCGTTCCAGGACAAGGTGTTTGCGCAACTGGCCCAGGCGGTGCCATACCCCATCTCGCTGCTGTTGTCGCCCGCGCACTGGGGGCAGCCGCCGTTCCGGCACGAGCTGCTGCAGCGCGCCCGCGCGCAATACGGCGAAGGCTCGGTGCTGCACATCCAGCCGCCCTACAGCGTGAGCACGGTGCCTGCCGAATACTTCGCGGCCATCGGCCGCCAATGCGGGCTGGGCGATGTGGCGTCGGACTACGAGTTTGAATCCGCGCTGGAGCGCCGCCTGCTGGCGGGCGAGCGCATCTTCTGCCTGGTCAGCCGATTCGAGCAGGGCACGCCCGCGCTGCGCGAAACCCTGGCGGGCATTTTGCGCAGCCTGAGCGAAATGCACAGCGGCCGCCTGCACCTGCTGCTGTGCGGAGGGCAGGCGCTGGCCGACCTCAAGTACCGCAGTGGCGACCTGTCGCTGCTCAACATCGCCCAGGTCCACCACTGGCCCGACCCGTCGCTTGCCGACCTGCTGCAACTGGCCCGCCACCGCTGGCCCGAGCAGCCCTGGTCCGAGCCGGTGGTGGCTGCACTGCAGGCCCTGAGCGGCGGCCATCCCGCGTTGTTTGAAGAAGGCCTGCAATGGCTGGTGGACCACCCCGGCGCGGGTGCCAGCCTGCACGAAGGCCAGCCCGCCTTCAGCGCCTTGCGCACCCACCTGGCCAGCAGCCCGCGCCTGTGGCAAACGTTTCTGCCGCTGGCGCAGGTGCCAGCCAGCCGGGCGCGCCTGCAGCAGTTGCTGGGCGCGGACGACCTCGGCCGCGCACGGCCCTACCTGCAGGACGACGACCTGCGCAGCCTGTTCTGGGGCAACCTCATACTTGCGCGCGGCGTGGGGGACGCAGCGCGGCTGCACTGGCGCAGCCCCACGGTGCGCGAGGCCGGCTGGATGGTGCTGGATTCATGCTCGGCCGACTGACGCCCTGGCTGTCCCGGCCCGTGGTGCGCGCCGTGGTCATTGCGCTGGTCACGCTGTTTGTGGCCAGCGCCGTGTTCACGCCCCAGCACAACCCGGCCACGCGGGGCAGGTTCATGGCGGCGATGAATGTGGGGCCGCTGTGGGGCGAGCTTGTGCAGTGGCGTGTGGCGATGGTCAACGCCCGCTACGAGCTGGATGCCTGGCCCACGGACATTCAGAAGTACGCGCCGCCCATTGCCAACCCGCAGCTGCGCGTTACTTCCCCGCGCCCCAATGTGCTGCAGGCCGACATTGCCCACAACCCCGAATTTGGCAAGCTGGCGGGCACGCAGGTGGTGGTGGAGCTGCAGCCCGGCACCCACACCTGGACCTGCCGCCCCGGCAACCCGCCCATCCCGCAGGGCTACCTGCCCATCAACTGCCAGCAAGGCAGCACCGACGATTTCGAGCCCGCCAAGCCGGTGCCGGACGCCGACCCCTTCGGCTGGATGCGCTCGCTGATTGCATGGTGCGCAGTGATCTTTGGGGTGGGGGCCGTGCTGTGGGTGGTGCGCCACCCGCTCATCGGTGCGGGCCAGCTGCGCCCTGCGCGCCTGCGCCGCACGCCGCTGGCGCGACTGCCGCACATCGACCGGCTGCTGCGCTGGCTGCGGCGGCTGGAACCCACGCTGCAGGCCGCCGACATTCGCCTGGTGGACTGGCGCCGCGCGGTGGCCTGCGCCCAGGCCACGGGCAGCGAGCGCCCCCCGGCCCTGGCCCGCGCGCTGGCCGAACGCGTGTCCGCCCGCTGCCAGCCCAGCACCGACTGGGCGCTGCCCGGTGCGGTGTTTGAGTGGTCGTTCCCGCCCGACCTGCCCGTGTCGCTGGACCGTTGCCTGGTCTTTGTGCCCACGCACGGCATCGACGAAGCCACCGTGCTGCGCCAGCTGCGCGCCGTGCAGACCGGCAGCGATGTGCTGTTGATCCTGAGCGAGCACAGCGTGGACACCCCCTGGCCGCTGCTGCACGCCCACGCACAAGACCGCGCCAACCTGCATGTGATGGCCGACAGCGCCAGCCAGACCGAATGGCTGATTGGTGGCGACGCCCTGCAAGTGCTGCTGCGCCTGCTGGCCGCGCAGCTGCGCATCACCCGCATCTCGCCCTACCAGACGCGCGGCGGTGTCACGCGCGAAGGCGCCTTCTTCGGCCGTGCGCAACTGCTGGCCCGCGTCATCAACCGCGAGCCCGCCAACTACCTGGTGGTGGGTGGGCGCCAGCTGGGCAAAAGCAGCCTGCTCAAGGCCGTGCAGCGCCGCATGGCGGGCCACCCGCACACTGTGTGTCACTACGTCTCGCTGCGCGACCACCGCCTGGCGCCACGCATGGCGTTGCAGTTTGGCCTGCCCGCCGACACACCGCTCGAAGCCATCGTGGACCACCTGCAGGCGCAGTACCAGGGCAAGCGCCTGGTGCTGCTCATCGACGAGGCCGACCTGTTCTTCCGTGACGAATCGGCCAACGGCTACGTGCAACTGTCCACCCTGCGCGCGCTCAGCGAAGAGGGCCGCTGCTGGTTCATGCTCGCGGGCTTCTGGGACCTGTACGCCACCGCCGTGCTGGACTACCAGAGCCCGCTGCGCAACTTTGGCGAGGTGCTGACCATCGGCGGCCTGGAGCGCGATGCCTGCCGCGAACTGGCCACCGAGCCACTGCGCAAGCTGCGGCTGGGTTTTGACAACGAGCACCTGGTGAACCGCCTGGTAGACGCCAGCGGCCAGCGCGCCAACCTGGTCGCCATCCTGTGCCAGGAATGCCTGGAGGCGCTGTTGCCCGGCGAACGCGTGATCGAAAAGCGCCATCTCGACCAGGCCCTGGCCTCGCAGGCCGTGCAGGACGCACTGGCCGGCTGGGGCCGCCTGAGCCACGACGAAGCCGCCTGCCGCCTGGACCGCATCGTGGTCTACCACACGGCCCAGGCGGGCCAGTCCAGCCTGGTCACCCTGGCCCAGCTGCTGCAAAGCCACGGCATCGCAGGCGACGCGCAGGCCCTGCGCCAGTCACTGGCACGCCTGCAGCTGGCCTATGTGCTGCGCAAACACGAGGGCGGCGAATACCGCTTTGCTATCCCGCTGCTGCAGGACCAGTTTGAACCGGCGGAGGTGGAACTGCTGCTGCACCAGGAGCTGGCGGTGCTGGCGCGCGACCGTGATCCGGATTGAGCAGCGCATGGAGTGCTGCGGCGCCATCGCTGCAAAAATTTGAGCCGGATGACCGATAAGCGCTTATTCAATATGCCCTGGCAGCTATTGAATAGATAGCAGATGGCAGGCCGCCTCAAGGCCGCTGCGCCATCACCAGCGCATACAGCGCCTGCGCCGCCACCGACAGGCTCTCGTCCCGTCGCCGCACCAGGTAGATCTGCCGCGTCAGCCCCGGCAGCGACAGCGGCCGCGTGACCAGCCCCGGCTGGTCAAAGTGGAACAGCGTGAGCGCCGGCACCACGCTGATGCCCAGCCCCGCGCGCACCATGCCCATCACGGTGGCGAGCTGCTCCACCTCCATCAGCGTGTGCATGGCCTGCGGGTGCAGGGCGGCCTCCAGGTACTGGCGCACGCTGCTGGTGCGCGCCAGGTGGATGAAGGGCCAGGCGGCCAGGTCCTGCGCGGTGATGGCCTTGCGCCTGCGCGCCAGCGGGTGGTCGGCTGGGCACACCAGATAGAAGTTGTCGCTGCAAAACGGCTCGGCTTGCAGCGCGGGCGTGTCGGCGCGGATGGCGGCCAGTGCAAAGTCGGCATGGCCGCTGGCCACGCGGTCGATGCAGGGCTCGGACAGCACATCGGCAATGTCGATCTCGATGCCTGGGTGAGCGGTGCGGTACTGCGCCAGCACGCCCGGCAGCCAGCCTGCGGCCAGTGACGGCAGCAGCGCCACGGCCACACGCCCGCGCTGCAGTGTGGCGGCACTGCGCACGGCGGCCAGGGCGCTGGTGATTTCGGTGCGGATGCGGCGGGCCGACTCCAGAAAGTTCTGCCCCTCGGGCGTGAGGTCCACATGCCGCGTGCTGCGGTCGAACAGGCGCAGGCCCAGGTCGTCCTCCAGCGCGCGGATGAGGGCGCTGAACGCGGGCTGCGACAAATGGCACAACGTGGCGGCGCGCGTGAAGCTGCGCTGCTCGGCCAGCGCGAGGAAGGCATCGAGCTGGCGGCTGGAGAGGTGGGGGGCGCTCATGCGGGGTGGGTGTGATTCATCTGGTTTTCAGATGGATTCATCGTAACAATCGATTTCACAGAATACAGCCATGTTCCTACATTCACGGTCAGGAGACAACGGATTCATGCCGAACGACCAAAAAACCAACCTGCTGGTGGGCTGCGCCGCCGGCTTCTCGGGCGACCGCACCGACGCGGCCCTGCCCGTGGTGCAGGCGCTCATCGCCAGCGGCCAGCCTGCGGTGCTCATCTTCGAGACGCTGGCCGAGCGCACGCTGGCGCTGGCCCAGCTCGCGCGCCGCACTGACCCCGATGCAGGTTATGAACCCCTGCTGGTGGACCTGCTGCGCCCCGTGCTGGCGCAGTGCCTGGCGCACGGCGTGCGCATCGTCAGCAACTTTGGCGCGGCCAACCCGCACGGTGCCGCGCGTCGCATCCACGCGCTGGCGGCCGAGCTGGGCCTGGCCCGCCCGCGCATTGCCGTGCTGCAGGGCGACGACCTGAGCGGCCCCGAACACCGCGCGCTGCTGCAGGGGGCGCTGGGCAGCGCGATGCCCACCGAGCCCATCGTCAGCGCCAACGCCTACATCGGCGCGCAGGCCATTGCCGATGCGCTGCGCGCAGGCGCCGACATCGTGGTCTGCGGCCGTGTGGCCGACCCGTCGCTGGTGCTGGGCCCCGCGCTGGCGCACTACGGATGGGCATTGGACGACTGGGACCGGCTGGCGCGTGCCACCATGGCCGGGCATCTGCTGGAATGCGGCGCGCAGGTTACAGGCGGCTACTTTGCCGACCCTGGCTATAAGGAGGTGGCGGGCCTGGCGCACCTGGGCTACCCCATTGCCGAGATCGACGCCGACGGCCACTGCACCATCACCAAGCCCCCGGGCACGGGCGGCTGCATCACCGACCGCACGGTGAAGGAACAGCTGCTGTACGAGCTGCACGACCCGGCGGCGTACCTCACGCCCGATGTGGTGGCCGACATCACCACCGCCCGCGTGACCACGGTGGGCGCTGACGCGGTGCGGCTGGAGGGCGTGCAGGGCCACGCGCGGCCCGCCACGCTCAAGGTCAACGTGTGTTTTGAATCGGGCTGGTTTGCTGAGGGCGAAATCTCCTACGCCGGCCCGCGCGCAGAGGCCCGTGCCCGCCTGGCGGGCGAGGTGCTGCGCGAGCGCCTGCATGGCCTGGGCCCGCTGCGCATCGACCTGATTGGCGTGACCAGCATCTTTGGCGACGACACCAGCCGCTGGCTGGATGCACCCGCCTGCAGCAACGATGAAGCCCGCGATGTGCGCCTGCGCGTGGCCCTGCAGCACCGCGACCACGCCATCGCCCAGCGCCTGGTGCGCGAAGTGACCGCGCTCTACACCTGCGGCCCCGCAGGCGGTGGCGGCGTGCGCACGGCGATGCGGCCGCGCCTGGGTACCGTCTCGTGCCTGGTGCCGCGTGAGGCCGTGTCCGTTTATTTCGAGATGGTGGATTGAGGACTCAAGCCATGCCCACTACAAACCTTACCGTCACTGTTCCCTTGTATCGCCTAGCCCACAGCCGCACCGGCGACAAAGGCAACCGCTCCAACATCAGCGTCATCGCCTGGCATCCCACGCTGTGGGATGTGCTGGTCGATAAGGTCACCGAGGCCGCCGTGGCACAGCAGTTTGCGCAGCGCCGCCCGCGCCAGGTCACGCGCTACCTGCTGCCCCAGCTGCAGGCCATGAACCTCGTGCTGGACGACGTGCTCGACGGCGGCGTGAACGACTCGCTCAACCTCGACAGCCACGGCAAGGCACTGAGCTACCTGCTGCTCGATATGCCCGTCACCGTGCCCGCGCACCTGGCAACGCACTTTGGCGGCCCTTCCGTGTAGCACCGTTTTTCTTTTCTATCCATACCAACACCAGGAGACAACATGACCCATTCATCCCCCCGCCGCGCTCTGCTCGCCACTGCCGCCTTGCTGGCGCTCGGTGCATTGCACGCCCCCGCTGCGCTCGCCCAGGCGGCCGGTGCCTACCCGGCCAAGGCCATCACCTTTGTCGTGCCCTTTGCCGCAGGCAGCGCCACCGACCAGCTGGCGCGCGCGCTGGGCCAGTCCATCACCAACGACACCAAGCAGCCCGTGGTCATCGACAACAAGGCGGGCGCCAGCGGCATGATCGCCGCGTCGGCCGTGGCCAAGTCGGCGGCCGATGGCTACAGCGTGCTCATCACCACCAACACCACACACGCCGCCAACGAGCACCTGTACAAAAAGCTCTCCTACGACCCGGTGAAGGACTTCGCCCCCGTCACCGGCCTGGGCAAGGGCGGGCAGGTGCTGGTGGTCAACGCCAGCGCACCGTACAAAAACGTGGGCGAGCTGCTGGCCTTTGCCAAGAAGAACCCCGGCAAGCTCAGCTTTGGCAGCGGCAGCTCATCGAGCCGCATGGCGGGCGAAATGCTCAAGCAGCTGGCGGCCGTGGACATCCTGCACGTGCCCTACAAGAGCAACCCGCTGGCCATCACCGACCTGCTGGGCGGGCAGATCGATCTGATGATCACCGACACCTCCACCGGCGTGCCACAGGTCAAGGCGGGCAAGCTGCGTGCGCTGGGCTACTCCACGCAAAAGCGCAGCACCCAGCTGCCCGACGTGCCCACCATCGACGAAGCCGGTGTGAAGGGCTACGACATGGGCTACTGGTTTGCGGCCTACGTGCCAGCGGGCACGCCCGCGCCGGTGGTGGCGCGCCTGAACGAGCTGCTCACGGCCGCCACCAAGAGCGCAGCGGCCAAGAGCTTCTTCGAGAACGCGGGCTCCGAAGCCTGGACCACCACCCCCGATGAACTCGCCAAGTTCCAGGCCGCCGAAACCCAGAAGTGGGGCAAGGTGATCAAGGCCGCAGGTATCGAGGCCGAATAAGCCACCGGCCCATCCACCGGCTCACCAGCCAGGCCCATCCACCGGGCCGTTTCATTCCCGTTTTTGCTTCTCTCAGCCTGCCTTTGCTGGCAGGTCTGGGCGAAGCCTTGCCCGCGCGCGGCGCAACAGACGCTGCCGTTTTTGTTCCAGAGCCGCCCAAGCGGCCCGCACCACCATCCATCCAAGGAGACAGACACCATGAAACCTCTTCGTGCATTCGGAAAACTCGCGCTCACGGCCGCCGCTGCAGCCGCCATCACGGCCTGCGGGGGCTCCAGCAACGATGCGCCCAAGGGCCCCGCGCTCAAGCTGGCCATCACCGCCACCGAAGCCTTCCCCGGCACCTATGGCGACGTGGGTGAGTACGAGCGCGTGACCGGCACCATCAGCGGCGAGGTGGACCCCAAGGACCCCAAGAACGCCGTCATCCAGGACCTGGCCCTGGCGCCCACCAACGCCAACGGCATGGTCGAGTACCAGGCCGACTTCGTCATGCTCAAGCCCAAGAACATGGCCAAGGCCAGCGGCGTGCTGCGCTACGACGCGCCCAATCGCGGCAACATCCTCACCATGCTCAACCCCACGGCCACGCCCAGCGATGCGGTGTACCTGGAGCGCGGCTATGTGATGCTGTATTCGGCCTGGCAGGGCGATGTGCCCAAGAGCACCGCCGCGCGCCTGACGGTGACGGTGCCCGTGGCCAAAAACAAGGACGGCAGCAGCATCACCGGCCCCTACCGCGCCGAGTTGGTGCCCACGGCCGCCAGCCCCGCAATGACGCTGCCCGGCGGCGTGTTCAACGGCACCATGATTCCGTACGAACCCGCCAGCCTGGACAACACCCAGTCCGGCTACTCGCTCACCCGCCGTGCCAACGAGACGGATGCGCGCGTGCCTGTGCCCGCCAGCGACTGGAAGTTCGCCACCTGTGACACGGGCACCAACGCCTTCCCCGGCACGCCCAGCCCCACCAGCGTGTGCCTCAAGGGCGGGTTTGACCCGGCCTATCTGTACGAGCTGGTCTATGTCGCCAAAGACCCCAAGGTGATGGGCGTGGGCTTGGCTGCGCTGCGCGACACGGTGAGCTTCTTCCGCAGCAAGGCGGCCGATTCCACCGGCACCCCCAACCCGCTCGCAGGCCGCATCACACACACGCTGGGGCAGGGCACCTCGCAGTCGGGCAACGCCATGAAGACCTTTCTGCACCTGGGCTTCAACCAGGCGCTGGATGGTGGCAAGGTTTTCGACGGCATGTACGCCCACGTGGCGGCGCGCCAGACCAACATCAACACCCGCTTTGCCGTGCCCGGCGGCGGCGGCGGCTTGCGCACCGACCACACCGCCTTCGGCCAGACCGCACCGCGCGGGCTGGACAAGGACTACCAGGACGACATCAGCGGCCGCCAGGGCGGCGTGATGAAGCGCTGCGCCGCCACCAACACCTGCCCCAAGTTCTTCCTGGGCCTGTCGGGCACGGAGTTCTGGCAGCTGCAGGGCTCTCCCGTGCTGACCGACGCCAACGGCACCAAGGACCTGGCGCAGCCCGACAACGCCCGCATCTACTACTACTCCAGCACCCAGCACGGCGGGGCAGGGGGCACCGCCAGCATTGCCTATGCACCCACGCGCGCCACGTACCCCACGGGCACGGTGGTGCAGTTCAACGACACCTTCCGCGCGCTGTTCCTGAACCTCGAAGACTGGGTGGTGCGCGGCACGTTGCCACCCGCCAGCCAGGTGCCCAAGCTGGCCGACGGCACGCTGGTGCGGCCCGACGCGCTGGCCTTCCCGGCCATGAAGGGGCTGACCTGGGCGGTGGGCGGCGTGCAGACACCCATCCCGGACTTCATCTACCGGGGCCTGTACAACAACTTCCCGCTGTTCGACTTTGGCCCGCAGTACATCCCGCAGGACGAGGCTGGCATTGCCACCGTGCTGCCACCGCGCAACCTGGGCCGCGACTACGCGATCCTGGTGCCGCAGGTCGATGCCTCCACGGGCCTCACGCGTGCGGGCATTCGCAGCGTGGAGGCGCGTGCGCCGCTGGGCACCAGCATCGAGTTCAACTACGTGGCCACGCCCGGCATCACCGACGTGGCCAACCTCACGGGCAGCTTCATCCCCTTCCACAAGACGCGCGCCGCGCGGCTGGCGGCGGGCGATGCACGGCCGTCGCTGGAGGAGCTGTATGGCACGCAGGAGGGCTACGTTGCTGCGGTGACGCAGGCCGCCAACGACCTGGTGGCACAGCGCCTGCTGCTGCCGCGCGATGCGGACCTGCAGATTGCGCGCGCCAAGGCCGCTGCCGTGCTGCCCTGAGGTGACGTGACGACCCGCACGGCCCCGTGCCGTGCTGTCCCCTGCAGGCCCCCAAACCCTCTCGCACGAGGGTTGGGGGCGTTTTTTTAGCCAAAGTGACCGGATGCGCTAGAGGAATATGCCTGAGCAGCTATCAAAAGCGTAGCGTTTTCTGGCCGTTCTGCCGCCCTCACCACGGTACCCCCGCAAACCGGGCCACCAAAAAATCCAGCAACGCGCGCACCGCAGGCGACAAGTGACGGCGCGACGGGTACAGCGCATAGATCGTCATCACCGGCAAGTCCCAGCCCGGCAACACGGCCTGCAGCTCGCCGCTGTGCAGATACGGGTTGACCAGATACGTCGGCTGCATCGCAATGCCGCCGCCCGCCAGCGCGGCGCGCATCAGCGTGGTGGCCTCGTTGGCGCTGAAATGGCCGCTCACGCCTACACGCTCCACCACCTCGCCGCGCGTCAGCTGCCACACGCTTTTGCCAAAGTTGGCGTAGCTCAGGCACCGGTGCTGCCCCAGGTCGGCAGGTTGCTGCGGCACACCGTGCGCGGCCAGGTAGGCGGGCGATGCCACCAGGGCTGAATCGCAGCGGGCCAGTGGCCGGCCGATGAGCAACGGGTCGGGCTCGGCGCTGATGCGGATGGCCAGGTCGATGCGCTTTTCCACCAGGTTGAGCGAGCCTTCGCTCGCGTCCAGGTCGATCTTGAGCTGCGGGTGTTGTGCCAGAAAGTCCGCAATCGCCGCGCCCATCTGCGCAAACGCAAACGACACGCTGCAGGTCAGCCGCAGCTGTCCGCGCAATGCGCCCTCGGTGGTGGTGGCGGTTTCTTCTTCCAGGTCTTGCGACAGCGCCAGCATCTGCTGGCAGCGGCGCAGCGCGTGTTCGCCCGCATCGGTCAGCGTCACGCTGCGGGTGGTGCGCTGCAGCAGGCGGGCCTGCAGCCACTGCTCCATCTCGCCCACATAGCGCGTGACCATGGCCCGCGACATCTCCAGTTTGTCGGCCGTGGCGCTGAAGCTGCCGCTGGTGGCGACTTCGGCAAACACATGCATGGCGGTCAGGCGGTCCATAAGGGGTTATTTGATCGATTGGTGAAACAAATATGCGCGAATTATCGGGTTTATTGGATCGATTGGTGCAAATAAACTTCATTCCGTCATCTGCACCACCGCTCAACACACCGGAGAAACCACCATGTTCCGCACCACCCTCATCGCCGCCACCCTCGCCGTTGCCTTCACCGGCGCCCACGCCGCCCAGCCGCTGCAGGTCAAGGTCTACAACGCCGACGGCAACAGCTTCAACGTCAACTCCACGCTGGTCTATGGCGAGAAGGAAGCCATGGTCATCGACGCCGGCTTTACCCGTGCCGACGCGCTGCGCATTGCCGCCAACGTGCTCGACACGGGCAAAGAGCTGAAGACCATCTACGTGAGCCAGGCCGACCCCGACTATTACTTTGGCGTCGAGACGCTGAAAGAAATCTTCCCCAAGGCCGACGTGGTGACCACGCCCGCCGTGCTGGAGAAGATCAACGCCAAGCTGGCTGGCAAGCTCGCCTTCTGGGGCCCCAAGATGGGCGCCAACGCACCGCGCACGCCCGTGCTGCCCAAGGCGATTGCTGGCAACACGCTGAGCGTGGACGGCCAGACCGTGGAGATCCGCGGCACCACCGGCCTGCTGGCGCACCGCCCTTATGCGTGGATTCCGTCCATCAAGACCGTGGTGGGCACCATCGGTGTGTTTGGCACCAACACCCATGTGTGGACGGCCGACACGCAAACGGTGGCCGAGCGCAGCGCCTGGGTGGCCCAGCTCGACGAAATGGCCGCCCTGCAGCCCACCGTGGTGGTGCCCGGCCACATGCCCGCCGGTGGCGCGCTGGATGCCGCCAACATCAGCTACACCAAGGGCTACCTGCAAGCGTTTGAGAAGAACGCCGCCGCCACCAAGACCAGCGCCGAACTCATCGACGCGATGAAGAAGGCCTACCCCGCAGCGCCCATGGGCCTGTCGCTGGACATCGGCGCCAAGGTGAACAAGGGCGAGATGAAGTGGTGAGATGACGTGCTGAAAGCTGTCAAAGCAAGTTGTTGAAAGGAACCAGACCGTGACCACGCACCCGCTCCAACAAGTCCTGCAGCACCTGCACGCCGGGCGCTGGAACGCAGCGCACGATCTGGTGCAGCACGACGGCTCCATGCTCGGCGCGTGGCTTCACGGCATCCTGCACCTGCAAGAGGGCGACCTGGAAGACGCCGAAAACTGGTACGACCGCGCCGCCCGCCATTTCCGCAGCCGGGGCACGCTGGCCGAAGAAATCGCAGCGTTTGAGGCCGCACTGGCCGCACACCTTACCCAGCTTGCCCAGGCTGCACCCGCAGCGGCACCGGCCGCCGCCACACCGCCTGATCCTGAAGATTCTGAAGAGAGACCCTGATCCATGCCCTCCACGCCCACCGTCACTGTGACGTACCTGTTCGACCCCCTGTGCGGCTGGTGCTACGCCGCCGCACCCGTGCTGGCCCGCTTGCAAGCCACGCCCGGCGTGCAGGTGGTGCTGGCGCCCACGGGCTTGTTTGCAGGCGCAGGCGCCCGGCCCATGGACGCGCAATTTGCCGCCTACGCCTGGTCCAACGACCAGCGCATCGCGCAGCTCACCGGCCAGCCGTTCAGCCAGGCCTATCGCGAGCAAGTGCTGGGCCAGCCGGCCGGGCGTTTTGACTCGGGCCCTGCCACGCTGGCCCTCACCGCCGTGGCGCAGACCGAGCCCGCGCGCGAGCTGGAGGCACTGCACGCCTTCCAACGCGCACGGTATGTGGACGGCCGCGACACCACGGCGCCCACCGTGCTGGCCGACGTGCTGAGCACCCTGGGCCTGTATGCAGCCGCAGAGTTGGTGCGCGAGCCCACCGATGCCCTGCGCGCCGCCATGCTGCAGCGCGTGGCCGCCGCCCGGGCCGACATGCAAGCCCTGGGTGCGCAAGGCGTGCCGCAACTGGCGGTGGGCGACGCCGCCACCGGCCGCCGCCGTGTGCTGGGCAGCCAGGCCCTGCACGGCAACTTCGACACATTGCTGCAGCAGGTGGCCCAGGCCTGAGCGGCGCGGCTGGGACGGTGCGGCCCGGGCTGCACCGTTGCCCGCACTGCAAATTGCAGCCAGGCCTGCGCCATGTCCTCAAGCCCCGTGGTCCGCCACGGGCACCCACACCACGGTGTGGTTCGCGCACTCCACTTCGTCCGGTGGCTGCCACAGGTCACTGGCCAGCTCAAAGATGTGCGGCGGCACCACCATCGAAAACGTTGCGCCCTGTTCAGCGTTGCGCCGCAACACACGCGCGCGCCGCACCTCGCGCGGGGCGTCCAGGACATACACCACCATGGCATCGGCCCATGGCCCCATGCGGGCGTAAAACGCATCGCGCTGGTGCTGCTGGATCAGGCCCACCTCCAGTACCACATCACCACCCGCGTGCAGCACGGCCTCGGCCGTCTTCCAGATCTGCGCCAAGCAACGCAGCGTGCGGGGCACATACCAGGCCATGGCGTCCGCCGCATGGGGCCGGTCGGCCGAAAACAGTGTGGCCATCCAGTCGTCCAGGTTCAGCGGCACGGCGCTTTGCTGCTGCACCAGCTGGCGCACAAAGGTGGACTTGCCCGCACCCACGGGCCCGATGACCAGGTGGATGCGGGGGGCGGTGCCTGCAACGGTTGCGTGGGTGGTGTGGGTTGAAGCGGTGTGCATGAGATAAAGGCTCCAGAAATGCAAAAAGCCCTCTCTGCAAGCAGGGAGAGCCTTCAATGCGATGGACCAAAAAGAAAAGCCCTCAACGGCGGTGGAGGGCTGTGCGGCTCGCTTCCGATCCAAAGATCAAGAAGCAAGTGGGGCAGTGTAGGCGGCTGACGGAGGTTGGGTCAACCCAGGGGCGTTGGGGCCCCGAAGAATGCCGAGCCGCGCTCAGGGCGCTTTGGCTACAGCGATGTGCCGCTGAAAGAACGCCACCACCTGCGCATTGAACCCTTGGTGAAATGCAGCCCGGTCAAACCCCGGCGCATCGCGGCAGATATCGGGCGCCACTTCTGCCAGCGCGGGCGAGCAGGGCGCCAGGAAGGCATAGTGCCTTGCGTGGGCGCCCACCTGCCATTCGGGTGCGCGGGGCAAGCCATTGCGCACCACCTCTACGCTCTGGGGCGTGACGCCATCACCACCCAGCGCTGAGGCCCACAGCTGCACTGGCGTGCTGACCTGCCCCAGCCCCTTGGCATCAAACACGCTCAACGGGTCCACGATGACCGCCGCCCGGATGCGTGGGTCCGGTGCGGGCGTGGCGGGGATCTCATTGCGCCGAATCTCGCCGCACAAGGGGCGCATGGACAGCGGCGGGCACAGGTCCGGGCGCAGCGTCCAGTCTGGCTTGGCACCGATGGCTACCAGCCCCGTGTAGCCGCCGCGCGAATAGCCGAAAAAGCCCACTTTGTCCGCGTCCAGCTGCGCGCGCTGGGGCCATGTGCCCAGCATGTAGTCCGCCAGCCGCCGCATGTCCACCGGCCGCGTGGCAAAGGCCGACAGGTGGCCCTGGCGGCTCATGTCCTGAAAGTTGTCGCCCGGGTGGTTGATGGCGGCGACCACATAGCCCGCATCGGCCAACGCAGCCGCCGTATCGTGGTGCCCCAGGGCCGATCCGCCCGCGCCATGCGACACCACCACCAGCGGCAGGCCTTGCCCGGCAACGGGGCAGTCGCGCGTGCCTTGCAGCACCAGCGGCGCCAGGTCAATGCGACCCGGTGGCATGCTGCAGGGCGACCACACCGCACCGCGTAGCGCGGGGCCGTCCTTGTCCGCAGGCACCTCGATGAAGGCAAAGCCTGCAGCCTGGGCCACGGTGGCAGCGCAGCCAAGCGCTGCGGCCAATAGCCAGCGCATGCCGAGGCCGATGCGTGAAGGAGAGCTGGAACGAAGGCGAAGCAGCGATGAAAAGGTCATGGTGATGTGCTGGCGCGGTGGGAAATCACAGGGGCTTTGCCCACCGAGTTTGCCGCAGCTTGCGCGCAGGACTTCACCCATCTTGCATCGAGCGCTGGCCGTCGGAGTAATGGCCGCCACATGCTGCCGCGCAGCGGGGCAGCCAACGCCCGTGCCAGCCGTTTGCGTCAACCCTCAACGCACAGGCGCCAGCGCCCACCGGTCCTTCGACGCCTTCACCAGAAAATCAATCACCGCCTTCACCCTGGCCGCGTTGCGCCGGCCCGGTGACGACACCGCGTACAGCGTGTGCACGGTGCGGGACGCAAAAGGCGCCAGCACCTCCACCAACCGGCCTTGCGCCACATCCGCCGCCGCAAGCGGGGCGGACAGCATGCCGATGCCCGCGCCGCCCACCAGCGCGTGGTGCACCAGGGCCGAGCTGCTGGCGGCCAGGCGCGAGCGCACGGTCACCTCCAGCGGCTTGCCTTGTGCGTTGCCTTTTGGATTGTGAAAAGCCCATGTCACCGCCGGCCCCTGCGCGGTGTGCGTCACGGTGTGGTGCTGCTGTAGCTCGCTAGGCTCGGCGGGCGTGCCGTGCTGTTTCAGATATCCAGGGGCCGCGTACAGGCGCCGCTCGAACCGGCCCAGCGCGCGCGCCACCACCAGATCGCTGTGGCCCACGGTGGTGCGCAGCGCCACGTCGATGCCCTCCGTCACCAGGTCGGCCACGCGGTCATCGGCCAGCAGCTCCACCCGCAGCGCGGGGTAGCGCGCCTGCAGGTCCGCCAGGTGGGGCAACACCAGCGCCTCGCAAATCTCCTGGCTGGAGGCCAGGCGCAAGGTGCCCGCCACGCGGCTGCGCTGGTCCGACAGCGATGCACCGATGTCCTCCAGCTGCGCCAGCAAGGCACGCGCTTCCTGCGCCAGCTCTGCGCCCTCGGGCGTGGCCGAAAGGCCATGCGTGGACCGGCGCAGCAAGCGCACGCCGTAGCCGGCCTCCAGCCGGTCCACACCGCGCGCGACGACCGACACCGCCACATCCATCTCGCGCGCCGCCGCAGAAAACGAGCGCAGATCGAGCGACCGCACCAGCCACCGCAGGTCGGTCGGATCGGGGAGGAAGGAGCGGGGTTCTTTTTTCATCGAGCGCGCCTTTGCGTGCGGAGCAAAAGCCATTATCGCCACGGGCGGTTTCCGTGGCGGGGCGCAATTTCTACAGTGAAGGCTCGTTCAACCCAATGCATTCAACAGGAGCCCTCCATGCCCATCCTCAATGTCAAAGTGTCTGCCCAACGCACGCCCGAGCTGTCGGCCCGCATTGCAGAAACCCTGCTGGACCTGACCACCCGCGTGCTCGGCAAGCGGCGCGACCTCACCGCCGTGGCCATCACCTTTGTGGACCCGGCCGACTGGTACGTCGCTGGCCGGTCGCTGGCCGACCTGAAACAGTCGAGCTTCTACTTCGACGTCAAGGTGGTGGACGAGACCAACACCAAGGCGGAGAAGGCGCGCTACATCGCCGAGGCGTTCGCAGCCTTCGAGGGCCTGCTGGGCGCGCTGCACCCCGAGAGCTATGTCTACGTGCAGGACGTGCGCGCCGCCGCGTACGGCTTTGGCGGCCGCACGCAGGAATACCGCCACCAGCACCCCGAGCAATAAGCGGTCAAGCAATCAAGCCATCACCAGTAGCTACACAGGAGCACCGACATGACGATGACCACAACGAACAACCACCTTGCCGATGTGATCGTGGCCCAGACGCTGGAGCGCGCGGGCCTGGCGGACTGGATACCTGAAGGCGAAGGCAAGTGGTCCCTGCCCATCCAGTTCCTTCCCGACGATGCCGGTTGGGTGGAGCTGATGCGCCTGTCGCCCGGTACGCGGCTGGGCCTGCACCGGCACACGGGCGAAGTGCACGCCCTGACGCTGGCGGGCGAGCGCCGCCTGAACGACGGCCGCGTGGTGCGGCTGGGCGACTACATCCACGAGCCCGCTGGCAATGTGGACTGGTGGGAGGCGACGGGTACCGAAGAGCTGCTGGTGCATGTGGTGGTGAAGGGCAGCGTGGAGTACCTGGGGCCGCATCACGCGGTGTTGCAGCGGATTACTACGGCGGATCGGCGGGCTGACTACCGCCGATGGTGCGAAGCGGTGGGTGTGTTGCCGCGTGATCTTGGCTAGGGCGTGCCGGAGCCCCGACGGGCGACGCAGTTGCCGCTTGCTGATGGCTGTGTGGGCAAGCAGGTTTTGCTCGCGCAGGGTTTAGATCGAATTGGGGCCCCGGCGCTTGCTGGAAAAGCGATGATCCCCATGTCGTTTGGGAATGATTTTTGAAATCTCTTACAGAGTCATTTCCCCGTTCGTCTCGAGAGCACGGAGGATTATGGTAGCTACTGTTGTCATTGGAAATTATGAACATGTAGTGAGATTAATGCACATGCATCTACATGTTGTTAGCGTTGGCCGCGAGGCGGTCTACTTCGTCAAGATAAGTAACCCACCAGCGATAGGCCTCCCAAGCTACGTCCTTTTCATGTCTTCCGGAGTATGGGCCATTTGCTATGTAAGAATGTAATGGAGTTCCCGGGTTTGTCTCTCCGCCCCGGGCATTCCCGCAATCCACCGTTATTACAGGCGTTTTTCCATTGGGTTCGGAAGGTCCGGCAATGGTTAGTGTTCTATTAATTCCGTGTTCGTAATTTTTTAATATTCTATTCCTCTCGGATTCGATGAATCCCCAGAAAATTACTGGCTCTGGTTTGGTGCTTTGCAATTGTTTCCAGCTTTCTCGAATTGCGTAAGCCATTGCTGGGCTGATCTGTGAATCAACTTTGTCCAAGACGTGGCCAATCGACCTTAATAAACCTACTATTCCAAACCAACTAATCCTAAACCATTCCGATTGAAGGGTGTCTGTGTGTTTGGAAAGGGCGAATTTCACGTCTTGTAATACTATGCGAGCAGTTTTGGTCATATCTTAGAGGGAATAAAGGCGTTAAGGCAGTATTTGGCTTTTGTCTCACTGGCCAAATTTCCCATGGGTTTTTAAAACGCTGACGATAGTTTATTAGAGAGGCCGGGACGCTCTACATGCGGAGATATCAGTATGCCGGGATTTTGGATTTATGAGAGGTGCTGCGACGGGGAAACACGGTGACTTCCCCTCAAGAGGGGGACACCCATCTCCCATCTCTCGTTGTTAGACCTAATTTTGGTCAAAGTTAAGTCTTGCCCGGCCAAAGTAGACCTCATAGCATCCCTGTCAAGCACCCACCCCCATGAGGTGCTGCACAAAACCATGACAGGAGACAAGCCTTGCCATCCACCCGCTGGAGTCACTGCGGCACTGAAGACCTGAGCGTCTTGCAGACCATCTTCTGGTCCGCAGGCGCGTCGCGCAATGCGCTGGCACAGCGCCTGGCCTATTCCAAGAGCAAGGCCAATGCCATGGTGGCGGCGCTGCTGGACGAAGGCCTGCTCGACGAGGTGGGCCTGCAGGAATCCTCTGGCGGCCGGCGTGCCGAAACCCTTCGATTGAGCGAAACCCTGGGCGTGGTGATTGGCGCCGACCTGGGCGCGACCAGCATGCAGGTGGCAGTGATGCGGCCCGACATGACGGTGCTGGCGCGGCACCGCGAGCCCATTGACGTGCGCCAGGGGCCGGGCGTGATCCTGGCGCGGGTGCGGGGGCTGATGCGGGAGCTGTTGGCGCGCTGCGGGTTGGCCGTGAATCAGGTGATTGCCATTGGCATGGGCGTGCCGGGGCCGGTGGATTTTGAAAGCGGGCAGCTCGTCAACCCGCCGCTGATGCCCGACTGGGACGGCTTTTCCATCCGCGACTACCTGCGCGAGGCGTTTGCCGCGCCAGTGTTTGTGGACAACGACGTGAACCTGATGGCGCTGGGCGAGATGTACCGGCTGCAGCGCAATCTGCCCAACTTTTTGGTCATCAAGGTGGGCACGGGCATTGGCTGCGGCATCGTGTGCCACGGGCAGGTGTACCGGGGCGCCAATGGCTCGGCGGGCGATGTGGGCCACATTTGCGTGGACCAGCACGGCCCCCGCTGCCACTGCGGCAACCAGGGCTGTGTGGAGGCGATGGCCGCCGCACCCGCCATGGCACGCATGGCCACCGAGGCCGCGCAGCGCGGCGAAAGCGCGCTGCTGGCCGAGCGGCTGCAAAGCACGGGCACGCTGACCATTGAAGACGTGGCCCAGGCCAGCCGCACGGGCGATGTGGCGGCCAACGCCATCATCCAGCGCGCGGGCAGCCTGGTGGGGCAGATGCTGGCGTCCATCGTCAACTTCTTCAACCCGTCGCATGTGTTCATTGCGGGGCGGGTGACGGACATGGGGCCGCTGTTCCTCGCGTCGGTGCGGCAGAGCGTGTACCACCGGTCGCTGGCGCTGTCCACGCGGCACCTGGAGATTCAATATGCGCCGCTGGCCGACGATGCCGGTGTGGTGGGCGCGGGCGTGCTGGCTATGCAGGAGAGCCTGTCGCGCGCGGGCTCGGTGACGAGCGCTGGCGTTGGTGCAGGGGTAGCGCGATGAGCGTGGCCGTCGAGTTCCGCAACGTGACCAAGGAGTTTGGCCCAGTGCGCGTGCTGCACGGCGTGGGCTTTGCGCTGCAGCCGGGCCGGGTCTATGGCCTGCTGGGCGAGAACGGCGCGGGCAAGTCCACGCTGATGAAGATTCTGGCGGGGTACGAGAGCCCGACCACCGGCGAGGTGGTGGTGGACGGCGCGGTGCGCGCCCCGGGCGGCGGATCGCGCGCGGCCGAGGCGCAGGGCATTGTGCTGATCCACCAGGAGTTCAACCTGGCGGACGACCTGACGATTGCGCAGAACATCTTTCTGGGTCACGAGATCAAGAAGGGCCCCTTCCTGGATGACAAGGCGATGCGCGAGAAAACGCGCGCTGCTTTGGAACAGGTGGGCCTGCCGCTGGACCCGGACACGCGGGTGCGCAAGCTCATCGTGGCCGAAAAGCAGCTGGTGGAGATTGCCCGCGCGCTGGCCCGCAATGCGCGCCTGCTCATCATGGACGAGCCCACCGCCACGCTGACCCCGGGCGAGACGGAGCGCCTGTTTGCGCTGATGGCCGGGCTGAAGGCCGCGGGCGTGACCATCATCTACATATCGCACAAGCTCGATGAGGTGGAGCGCACCACCGACGAGGTGGTGGTGATGCGCGACGGCCTGCTGGTGGCGCGCGAGCCAACGGCCAGCGTGACGCGGCGGCAGATGGCCAACCTGATGGTGGGGCGCGAGCTGGCGGATTTGTTCCCGCCCAAGCTGCCTGCGCCTGCGGGTGGAGAGCCCGCCATTAAGGTGCGCGGCCTCTCGGTGCCGGGCTGGGCCGAGGACGTGAGCTTTGACGTGCGGCGCGGCGAGATTCTGGGCTTTGCCGGGCTGGTGGGCGCGGGCCGCACCGAGCTGTTCGAGGGCCTGCTGGGCCTGCGGCCGCGCTCGGCCGGCACGGTGGAGATTGCTGGCAAACCCGTGCATTTGAGAAGCCCGCGGGATGCGGCGCGCCACGGCCTGACGTATCTGAGCGAAGACCGCAAGGGCAAGGGCCTGCATGTGCACTTTGGCCTGCGGCCCAACCTGACGCTGATGGCGCTGGAGCGCTATGCCAAGCCCTGGCTCGACCCGGCGGCCGAGCAGGGTGCGCTGCGCGATGCGGTGCAGGAGTTCGGTATCCGCACCGGGTCGCTGGAGGTGCGTGCGTCGTCGCTGTCGGGCGGCAACCAGCAAAAGCTGGCGCTGGCCAAGGTGCTGCACCCCGGCCCCAGCGTGGTGGTGCTGGACGAGCCCACGCGCGGCGTGGATGTGGGCGCCAAGCGCGAGATTTATCACCTGGTGCAGCGCCTGGCAGAGCAGGGACTGGCGGTGGTGGTGATTTCTTCCGAACTGATGGAGCTGATCGGCCTGTGCCACCGCGTGGCGGTGATGCGCGCCGGGCGGCTGCAGACCACGCTCCAAGAGCCCTATTTGACCGAAGAGGAGTTGATCGCACATGCCACAGGTACCCGCTGAAAACGCCACCACCGCAGCGGGTCGCCACGGCGGCGCCACGGCTTGGTGGAGCAAGCTGCATGGGCTGGGCCCGGTCATCGGCCTCGTGTTGCTGTGCATTGCCGGCACGCTGCTCAACAGCAACTTTGCTACTTACGACAACGTGATGAACGTGCTCACACGCACGGCCTTCATCGGCATCATCGCGGTGGGCATGTGCTTTGTGATCATCTCGGGCGGCATCGACCTGTCGGTGGGGTCGATGGCGGCGCTGATCGCGGGCTCGGTCATCTTGTTCATGAACGCGATGGCGCCCGTGCTGGGCTCGCCCATGGCGGCCGTGTTGGTGGGCATGCTGCTGGCGGTGGTTCTGGGCGCGGTGTTCGGGCTGGTGCATGGCCTGCTCATCACCAAGGGCCGCATCGAGCCCTTCATCGTCACGCTGGGCACGCTGGGCATCTTCCGCGCGTACCTCACGTATTTCTCCAACGGCGGGGCGATCACGCTGGAGAACGATCTGTCGGACATCTACAGCCCGGTGTACTACGCCAACCTGCTGGGCGTGCCCATCCCCGTGTGGATCTTTCTGCTGGTGGCTGTCATCGGCGGCGTGATCCTGAACCGCACGGCCTATGGCCGCTATGTGCAGGCCATCGGCTCCAACGAGCAGGTGGCGCAGTACGCGGCGGTGGATGTGCACAAGCTCAAGATCCTCACGTACATGCTGCTTGGCGTGTGCGTGGGCATTGCCACGCTGCTGTATGTGCCGCGCCTGGGCTCTGCATCGCCCACCACAGGGCTGCTGTGGGAGCTGGAGGCGATTGCCGCCGTCATCGTGGGCGGCACGGTGTTGAAGGGCGGGGCGGGCAGCATCACCGGCACGGTGGTGGGGGCGATCCTGCTCTCGGTCATCAGCAACATCCTCAACCTCACCAGCATCATCAGCGTGTACCTGAATGCGGCGGTGCAGGGGTTCGTGATTATTGCGGTGGCGTTCATGCAGCGCGGCAAGAGGTGATGGAGTGGTTGGAACAACTCTCCTGGCGTTGTTGCTGTGTCTTGCCGTGCTACTCGCACTGTCTGCGACACAGCGCCTAGCCAGGACCGCTTCGCTGAGTTTTCCAGCCCCTCTTTGCGTGCATTTGTTTTTCGAGGTGTTCCCCAGCCGGCCAGCTTCCATGGCCATATTCCAAAGCAACAGGAGACAACGCATGAACAGCCAACTTTCTTTCACCCGCCGCCTCGCCCTCTCGGCCGTGGGCGCCGCCGCCTTCGCATTGGCCGCCCCTGCCATGGCGCAGGCCAACAAGACGGTGGTGGGTGTGGCCATTCCGTCGGCCACGCACGGCTTCACGGGCGGCATCGTGTACTGGGCCAACCAGGCCAAGAAGGACCTGGAGAAGGCCCACCCCGGCCTGCAGGTCATCGTCAAGACGGCAGGCGGCGCGCCCGAGCAGGCCAACCAGCTGCAAGACCTGGTCACGGTGAACAAGATCAACGCATTGGTCATCTTCCCGTTCGAATCGGCCGCGTTGACCAAGCCCGTGGCGCAGGTGAAAGCCAAGGGCGTGTACGTGACGGTGGTGGACCGGGGCCTGACCGACACCAGCGCGCAGGACGCATATGTGGCCGGTGACAACACGGCGTTCGGCAAGATTCCGGCCGAGTACATCGCCAAGGCGCTGGGCGGCAAGGGCAATGTGGTGGCCATGCGCGGCATTGCGACCACGCTGGACAACGAGCGCATGGACGCGTTCAACAGCGTGCTGAAGAACCACCCCGGCATCAAGCTGCTGGACGCCAAGTACGCCAACTGGAACCGCGACGACGCCTTCAAGGTGATGCAGGACTACCTGACCCGCTTCCCGCAGATCGACGCCGTGTGGGCGGCCGACGACGACATGGCCGTGGGCGTGCTCAAGGCCATCGAGCAGGCCAAGCGCAAGGACATCAAGCTGGTGTTTGGCGGCGCGGGCGCCAAGGGCATGATCAAGACGCTGATGGACGGCAGCAACCCGCTGATCCAGGCCAACGTGTCGTACAGCCCCAAGTTCATCTACGACTCGATCAAGCTCACGGCCGAGGCGCGGATCAAGGGCGAGAAGCTGCCCGCCAACACCATCATTCCGTCGGTGCTGATCACCAAGGAAACGGCGAAGGACTTCTACTTCCCAGACTCTCCATTCTGATGGTTTTTTTGGACCAAATAGGCAGCTAGCGCCTATTCATAGAGCGCAAGCAGCTATCGAAATAATAGCTGCTTGCCGCCATGCAACTGCAACCCCCGCCCCTTGGAGCCGCCATGCCAAGACCCGTCACCCTCTTCACCGGCCAGTGGGCCGACCTGCCTTTGGCAGAACTTGCGCCCCTGGCCAAAAGCATGGGCTACGACGGCCTGGAGCTGGCCTGCTGGGGCGACCATTTCAACGTGCAGGAGGCGCTGTCGTCGCCCCAGTACGTCAAAGACAAACATGCGCTGCTGGCCCAGCACGGCCTGCAGTGTTTTGCCATCGGCAACCACCTGGTGGGCCAGGCCGTGTGCGATCTGATCGACGAGCGCCACCAGTCCATCCTGCCGCCCCATGTGTGGGGCGATGGCGAGCCCGAGGGCGTGCGCCAGCGCGCTGCGGCCGAGCTGGCCGACACCGCGCGTGCAGCGGCCAAGTTCGGTGTGAAGACGGTCACCGGTTTTACGGGTTCGTCGGTGTGGCATTCGATCTATGCGTTCCCTCCCACCACGCAGGCGTATTGGGACAAGGGCTTTGCAGATTTCGCCAAGCGCTTCGGCCCCATCCTCGATGTGTTCGAGCAGCACGACATCAACTTTGCGCTCGAAGTGCACCCCACCGAGATCGCGTTTGACATCGCATCGGCCGAGCGCGCGATTGCAGCCGTGGGCGGTAACAAGCGCTTCGGCTTCAACTACGACCCCAGCCACCTGGCCTACCAGGGCGTGGACTACGTGAAGTTCATCCGCCAGTTTGGCAATCGCATCTACAACGCCCACATGAAGGACGTGTGGTGGGGCAAGGGCGACGGCACGGTGGGTGTGTTTGGCGGGCACACCAGCTTTGGCGATGCGCGCCGCAACTGGGACTTTCGCAGCGTGGGGCGCGGGATGATCGATTTCGAATCCATCATCGTCGCGCTCAACGACATCGGCTACCAGGGCCCGCTCTCGGTGGAGTGGGAGGACAGCCGCATGGACCGCGTGCACGGCGCCACCGAGAGCGCGGCGTTCTGCAAGCGGCTCGACTTCAAGCCCGCCGCCGGTGCATTCGACGCCGTGTTTGCGCGCGACAAGCAGGCCTAGCCGCGCTCCGTCCATAAAACCGATAACAACAACACACAGCGAGCAAAGGCGTTTCGTATGTCCAGTCCCCAAAAGCTCCGCTACGCCATGGTGGGCGGCGGCCATGGCGCCTTCATCGGCGCGGTGCACCGCAAGGCGATGGCGCTCGACGGCCAGTTTGAGCTGGTGGCGGGTGCGCTCTCGTCATCGCCCGAGCGGGCGCGCGCATCCGGCGCCGAACTGGGCCTGGCGGACGAGCGCAACCACGGCAGCTGGCAGGACCTGCTGGCAGACGAACTGCGCCGCCCTGCGCATGAGCGCATCGACCTGGTGAGCATCGTCACCCCCAACCATGTGCACCACCCTGTGGCGTTGGCGTTTGTGCAGGCGGGCTTCCATGTGGTGTGCGACAAGCCGCTGGTGCACACCCGCGCGCAGGCCGACGAGCTGGTGGCCGCCGTGAAGAAGGCGGGCACCGTGTTTGGCGTCACCTACAACTACACCGGCTACCCCATGGTGCGCGAGGCGCGCCACCTGGTGCACAGCGGCGCGCTGGGCCAGCTCCGCAAGATCACCGTCGAATACAACCAGGGCTGGCTGGCCACCGCCGTGGAAGAGGGCGGCGCCAACAAGCAGGCCGACTGGCGGCTGGACCCGGCGCGCAGCGGCAGCGCAGGCACCCTGGGCGACATCGGATCACACGCCGAAAACCTGGCCGCCACCGTCACCGGCCAGCACCCCGCCTGGGTGTGTGCCGACCTCACCACCTTTGGCGCCGGGCGGCAGCTGGACGACGACGCCCAGCTGCTGCTGCGCTACGACAGCGGCGCACGCGGCTTCATCGTGGCGTCGCAAGTGGCAGCGGGGCTGGAGAACGACCTGCGCCTGCAGGTGTCCGGCACGCTGGGCACCATCACCTGGCGGCAGGAGGAGCCCAACCAGCTCATCCACTCCCCGGTGGACGGCCCGCGCCGCATCCTCACGCGCGGCTCGCCCTGGCTCAGCCCTGCAGCGCTGCGCGCAGGGCGCATTCCTGCGGGCCACCCCGAGGCCTTCATCGAAGCCTTTGCCAACGTCTACCTGGGCGTAGCCGCCGACATCCGTGCGCCGCAGGCAGGCACGGCGGCCGACCCGCTGCACGCCGACTACCCGCGCGTGGAAGACGGGGCGCGTGGCGTGCACTTTATCGAGCGGGTGTTGGCCTCTGCTGCCAGTGAGCAGAAGTGGACGGCGGTGGGGTGACCTGGCTCCAGGTCGGCTGAGAACCTGAACAGGCTCTGAAATCAGGGGTAGCCGTCCGCCAGCTGAAACCGCTGGTCAAAGTTCATCTTGCCCAGCACGCGCAGCGCCGCGTTGCGAGTGGCGTTGTCCACCTTGCTGATGTCCAGGCTGTAGCGCTTGGCGGTGGACACTACGTCCACACATTTGTGGCCCCATTGCACCGCGACCAGCAGGGCGGGGCGCTGGCCTGCCTCGGCACCCACCGACACGCCGCGTTGCTCGGGCCGCAGCATGAATTCGAGGTGGGGGGTGCGCACCAGGGTGAGGCGGTCGGCCCCTCGGGGGCCCAGGGCGAACGAGATAACCCAGTCGTCTTCGTCTTCCACCGTCACAAACGGAACATGCTGGGGTGCGGCCATGGTGCGGGGCGTTGGGGTTGGAGGGCGGGGCGGGTGGTCCGCCGTGGTGCACTGCCCGGGGTATGGGCGGGCGTCAGTATGCCGCTGCAAGCGCCGTGCCTGCTGCGGGAGAACCCGAGGTTGGGCTTTTCCAACGCGGTGCGTGGGATGTCAGCCTGGTGCAAGGCAGGCGCAGCGTGTGTTGGGTTGTGCGATGCAGTGTGGTCGGGCGAGGGGGCTGCACGCCGGGTTTGGGGCCAGGGTTTTGATAAAAATCGGCCTGTGCGCTGGTTCGGTATGTCTTTGTAGCTATTGTTTTGATAGCTTTTTTGGCCGCGCCGGCCTCCCTGCCACGGCGGTCGCCAAGCCCGTGGCCAGTTGGCCCACGGTGCGCAGTGCTGGTTCCTGCCGCCCGTGCGCTGGATGCCCGTAGTTGATGCGTACGCAGTGCGCAAACCGCTGGTCGGCCGAGAAGATCTGCCCAGGCGCGAGGCTGATGCCCTGCTGCAGTGCCAGTCGATGCAGTTCCAGCGCGTTCACTTCAGGCGGCAGCTCCACCCACAAGAAGTACCCACCCTCAGGCCGCGATACCCGGGTGCCGGGTGGGAAGTGCTGTGCGACCACCGCCAGGGCCAGCGCCTGCTGCTCGGCCAGGCTGCGGCGCAGCTGGCGCAGGTGCCGGTCGTAGCCGCCCTGGGCCAGGTACTCCGACAGCGCCTGCTGTGACGGCGTGGCAGCCGATAGCGTGGTCATCAGCTTGAGCCGCTGCACCGCCTTGGCCTGGCGGCCCGCCGCCACCCAGCCCACGCGGTAGCCGGGCGCAAGGCTTTTGCTGAACGAGCTGCAGTGCATCACAAGCCCCTCGGTATCAAACGCCTTGGCTGGGGGCGGGCGCTGGGGGCCAAAGTGCAGCTCGCCATACACGTCGTCCTCGATCAGCGGCACGCCGTGGCGCGCCAGCAGGGCGACCAGCTCGCGCTTCTTGTCCTCGGGCATCAGGCTGCCCAGCGGGTTCTGAAAACTGGGCATGAGCCAGCAGGCCTTGATGGGCTGGTGGGGTGTTTGCCGCTCCAGTGCTTGCGCCAACGCCGCTAGGTCGATGCCATCGCGCGGGTGGGTGGCGACTTCCAGCGCCTGCAGGTTCAGTCGCTCCAGGGCCTGCAACGCGGCGTAGAAGGTGGGCGATTCGACCACCACCACGTCGCCGGGCTGGGTGACGGCCTCCAGGCAGAGGTTGAGCGCCTCCATGGCGCCGTTGGTGATGATGATTTCTTCCACATCCACCGCCATGCCGTGCACGCCGTAGCGCAGTGCAATCTGCTGGCGCAGGCGTTCGTCGCCGGGCGGCAGGCTTTGAACGATGGTCCACGGGTCGAGCTTGCGCATGCCGCTGCCCAGGCAGCGCGCCAGGCGCTCCAGTGGAAACAGCTCCAGCCCTGGAAAGGCCGAGCCCAGCGGCACCAGGTCGCGGTCGCGCGCCAGGCCCAGCACCTCGAACACCAGGTCGCTGATGGCCACGCCGGTGGAGGTGGCGGCGGGCTGCGAGGGCTGGGGCTCCGCGGGTCGAACCTCGGCCGTACCCGGTAGCTGGGCGCTGACGTAGTAGCCCGAGCGCGGGCGCGCATGGATCAGGCCCTGGGCCTCCAGCAGGTAATACGCCTCGAACACGGTGGACGGGCTGATGCCCCGTGTGCGGCTGGCCTCGCGCACCGAGGGCACGCGGTCGCCGGGGCGCAGGGCGCCGCTGTGGATGAGCTGGGCAATGGCGTCGGCGTGGCGTTCGTAGCGCTTCATGGGCAGGGCGAGGTTGATACAGGGCAAACTGATCTGTATTTTTAACTCGAAACTGAATCTGTACTGTTTTTGGGGGCGGGCGTAGAGTGGCGGACTGTGTGGGCGCACGCCTTGCGTGTTTGGCCGCTGTGGGCCACCCAACCGTTTCTTTCCCGGACAAAAAGATTCCCATGACCGATTGCCTGCGCAGCTTGCTGCGCCCCGTTCTCAGCCTGCCTGCGGCCACTGCCCTGTTGGCGCTGGCCTTGAGCGCTGGCGCTGTGGCCCAGACGGTGCCTGCCAGCGCCACCCCTGCAACCCCGGTGGCCACTGCATCCGCTGCGGCCACGGTGCCCGTGTCTTCCATGTCTTCGCGCGTGCTGGCCTGCACCGCCTGCCATGGCAAGGAAGGCCGTGCCACGCCCGACGGCTACTTTCCGCGCATTGCGGGCAAGCCGGCGGGCTATCTGGCCAACCAGCTGCTCAACTTCCGGGACGGGCGGCGCAGCTACCCGCAGATGGGCTACCTCATCGAGCACCTGACGGACGATTACCTGCGCGAGATGGCCGAGCACTTTGCCGCGCTCGACTTGCCGTACGCACCGCCGCCTGCACCACAAGCGCCCGCCGCCGCGCTGGAGCAGGGCCGCCAGCTGGTGCAGCAGGGCGACGCGGCGCGCCGCATTCCCGCCTGTGTGGCCTGCCACGGTGCGGCCATGACGGGCGTGGCACCGTCCATCCCCGGCCTGCTGGGCCTGCCGCGTGACTACCTCAACAGCCAGCTGGGCGCCTGGAAGACCGGCCAGCGCCGCGCGCACGTGCCCGACTGCATGGCCGATATTGCCCGCCAGCTCACGCCCGATGACGTGAGCGCTGTCTCGGCCTGGCTGGCCGCCCAGCCCGTGGCGGCGGGTGGCAAGCCGGCCCGCACGCTGCCCGCCGCCATGCCGGCGCGTTGCGGCGGTGTGGCGGAGGTTCCCGTTGCTGCTGCAGCGGCACGCTGAGAAGGGATGCACCGATGAAACGCATCCTCTGGACCCTCTCTTCCGTGCTGGCGGCGCTCGGCATTGCCGCCGCCGTGCTGATCACCCTGAACCTGCGTGGCGAAGAGCCGCTGCCGGCCGCCGAGACGCTGCAATCCACGCCCGTGCTGGTGCAGCGCGGCGAATACCTGGCCCGCGTCGGCAACTGCTTGGCCTGCCACACCACCCAGGGCGGCGCGCCGTTTGCCGGTGGTCGCGGCATCGAGACGCCCTTTGGCGTGGTGCACAGCTCCAACCTCACGCCCGACAGGGTGCAAGGCATTGGCAGCTGGACCTCGGCCGAGTTCTGGCGCGCCATGCACCACGGCCGCAGCAAGGACGGACGGCTGCTGTACCCGGCCTTCCCGTACCCCAACTACACGCAGGTGACGCGCGATGATTCGGACGCCATCTTTGCCTATCTGCAAAGCGTGCCCGCTGCGCCAGATGCCAACCGCGCCCATGCGCTGCGTTTTCCGTACAACACGCAGGCGGCATTGGCCGTGTGGCGTGCGCTGTTCTTCGCACCCGGAGCGCCCAGCGCCGAACCCACACAGACGGCGGAATACAACCGGGGCGCCTATCTGGTCAACGGCCTGGGCCATTGCACCGCCTGCCACACGCCCCGCAATGCACTGGGCGCCACGTCGGACGCCAAGGCCTTCACCGGCGGGTTGATCCCGGTGCAGAACTGGTATGCCCCCGCACTCAATGCGGCGCACGAGGCGGGCGTGAAGGAGTGGCGCACCGACGACGTGGTGGCACTGCTCAAGACCGGCGTGGCCCCGCAGGGCTCGGTGCTGGGCCCCATGGCCGAGGTGGTGTTTCGCAGCACGCAGTACCTGAGCGACGCCGATGCGCGCGCCATGGCCGTGTACCTGCAGGGCCTGCCGCAGCAGGATCGCAAGGCGCCTGCCACCGTGGCCGCCCCCCCGGCCAGCGCGATGGCGCGGGGCGGCAAGGTGTACGAGCAGCAGTGCGCGCAGTGCCACGGCGACCGGGGGCAGGGCGAACCCGGCGCGTTTCCGGCACTGGCGGGCAACCGCGCCATCACGCTGGCCGATCCCACCAACCTGGTGCGCGTGGTGCTGCAGGGCGGCTACCTGCCCGCCACCGCAGGCAACCCGCGTCCGCACGGCATGCCGCCGTTTCAGCAGACCTTGTCGGACGAGGAGGTGGCGGCGGTCACCACGTTTGTGCGCAACAGCTGGGGCAACCAGGCGCCAGGTGTGGGTACCATCGAGGTCTATCGCGCGCGTGAGCGCCGCGGCATGTAGCGCCAGGCCCGGGGCCCGCGCCCGCCGCCCCGCAGCGCGGCCCTCCAGGAGCCCTTTTGATGTCCAGTCCCGCCGCACTGCCCCAACCCACCCCCACGAGCCCTGGTGCCGCCACGCCCAGCGGCTGGTGGGCCGTGTGCCTGTGTGCAGCGTGGTGTGGCACCTGCGGCATTTATCGCCCCTTGTTCGACGAATTGGCCCGTGCACACCCGGACGTGCGGTTTGAATGGGTGGACATCGAAGACGAATCCGATCTGGTCGGGGACCTGGATGTGGAGACCTTTCCCACCCTGCTGATTGCCGACGGCGAGCGAGCCCTGTTCCTGGGCCCGTTGTTGCCGCAGGCGCCAGTGCTCACGCGGTTGTTGACCAGCCTGCAGGCGGCAGCGCCCGGCAGTGCCGGTGCGGGGGGCGAGGCCCAGAGCGTTTTCGAGCGGGTGCGCGCAGCACGCCGCGCCTAGCGGGCGGGCTTGCGGGCTGGCAGCGGTGGCTACCGTACCATCGCCCACATCTTGAATGCTCTTTTTTTGATAGCTGACGGCGCATGATCCACTAGCGCTACAGCCACTTTTTTCTCGAAATCTGTGTCCACACCCCCTCCACCCTGGTTCCCGCTCAACTCGCTGCAGGCCCAGTGCGACAAGGGCACCTGGGAGCGGGGCATGGAGCTGTACCGCCAGGCAGATGTGGTGCGCGTGGGGCTCCAGCAACAGGCCGAGGGCCGCTGGGCCTTGGCGGGTGAAGTGCAGGGCAGCTCGCCCGACCCGTACGAAGTGTCCGTGCAACTGGTGCTTGCGCCCAATGGCCAGGTCAAGCAATGGTCGGGCGATTGCAGTTGCCCCGTGGGGGCAGATTGCAAGCACGCCGTGGCCCTGGCCCTGGAGGCCGCGCACCGCGACCCGGCGCAGGGCCCATCGTCCACGCGGGCCGCCGATGCGCTCAAGACCATGCAGGAGCGCAAAGAGGCCCTGGCGCGCGCCGAGGCCGAGGCGCGGCTGGTGCACTGGCTGCAGGAGTGGGACCGCGCTTTGGGCGGTGCGGTGCCGCAGGAGCCAGTCGCACGGCCGGGGCGGCCCGAGTGTTATCTCTATCTCGTCTCTACCGTAGGGCGGGCGCGCACCAGCGTGCCGCAGTTGCAGCTGGAGGCCGTGGTGTCGTACCCCAAGCTCACGGGGGGGTGGGCCAAGCCGCAACAGATCCGCACCCAGCCCGCGCCCGGCCAGGCGGTGTACGACCGCGCCAGCGACGCCGACCGCCAGGTGCTGCAGCTGCTGCGTGCCATGCCCCGCAGCGTGGGGTACTACTCGGCCTACAGCGTCGCGCCCATTGGGGTGCTGGAGGGTGCTGTGGGCTTGCTGGCGCTGGAGCAGGCTGCGGCCACAGGCCGCCTGTTTGTGGATGCGGGTGGCTCCACCGTGGGCGAGCCTTTGCGATGGGGCGATCCGCTGCCCATCGCGTGGGCATGGCAGGCGTCCACGCCCGCGCAAGGCGGCGAGGCCGTCTGGGGCCTGCGGGCCAGTCTGCCAGGCGACACCGCTGTCCTGTGCGATAACCATCCGCCCTTGTACCTGGACGCCGGCCGGGGCGTCTGCGGCCCGGTGCACGCCGAGGGCCTGAGCCCGGCCCAGGTGGCCATGCTGCTCAAGGCCCCCGCGCTCAGTGCTGCGGCGCTGCAAAAGCACCATGCCGAGGTGGTGCGCCGCATTGGCGGGGTGTTGCCGTTGCCGCCGGCGCTGGGTCCGCTCACACAGGTGCGGGGGGTGAAACCCGTGGCGCGCCTGCATCTGGCTCCGTCATCTCCGAACCAGGTGGCTGAAATGGGGCTTATCACCGCGCACTTGCGTTTTGACTACCAGGGCCATGTGGGCTGGTGGGCAGGGCAGGAGCTGGCGGTGCTGGTGCCCGGTGCCGACGGCGGCCAGGTGCTGCTGCAGCGCGATGCGATGGCTGAGCGCCATGCCGTCGAGCGTCTGGAAGGTCTGGGTCTCCTGGCCACCGACGACGGCCTGTTCGGCATCCCTGGCGAGCGTGCGCAGGATGACTGGATGCATTGGGCAGACAACGGCTTTGCAGGGCTGCGCGACGCGGGTTTTGATGTCACGCTGGACGCGGCGCTGCATGGCTGGGTGCAACACGCCGACCGACTGGATGTGGTGCTGCAGCCTGAGGGGGATGACGCGACCACATCGCCCTGGTTTGCGCTGTCGCTGGGCATGGAGATCAATGGTGTGCGCCACAACATCCTGCCCTGGCTGCCCGATCTGATTGCCGCAGCGGCGGCACAGCCGCTGGACCCTGCGACGGGCTTGCCCCAGCTGCCGGGACATGTCTACATGCCCTCGTTGACCGGTGCCGGGTTCGTGCGCCTGCCGACAGATACTCTGCGGCCCTGGATGGCAGCGCTGCTCGACCTCGCGGGCGACCGCGCGCGTGACTTCAACGCCGACCGCCTGAAGCTCTCGCGCCTGGACGCCCTGCGCACCAGTGCTGCGCTGGGCGAGGGCGCGGTGTGGCAGGGCGCCGGTGCCTTGCGCGACATGCTGGCCCAGCTGCGGGGCGCCAGCGCCTTGCCCGAGGTGCCGCTGCCCGCCAGCGTGCGTGCCACGCTGCGCCCGTACCAGCAGCAAGGCCTGAACTGGCTGCAGTTTTTGCGGGCCCACGGCCTGGCCGGTGTGCTGGCCGACGACATGGGCCTGGGCAAGACCCTGCAGACCCTGGCGCACATCCAGGTCGAAAAGGACGATGGGCGGCTGACGTGCCCTGCGCTGGTCATTGCGCCCGTGAGCCTGATGGGCAACTGGCAGCGCGAGGCCGCTCGCTTTTGCCCGGGCCTGCGGTGCCTGGTGCTGCATGGCGCGGATCGCCATGAAGTGGCCGATGAAGTCACCGAGCACGACCTGGTCATCGCGCCGTATTCGCTGCTGCAACGCGACCGAGACCGCTGGCTGGCGCACCAGTGGCACCTGGTGGTGCTGGACGAGGCCCAGAACATCAAGAACGCCAGCAGCCAGGCCGCACAGGTGGTCAGCGAACTGCAGGCGCGCCACCGGCTGTGCTTGTCGGGTACGCCCATGGAAAACCACCTGGGCGAGGTCTGGAGCCTGTTCCACTTCTTGATGCCGGGCTTTCTGGGCAGCCAAACGCGCTTCAAGGAGGTGTTTCGTACGCCCATCGAAAAGCAGGGCGACGGCGCGCGCATGGCCCAGTTGCGCGCCCGCATCACCCCCTTCATGCTGCGGCGGACCAAGGCGCTGGTGGCAGGGGAGCTGCCGCCCAAGGTCGAATCGGTCATGCCTGTGGAGCTGACCGGCGCGCAGGCGGACCTGTACGAAACCATCCGCCTGGGCATGGAGAAGACCGTGCGCGAAGCGCTGCAGTCCAAGGGGCTGGCGCCATCGCAGATCACCATCCTGGATGCGCTGCTCAAGCTGCGGCAGGTGTGCTGCCACCCGCAACTGGTGCCGCTGGACGCAGCCAAGGCCGTGGAGACCTCGGCCAAGCTGGACCATTTGATGACGCTGCTGCCCGAAATGTTGGCCGAGGGGCGGCGCATTTTGCTGTTCTCGCAGTTCACCAGCATGCTCAGGCTGATAGAGATCGAGCTGAAAAAGCGCGACCTGCCCTGGGTCAAGCTCACGGGGCAGAGCCAAAAGCGCGACGCGATCATCGAGCAGTTCACCAGCGGGCAGGTGCCTTTGTTTCTCATCAGCCTCAAGGCGGGCGGGGTGGGGCTGAACCTGCCGCAGGCCGACACGGTGATCCATTTCGACCCTTGGTGGAACCCGGCGGTGGAAAACCAGGCCACCGACCGCGCCCACCGCATGGGTCAGACGCAAAGCGTGTGGGTGATCAAGCTGGTGGCGCAGGGGACGATCGAGGAGCGCATCCTGGCCCTGCAGGAGCGCAAGGCGCAGCTGGCGGGCAGCCTGTACAGCGGAGCTGCTGCCCGCAAGGAGCCGCTCTTCACCGAAAGCGATCTGGCAGAACTGCTGCAGCCGCTATCACTGTCATAGCTGCTGGTGCAGCTTGGACAAGCGTGTGGTGCCATTGAGGCAGGGCACCGCCCGGAAGGCCGCATGGACACTGGCTTGGGCGTCCTGCCTGAGCGTGTTGACAACAGTTTTCCCTGCCTGCGCCTTTGCAAATCAACACTTTGCACGCTACAATACGAATCTCACGACCAAACGGGCGGGTACCAACCGCCCGTTTTTTTTGGTCGAACGCTTTTGGAGCTCGAAGCTGTCGGGGAAGAGTCTCCGGGGGTTATCGGGTTTTTTGTTTTGGATTTGCGCAAATGCGGGGGCACAAACAGTGCTCCCACTTGGGTGGGCTGGTGGCTCGGTCCTGATTGGCGCAAGTTGTGTGGTTTATCCGGGATTGAACTGAACACGTGGCATTGCAGCAAGTCGTTGAACAAATTGTGACGGGACTGGGGTATGACCTGGTGGAGATCGAGCGCTCTGCCGGCGGCTTGTTGCGCGTCACCATCGACTTGCCTTGGGTGCAGCCGGCCGCTGATGCACCCCAGCCCGTGATCGAGCAGTTTGTGACGGTCGAGGATTGCGAGAAGGTCACCCGCCAGCTGCAGTTTGCGCTGGAGGTCGATGGCGTCGAGTACAAGCGCCTCGAAGTGTCATCTCCTGGTATCGACCGGCCCTTGCGCCACGAGCAAGACTTCGTGCGCTTTGAAGGCTCTGTCATCGACATCACCCTGAAGGCGCCCATCGGCGCAGCAGCAGCGGGAGGCCAGGTCAACGCCACCCGCAAGAAATTTCGCGGCACGCTGGAGCGGGCCGAGGCCGGAGGCTGGCAGATCGTCTGGAGCGACGAGCCGCCGGTCAAGCCAGGACAAAGAGTCAGCAAGAAACGCGTGCCCGCCCCGTTGCAGGCGATGGGCTTCACCTTGGACGAATGCCGGGATGTGCGCCTTGCGCCCATCGTGGACTTCAAGGGACGCGCAGGCAAGGCCGGGGCTGCACCTGCCTGATTTGCTGCTGAAAATTGTGGGGTGGGTGGCTGCAGTGCGTTGCCTTGCCCTCGGGTGATTGAAAACAGGAGAGTCGTCGCATGAATCGCGAATTGTTGATGTTGGTTGAGGCCATTTCGCGCGAGAAGAACGTGGAGCGTGATGTGGTCTTGGGCGCCGTGGAGTCGGCCCTGGCCCAGGCTACCAAGAAGCTGTACCAGGGCGAGGTGGACATTCGCGTGTCCGTGGATCGCGACAGCGGCAACTACGAGACTTTCCGTCGCTGGCTGGTGGTGCCCGACGATGCGGGCCTGCAAAACCCCGAAGCCGAAGAGCTGCTGATGGATGCGAAGGATCGCATCCCAGACATCGAAGTCGGCGAGTACATCGAAGAGGGTGTCGAGTCGGTGCCCATCGGTCGCATCGGCGCCATGGCTGCCAAGCAGGTCATCCTGCAGAAGATCCGCGACGCTGAGCGCGAAATGTTGCTCAACGACTTCATGTCGCGCGGCGAGAAGATATTCACCGGCACCGTCAAGCGCATGGACAAGGGCGACATCATTGTCGAGTCCGGCCGCGTGGAAGGCCGTCTGCGCCGCAGCGAAATGATCCCCAAGGAAAACCTGCGCAGCGGCGACCGCGTGCGGGCCATGATCATGGAAGTGGACCTGACGCTGCGCGGCGCTCCCATCATCCTGTCGCGTTCGGCGCCTGAGTTCATGATCGAACTCTTCCGCCAGGAAGTGCCCGAGATCGAGCAAGGCCTGCTGGAGATCAAATCCTGCGCCCGTGACCCCGGCTCGCGTGCCAAGATCGCCGTGCTGTCCCATGACAAGCGCGTGGACCCCATCGGCACCTGCGTCGGCGTGCGTGGCACCCGTGTGAACGCGGTGACCAACGAGCTTGCTGGCGAGCGCGTGGACATCGTGCTGTGGTCCGAAGACCCCGCACAGTTCGTGATTGGCGCACTGGCTCCGGCCAACGTGTCCTCCATCGTGGTCGATGAAGAAAAGCACGCCATGGATGTGGTCGTGGACGAGGAAAACCTCGCCATCGCCATCGGCCGTGGTGGTCAGAACGTGCGCCTGGCGTCCGACCTGACCGGCTGGAAGATCAACATCATGGACGCCGCCGAAAGCGCGCAAAAGCAGGCCAACGAGACCGATACGGCCCGCAAGCTGTTCATGGAAAAGCTCGATGTGGACGAGGAAATCGCCGACATCCTGATCTCCGAAGGCTTCAACAGCCTCGAAGAAGTGGCCTACGTTCCCCTGCAGGAAATGCTGGAGATCGAAAGCTTCGATGAAGACACCGTCAACGAGCTGCGGGCCCGTGCCAAGGACGCGCTGCTCACCATGGAAATTGCCCGTGAGGAAAGCGTGGAAGAGGTCTCCCAGGACCTGCGCGACCTCGAAGGCCTCACCCCTGAGCTGATTGCCAAATTGGCCGAAGGTGGTGTGCACACACGTGACGACCTGGCCGATCTGGCCATTGATGAACTGACCGACCTGACCGGACAGTCTGATGAGGAAGCCAAAGCCTTGATCATGAAGGCGCGCGAACACTGGTTCGCGGGGCAAGAGTAAAGGTCAGGGAGGCACGAACCACATATGTCCAGTAACACTGTTGCCGAGTTCGCTACCGAACTCAAAAAATCGCCTGAAACCCTGCTCGACCAGCTCAAGGCTGCCGGCGTGGGCAAGGCTGCTCCCTCTGACGCGTTGACCGAGTCGGACAAGCAAAAGCTGCTTGCTTACCTGCAGGCCAGCCACGGCACGGCCTCGGCCGATCGCAAGAAGATCACGCTGGTCAAGAAGTCCACCAGCGAAATCAAGCAGGCGGACGCTACGGGCAAGGCCCGTACCATCCAGGTGGAAGTGCGCAAGAAGCGCACGTTCATTCAGCGCGACGAAGGTGCAGAGGCTGCTGCAGAGTCGCACGCCCCCGCGGCGGTGGAAGAACCCGCTGTGTCGAGTGAAGACCTTGAGCTGTCCCGCCGCGAGGAAGAAGCCCGCCGCCAGGCCGAGCTGATCCGCCGCCAGGAGGCGGAATTGGCCGAAAAGCGCGCCGAGCGCGAAGCCCGCGAAAAGCGCGAGCGCGAAGCCGAAGAGCGTGCTGCCGCCTACGCTGCTCAGGAAGCTGAGAAGAAGGCCCAGGCTTCTGCCGTCAAGCAGGAAGCCACCCGCGAGCAGGCTGCCGAAGCCGCTGCGCGCACGGCAGCACAGAACGAAGCCCGCGAAAAGGCTGCTGCCGAATCCAAGGCCCGCTCTGACGAAGAAGCCGCCCGTGCGGCCGACCTGGATGCACGTCGCCGCAAGGCCGAGGCAGAAGCTGCCGCCATTCGCTCCATGATGGCCACGCCCAAGAAGGCGGTCATGGTCGCCAAGAAGCCCGAGGAACCCAAGCCAGTGGCCAAGCCTGCTGCCGTGGGCGACGCCAAGAAGGGCACGCTGCACAAGCCGGCCGTCGGTACTGGCGTGGCGCGCGCCGGTGCTCCCGCTGCTGCTGGAGCGGGCGCGGGTGCGCCTGGCGCTGGCAAGGAAGTGAAGTCAGCCAAGCTGTCCTCCAGCTGGGCCAATGACACGGCCAAGAAAAAAGAAATCAAGACCCGCGGCGACAGCAGCGGCGGTGTCGGTCGCAACAACTGGCGTGGTGGCCCGCGTGGCCGCCGTGGCGACAACCGCGACCACCGTGATGATCACCAGCAGGCCGCACCGGTCGAAGCACGCATCATCGAAGTGCATGTGCCCGAGACCATTACCGTGGCTGAACTGGCGCACAAGATGTCCATCAAGGCCAACGAGGTCATCAAGGCGCTGATGAAGATGGGCCAGATGGTCACCATCAACCAGCCGCTGGACCAGGACACGGCCATGATTGTGGTGGAAGAGCTGGGCCACAAGGCCGTCGTGGCTGCGCTGGACGACCCGGAAGCCTTCACCGACGAAGATGCAGGCCAGCAGAACGCAGAACTGTTGCCGCGCGCTCCGGTCGTGACCGTGATGGGTCACGTGGACCATGGCAAGACCTCGCTGCTGGATTACATCCGCCGCGCCAAGGTGGCTGCGGGTGAAGCCGGTGGCATTACCCAGCACATCGGTGCCTACCACGTGGAAACGCCACGCGGCATGGTGTCGTTCCTCGACACCCCGGGGCACGAGGCTTTCACGGCCATGCGTGCCCGTGGTGCCCAGGCCACCGACATCGTGATTCTGGTGGTGGCCGCCGACGACGGCGTCATGCCCCAGACCAAGGAAGCCATCAAGCACGCCAAGGCGGCGGGTGTTCCGATCGTGGTGGCCATCACCAAGGCTGACAAGCCCGATGCCAACCCCGACCGCGTCAAGCAGGAGCTGGTGGTCGAAGAGGTGGTGCCTGAAGAATACGGTGGCGATTCGCCCTTTGTGCCCGTGTCCTCCAAGACCGGCATGGGCATCGACACCCTGCTGGAGCAAGTGCTGCTGCAGGCCGAAGTGCTGGAACTCAAGGCGCCGGTGGATTCGCTGGCCAAGGGTCTCGTGATCGAAGCCCAGTTGGACAAGGGCCGAGGCCCTGTGGCCACGGTGCTGGTGCAGTCCGGTACGCTGAAGGTGGGCGATGTGGTGCTGGCTGGCCAGACCTATGGCCGCGTGCGCGCCATGCTGGACGAAAACGGCAAGGTCGCCAAGACGGCTGGTCCATCGATTCCTGTCGAAATCCAGGGTCTGACGGAAGTGCCGCAGGCGGGTGACGAATTCATGGTGTTGACGGACGAGCGCCGTGCCCGTGAGATCGCGACGTACCGTGCAGGCAAGTTCCGCAACACCAAGCTGGCCAAGCAGCAAGCTGCCAAGCTGGAAAACATGTTCGCCGACATGACGGCGGGTGAGGTCAAGACCCTGCCCATCATCGTCAAGGCCGACGTGCAAGGCTCGCAGGAAGCGCTGGCCCAGTCGCTGCTCAAGCTCTCGACCGACGAGGTCAAGGTGCAACTGGTGTACGCCGCTGTGGGCGCCATCAGCGAGTCCGACATCAACCTGGCGATCGCCTCCAAGGCCATCGTGATCGGCTTCAACGTGCGTGCCGATGCCGGTGCGCGCAAGCTGGCCGAAGGCAATGGCGTGGACCTGCATTACTACAGCATCATTTACGACGCTGTGGACGAGTTGCGTGTGGCGATGTCCGGCATGCTGGCTCCCGAGCAGCGCGAAGAAGTCATTGGTACGGCCGAGATCCGCACCGTGTTCGTGGCCTCCAAGATCGGTACTGTGGCGGGTTCGTACATCACGTCCGGCATGGTCCATCGCAACGCCAAGTTCCGTCTGCTGCGCGACAACGTGGTGGTCTACACCGGCGAAGTCGACTCGATCAAGCGCCTCAAGGACGATGTCAAGGATGTCAAGGAAGGCTTTGAGTGCGGTATCAAGCTCAAGAACTACAACGACATCAAGGAAGGCGATCAACTCGAGTTCTTTGACATCAAGGAAATCGCCCGGACGCTGTAAAGCCTCGGTGACGACGATATGGCTGCGAAGAAATCTTCCACTCCCAACCGCGCCTTCAAGGTGGCCGACCAGATCCAGCGTGATCTGACGGAGCTGATCGCGCGCGAGTTGAAAGACCCGCGCGTGGGCATGGTGACGCTGCAGGGCGTGGAGGTGACTCCCGACTACGCCCATGCCAAGGTGTTCTTCAGCCTGTTGACGGGCGACCCTGTGGAAACGCAGGCGGCGCTCAACCAGGCGGCTGGATTCCTGCGCAATGGCTTGTTCAAGCGCCTGCACATCCACACCGTGCCTACGCTGCACTTCGTGTTCGACCGCACCTCTGAGCGTGCGGCCGACATGAACGCCTTGATCGCCAAGGCGGTGTCTTCGCGCGCCAAAGAGGATTAGTCCATGCACGCGCCACGCACCAGGGTGCAGCGGCGCCCTGTGCATGGGGTGTTGCTGCTCGACAAACCGCTCGGCCTTTCGAGCAATGACGCCTTGCAAAAGGCGAAATGGCTGCTGCGCGCCGAGAAAGCGGGCCATACGGGCACGCTGGATCCGCTCGCCACGGGCGTGTTGCCGCTGTGTTTCGGCGCCGCCACCAAGTTCAGCCAGCTGCAGCTGGATGCCGCCAAGACCTACGAGGCGATTGCGCTGCTCGGCGCCACCACGACCACCGGCGATGCCGAGGGGGACGTGGTGCAACGCTGCGACGTAGATGCTGCCCAACTCACGCCAGAGCGCCTGGCGGCTGTTCAGCAACAGTTCACGGGGCCCATCCGCCAGGTGCCGCCGATGCACAGCGCGCTCAAGAAGGACGGCAAGGCGCTGTACGAATATGCACGCGCCGGTGTCACGGTGGAGCGCGAAGCACGGGACGTGATCATCCATGCCCTCAAGCTGACGCTGGTGCATACGGATCAAGCGCAGGCAGCTATTAAAATGATAGTGACCTGTAGCAAGGGCACCTACATCCGTACGTTGGGTGAAGACATTGGCGCGGCATTGGGCTGCGGGGCTCACCTGACCTTCTTGCGCCGCATCGACACTGGGGGCATTGGTGTGGAGCGCTGTGTCACGCTGGCCCAGCTGGAGGCCATGCCCGAGGCAGAACGCCTGGCCAGTCTGGAAGCGCCCGAGTCACTGCTGGCACAACACATGCGTGTCACGCTGGACGGTGAGAATGCAGCCCGATTCCTGTCGGGCGTGCGTCGCCGTGGCAACTGGCCCGATGCCAGTGCCGTGGCGGTGTTTGGCGAGAATCCCCCGGCGCTGCTGGGGGTGGGCCACATCGTGGGCGGGGAGCTGGTGCCGGACAGGCTCCTGAGTCCGCTGGAAATTCAACAAATTTTGGAAAGCACGCCGCATTCCGCGTCCATGGCGCACAGCGGCATATTGGAAAAACTATGACTAAACAAATCCGCAATATCGCCATCATTGCCCACGTTGACCATGGCAAAACCACCATGGTGGACCAGCTGCTGCGCCAGTCCGGCACCTTCGCCGACCACGAAAAGGTCGTCGATACCGTGATGGACAACAACGCGATCGAAAAGGAACGCGGCATCACCATCCTGGCCAAGAACTGCGCCGTGAGCTGGAAGGGTACGCACATCAACATCGTGGACACCCCCGGCCACGCGGACTTCGGTGGCGAAGTGGAACGTGCTCTGTCCATGGTGGACAGTGTGGTGCTGCTGATCGATGCGCAAGAAGGCCCCATGCCCCAGACGCGTTTCGTGACCAAGAAGGCCCTGGCGCTGGGCCTGCGCCCCATCCTGGTGGTGAACAAGGTGGACAAGCCCGGTGCCAACCCCGACAAGGTGGTGAACGCCGCGTTCGACCTGTTCGACAAGCTCGGTGCTACCGATGAACAGCTCGATTTCCCCGTGGTGTACGCCTCGGGCATCAACGGCTGGTCGTCGCTGGAAGAAGGCGCGCCCGGTGAGCAGTGGGGCCCCGACATGTCGGCCCTGTTCGACACCATCCTCTCGCACGTTCCACCCAACACGGGCGATGCCAATGCGCCGCTGCAGCTGCAGATCTCTGCGCTGGACTTCTCCAGCTTCGTGGGCCGCATCGGCGTGGGCCGCATCAGCCAGGGTACCCTGAAGCCCATGCAGGACGTGATCGTCATGGAAGGCCCTGATGGCAAGGCCGTGAAGGGTCGTGTGAACCAGGTGCTGACATTCCAGGGCCTCGATCGCATGCAGACCCCCTTGGCGGGCCCTGGCGACATCGTGCTGATCAACGGCATTGAAGACATCGGTATCGGCGTGACCGTGACCGACCCCGCCAACCCCGCGCCGCTGCCCATGCTGAAGGTGGATGAGCCCACGCTGACCATGAACTTCTGCGTGAACACCAGCCCGCTGGCCGGCCGCGAAGGCAAGTTCGTGACCAGCCGCCAGATCTGGGACCGCCTGCAAAAAGAACTGCAGCACAACGTGGCCCTGCGCGTGAACGAAACCGACGAAGAAGGCATCTTCGAAGTGATGGGCCGTGGTGAACTGCACCTGACCATCCTCTTGGAAAACATGCGCCGCGAAGGTTACGAGCTGGCCGTGTCCAAGCCCCGCGTGGTGTTCAAGGACATCGACGGTGTCAAGCACGAGCCTATCGAGCTGGTGACGGCCGACATCGAAGAAGGCCACCAGGGCGGCGTGATGCAGGCCCTGGGCGAGCGCAAGGGCGAGCTGGTGAACATGGAGTCCGACGGCCGTGGCCGCGTTCGCCTGGAGTACCGCATCCCGGCCCGTGGCCTGATTGGTTTCACCAACGAATTCCTGAACCTGACGCGCGGCTCCGGCCTCATCAGCAACATCTTCGACAGCTACGAGCCGCACAAGGGCGACATCGGCGGCCGCAAGAACGGCGTGCTGATCTCCATGGACGACGGTGAAATCTTCACCTACGCGCTGGGCAAGCTGGACGACCGTGGTCGCATGTTCGTGAAGGCCAACGACCCTGTGTATGAAGGCATGATCGTCGGCATCCACAGCCGTGATAACGACCTGGTGGTGAACGCCACACGTACCAAGCAACTGACCAACTTCCGCGTGTCCGGCAAGGAAGACGCGATCAAGATCACGCCTCCGATCGACCTCACGCTCGAATACGGCGTGGAGTTCATCGAGGACGACGAACTGGTCGAAATTACGCCCAAGTCCGTGCGCCTGCGCAAGCGCTATCTGACCGAAAACGAGCGCAAGCGCGCCTCCCGTTCTTGATAAGCTCAGCGTTTCCGAAAGGGCCACTGCCACGCAGTGGCCTTTTTTCCGTCTGAACCCTGCACAAACCATGTTGAAACTCACCCATACCCGGGCGGTGCTGCTGATGGTGGCGGTGACCCTCATGTGGTCCATCGCCGGCGTGGTCACGCGCCACCTGGAGCATGCGGCAAGTTTTGAAGTGACCTTCTGGCGCAGCTTTTTCACGTTGCTGTCGCTGCTGGTCATCTTGCCCGTGCTGCAAGGCAGGGCGGTGTTTGCCTCCATGCGCCACAGTGGCCGTGCGTTGTGGATCTCTGGCGTGTGCTGGAGCGTGATGTTCACGGCGTTCATGGTGGCGCTGGTTCTCATGCCGGTGGCCAATGTGCTGGTCACGATGGCCGTGGGGCCGCTGCTCACAGCGCTGTTTGCAAGGGTGTTCATCGGCCATCACATCGCCCCGCGCACCTGGGCTGCGATTGCCGTGGCGGGGCTGGGTATTGCGTGGATGTATGGTTCGCAGATGGCGGGCCTCCCTCTGGCGGGAACGCTGGTGGCGCTGTGTGTGCCTGTGGCCGCTGCCATCAACTGGACGGTGGTACAACATTCGCAGCGCCATGGCCATGCGGTGGACCTGGTGCCTGCGGTGTTGATCGGCGCAGTGACTTCGGTGGTGGCCACGCTGCCACTGGCGCTGCCTTTTCAGGCGTCGGCCCACGACCTGGGCCTGCTGGCCTTGCTGGGCGTGGTGCAATTGGCCATCCCTTGTGTGCTGGCCGTGCGCTGCGGGCGCGTGCTCAAGGCGCCCGAGATGGCGCTGCTCGGGCTGCTTGAAGTGATCTTTGGCATCTTGCTGGCATGGCTGGGCGCGGGCGAAAAGCCTGGCACGGCGGTGCTGACGGGGGGCGCACTGGTGATTGGTGCGCTGGTTTTCAATGAACTGTTGGGTTGGAAGGAACAAAAATGACGGAGACGGTCGTGTCTGAAGTGTTGAGCGAAGTGCGTGGCCAGGTGGGCTTCATTACCCTGAACCGCCCGCGTGCGCTCAATGCCTTGTCGCTGGGTATGGTGCGTGACCTGATGGGCATCCTGCTGGCATGGCAGAACGATGCGCGGGTGCTGGCCGTGGCCATCCGTGGCAGCAACAAGGAAGGCCCGTTTGGTGCTTTCTGCGCAGGCGGCGATATCCGCTTTCTGCACCAGGCAGGTAGCCAGGGCAACCCGCTGATCGAGGACTTCTTCACCGAGGAATACGCGCTCAACCACCTGATCCACAACTACGCCAAGCCCTACATCGCCTTCATGGATGGCATCGTGATGGGGGGCGGCATGGGCATCAGCCAGGGCGCCGCCCTGCGCGTAGTGACCGAGCGCACCAAGATGGCCATGCCCGAGACGGCGATTGGCCTGTTCCCGGACGTGGGCGGGGGTTACTTCCTGAGCCGCTGCCCGGGCCGCGTGGGCGAGTGGCTGGCGCTGACCGGCGACACCATTGGCGCGGGAGATGCCATTGCCTACCAGCTGGCCGATGGCTGCCTGCCGTCAGACCGGCAGGCAACGGTGTGGGATGCGCTGGCTACCCAAAGCTTTGCAGATGGCGCGGCCATCAAGGCCTATGTTGCTTCTCAATTTGTAGCATCTCAGGCAAGCGGTACTAGCGCTCTGGCCGATATTGACCAATATTTTGCACTGCCGACCGTCGGCGAGATCGTGCGGGCACTCGAGGCCGCCGACAGCGACTGGGCGCGCACCACGGCTGCCACGCTGCGCAAGCGTTCGCCACTGATGCTGCATGTGGTGCTGGAGCAGATTCGCCGCGCCCGTGCGATAGGCCTGGCCGACGACCTGCGCATGGAGCGCGATATGGTGCGCCACTGCTTTTTCCTGCGCCCAGGACAGAGTGAGACCGTGGAAGGCATCCGTGCCCTGGCCGTGGACAAGGACCATGCGCCTCAGTGGAATCCAGGCCGCATTGAAGATGTGACGCCGGAGATGGTGGCGCCGTTCTTTGCCAGCCCCTGGCCTGCACACGCCCATCCGTTGGCCCATTTGTCCTGACCGCATACGGACACGGTCGGGCCAGGCCCCCGGCGGCGCGTCAGGGGTTCAGCTGCTGATACACCGCTGTGGCCAGGCTCAATAACTCGGGGCGCGACAACTGTCCGCTCAGGGCGTAGCCAAAGCCGGTATCCGTCCAGTAAAAGCCCGGCACCGGGCCTTCGTGTGTGAACTGGAACGCGGTGGTGGGTGCTGCCGCCGGTGCTTCCGTGCGCGCTTTGGTGCCGCCCTGGTTGTCACTGGCAGGGCGGGGCGGGGTGGGGGCGAGAGCGCCCAGGTACAGCGTGATTCGCTGGCCTGCGCTGTTCTGGTACATGAACTGCGCGCGCACTCCGGTATCGCCGGGCAGCAACCGGCCTCCCACCAGTTCATAGCCCTGGGCGCCCAGCACAGGGACTTTCAGCGGTCGGTCCAGCCGTTTGGACAGCCATTGCACCAGGTGGTCTTGCTGGGCAGCCGTGACCTCAACGGGGTGACGCACTTCGGGTTGGTACACCGCATGGGCCACCGAGGCCTGCTGCGCGAAGCGCTGTGCCGGTTCGGCTGCCACCAGCGCGGCTCCTTGGCCAGTCGCCAGCGTTTTGCCGGGTAGCCCTGCGGGCCACTGGCTGCGGCCCGTCCAGCCCAGTACAAAGGCCAGCAGGACCGATGCAGCCATGCCACCCCAACGCCACCACTGCGCCTGTTGCTCCCTGCGGTCTGCGGCGCGCAATGCTGCGGCCAGCAAGGCATCGGGAACGGGGGCGTGGAGAAGGTCCTGGTGTAGGTCGTGCAGCCGCTGCCGCTGCGCCTGCCAGTGGGCCAGTGTGGCCGGAGCCTCCTCATCGTCCCGCAGTTGCTCGCGCAACGCCTGTGCCTGAGCGGGCGACAACTGGCCGTCCACAAGGGCATGCCAGGCGCTGCTCTCTTCTGCGCGTGCTGGGGGGGGTGGGTATGTCGGGTCCATGGTGGAGGATCGGGTCAGGGTGGCTATTTGAGACGGCGCAGTGCAGGCGTCGTGCCTGTGACTGCGCCCGCCTGGGCGGCCGGTACAGCCGGTGCGGTGCCTGATGTGGGCTCCCGGTCCATCAGCACTCGCAGGCGCATGCGGGCCCGCGACAGGCGTGACATGACGGTACCCACCGGAATGCTCAGGATGCGTGCGGTGTCTTCGTAGCTCATGTCCTCCATCGCCACCAGCAGCAGCACGGCCCGCTGGTCGGCGGGCAGGCGCTGCAGGCAGCGCTCCAGGTCCAGGGCGTCATCCGAGGGCGCACGGGCGCCTTGCAGCTGGTCTTGAACCTCATCGATGTCCAGAGGGGGCAGCGCGGGCAACGCGCGGCGTTGGTTGAGATACAGGTTGTGCATCAGGGTGAACAACCATGCGCGCAGGTCGCTGCCGGTGCGCCACAGCAGCCATTTGCTGCAGGCCCGCTCCAGCGTGTCCTGCACGAGGTCATCAGCCGCCCAGGCATCGCCCGTCAGCACCCGCGCGTAGCGGCGCAGGCCCGGCAGCTGTTCGATGACCTGGGAGCGATTCATGCCGTGCGGGGCCTGTGTTGCGCTGTGCGTGCTCTTACGGCCGTGCGGTGCGCCACACCTGGTTCACGCCTTCGCCCGTCTTGTCTCCGGGCTTGGTGTCCTTGATCCAGTAGTACAGCGGCTTGCCCTTGTAGGCAAGCTGGGTCTTGCCATCGTCGCGGGTGACGACGCTGTAGTCGCCGCCAGGGGCCTTGCTGGCCATCAGCGGCGGCCAGTTGGTGGCGCAGGGGCCGTTGCACACTGACTTGCCACTGCCTGCAGCATCGCGGTCAAACGTATAGAGCGTCATGCCGCCCGCGCCGACCAGTACGCCGTCCATGGTCTTCACGGGCGAGTCGTCCATGGTGGCGCAGCCAGCCAGTGCAGCGGCTGCGACGAATGCGGCCATCGAGATCAGTTTCTTCATGGGTTTCTCCAGAGGGTGGTGCAGGCGGAGGCGAATGCTGCCTTGCACCGGGATGAACACCCGGACATGGTGATTTATTCCATCACAACTGAAAAAATAGTGACCAGCAGCGCGCAGGGCTTTCAAAACTGGCACGGCCCGGGCCGGCGCATCCGTTCAAGGCTGCTCTGCCTCCCCGTATGCGGTCCTCTTGGGGGACATCGCTCAGCGACTTTGGGGACTATTTGTTCCTGCTCTTCATGGCGCGCTCCACCTCGCGCTTGCCTTCGCGGTCTTTGATGGTGTCGCGCTTGTCGTGCTCGGCCTTGCCTTTGGCCAGGGCGATCTCGCACTTCACGAAACCGTTCTTCCAGTGCAGGTTGATGGGTACCAGCGTGTAGCCCTTTTGCTCGACCTTGCCAATCAGGCGCTTGATGTCGTCCTTCTTGAGCAGCAGTTTCTTGGTGCGTGCCGATTCGGGGTTGACATGGGTGGACGCTGTCTTGAGCGGCATGATCAGGCAGCCGAGCAGATACAGCTCGCCATCGCGGATCAGCACGTAGCCATCGGTCAGCTGCACCTTGCCCTCGCGCAGCGCCTTGACCTCCCAGCCGTGCAGCACCATGCCCGCCTCGTGGCGCTCCTCGAAGAAGTAGTTGTAGGCCGCTTTCTTGTTGTCGGCAATGCGGGACGTGGGATCGGGTTTTTTGGCCATGTAGATCAGATGCGGCGCCCTGCGGGAGATAAAAGGTCTCCCTACATACAATTGTGGCCGTTCAGAGACCCGTGATTCTAGTTTCCCCGGCCCGCCTTTCCCCTTCGAAAGCCCCGCGCTAGTTGCCTGCATGAAAACCGTCCACAAGTCCGTCCTCATTTGGTACAGCCCCGAAGAGATGTTTGCCCTGGTCACCGGGGTGGAGCACTACCCGCAGTTCCTGCCCTGGTGCGACCGCGCCGCAGTGCTGGAGCAGACCGACGAGGGCATGACCGCCGAGGTGGGCATTGCATTCAGCGGCATTCGCCAGACCTTTGTCACGCGCAACACGCACGAAGTGGGCAGGCGTGTGCAGATGCATCTGGTGAAAGGACCGTTCTCACGGCTGGACGGGGATTGGCACTTTCATCCCGTGGGGGACGGCACGCAGCGTGCGTGCAAGGTGGAGTTGATGCTGAACTATGGGTTTGATAGTGCCGCGTTGGCCACGCTGGTGGGGCCGGTGTTTGACCGCATCGCAGGGAGCATGGTCGATGCCTTCGTCAAGCGAGCGGAACAGGTCTATGGCTGAGGTGGGTGGAGGTGCCTCGGCGACCATCGCTATCACCGTTGTCGTCTGTCTGGCTCCGCGCGAGGTGCGTGAGTGGACTCTGGATTTGCCGGTGGGCGCCACGGTAGCGGATGCACTGCACGCCAGCTGCGGTATGGCCACGCTGTCCGCGCTGGAGGAGGGGGGCGCACCGTGCGTCGGTATCTGGGGCCGTGCTGCCAATCTGGATGTGGTGTTGCAGCCCCAGGACCGCGTAGAAATCTACCGACCCTTGAAGGTGGACCCCAAGGTAGCACGGCGGGAGCGCTTTGCCCGACAAGGGGCGCGCACTACAGGACTCTTTGCGCGCCGCCGACCAGGGGGCAAGTCAGGCTACTGATACTGCTGAGTTGATCCGTGCGGTAGCGGAGCAGCACGCAGCTCAGCGTACGCAGTCGGCCGCGACAATCTCGTCGATGCGCTTGGCTTCGGCCGCGCGGGCGGGGCCGTCCAGGAAGATTCTTTCGCCCTGGGCGTTCGCTTGTGTGATGGGCTTGCCAGCATCGAACGCCGCTTTGGCTGCGCGTGCACGGGTGCAGTTTTCAGCCTTGGCCTTGGCGATCTTTTCGTCCTCGGCCTTTTTCTTGGCGGCTTCTGCGGCCTCGGCCTGGGCTTTCTTCTCTTCCAGCTCCTTGTCCTTGCCAGCACCAGGGGCGCTGGCAGCGGTCTTGGGCGCTGCTGCTGCTGCGGGCGCCGCGTCAGAGGCTGCTGGCGCGGCCGGGACGGCAGTCCGTGCCGGGCGGTTGCCCCCAGGCTGTTTCAGGATACTTTTTTCGGGGATATCGGGTGGTGGCGGACGATCGCTGAAGACTTTGCGCCCGTCTTTGTCTGTCCACTGCCATTGCGCCGCCGCGCCCATGGCCCAGGTGCAGGCCACGGCCAGCAGGAGAAGCTTGTGCATTTTCATGCGGACAAGTTTATCCATGTGATTCCCCCCCCGCCAGTGCGTTGCAGACGGGTGGGCGCGTTTTCACCACACGCGGCGCGGGTACAATCCGTTTTTTGGAGCTTTCTCATGCGCCTTCTTGGAAAAGCGCTCACCTTCGACGATGTGTTGCTGGTGCCAGCGTACTCCCAGGTCCTGCCCAAGGACACGTCCCTCGCGACGAAACTCTCCCGCAATATCCAACTGAACCTGCCGCTTGTGTCCGCCGCCATGGACACCGTGACCGAGGCGCGTCTGGCCATTGCCATTGCCCAGGAGGGCGGCATCGGCATCGTGCACAAGAACCTCACGGCGCAAGAGCAGGCTGCTCATGTGGCCAAGGTCAAGCGCTACGAGTCTGGCGTGTTGCGTGATCCCGTGGTCATCACCCCCGAGCACACCGTGCTGCAGGTGCTCCAGCTGTCCGAACAGCTGGGCATCTCGGGCTTCCCGGTGTGCGACGGCGGCAAGGTGGTGGGCATTGTCACTGGCCGTGACCTGCGCTTCGAGACCCGTTACGACGTCAAGGTCCACCAGATCATGACCCCGCGCGAGAAGCTCATCACGGTCAATGAAAAAGAGGGCACCACGCCGGCCGAAGCCAAGGCGCTGCTCAACAAGCACAAGCTCGAACGCATCCTGGTCGTGAACGACGCCTTTGAACTCAAGGGCCTGATCACGGTGAAGGACATCACCAAGCAGACCAGCTTTCCCAACGCGGCCCGCGATGCCGCAGGCCGCCTGCGCGTAGGCGCGGCGGTGGGTGTGGGCGAGGGTACCGAAGAACGCGTTGAAGCCCTGGTCAAGGCCGGTGTGGATGCCATCGTGGTGGACACGGCCCACGGCCACAGCAAGGGCGTGATCGACCGCGTGCGCTGGGTCAAGCAGAACTACCCGCAGATTGACGTGATCGGTGGCAACATCGCCACCGGCGCTGCAGCCCTGGCACTGGTTGAGGCCGGCGCGGATGCGGTCAAGGTCGGTATCGGCCCAGGTTCCATCTGTACCACCCGCATCGTGGCGGGTGTGGGAGTGCCCCAGATCATGGCCATCGACAACGTGGCCACGGCCCTCAAGGGCACCGGCGTGCCGCTGATCGCGGACGGCGGTATTCGCTACAGCGGCGACATCGCCAAGGCCCTGGCCGCTGGCGCTGGGACGGTGATGATGGGCGGTATGTTTGCGGGCACTGAAGAAGCGCCGGGCGAAGTCATCCTGTTCCAGGGCCGCAGCTACAAGAGCTACCGCGGCATGGGCTCCATTGGCGCCATGCAGCAGGGCAGTGCGGACCGCTACTTCCAGGAATCGAGCACCGGCAATCCCAATGCCGACAAGCTGGTGCCTGAAGGCATCGAAGGTCGCGTGCCCTACAAGGGCTCCATGGTCAGCATCGTCTACCAGATGGCTGGCGGCGTGCGTGCCTCCATGGGCTACTGCGGTTGCGCCACGATCGAAGAGATGAACAACAAGGCCGAGTTCGTCGAGATCACCACTGCTGGTATCCGCGAAAGCCACGTGCACGATGTGCAGATCACCAAGGAAGCGCCGAACTACCGCGCTGACTGATCGTTGCAAACCGATCTGGCCTGATTGAAAAATCTGGTCAGACTGATATAGTCTGGTCTGAATTCGCCATTCAGGCCAGACTTTTTTATTTATGCAGTCCGTTGGCATCTACGAAGCAAAAAGCAAGTTCTCTGCCTTGATCGAACTGGTCGAGCAGGGCGAGGAAGTGCGCATCACCCGCCATGGCAAAGAGGTGGTGCGCATGCTGCCGGTGCGCCGCCGTCCAGTGATTTCTGACGAACAGATTGCGCGCGAACTGGGCCAGATGGACGTGTTGCATGCCAGCATTCAACCCGCTGGGTCAACAACAGTGGATGGCTTGCGCCGTGCAGGGCGGAGCACTGCATGACCGCCTTCGTGCTCGATGCCTCGGTCACTGCCGCCTGGCTGCTGCCTGACGCGGCCAGCGAACACACCCGCCGCCTGTACGCCCTGATCCGCCGCGATGAGGTCGAGCCGCAGGCGCCCAACCTCTGGCACTGGGAGTGTCACAACATACTGGCCACCGGTGTGAACAGCAGGCGCATTCCAGCCGCTTCAGTCGAAGGCCTGTGGGGCGTGCTCGAAGCCATTCGTCACCGCGTCGAATTGCACGAACTGGCCCCTGCCCAGCACAAAGCCGTGCTCGATGTGGCATTGGAAACCGGCCTGCCCACCTTTGATGCTGCATACCTGTGGCTGGCGCGCTCGCTGCGCCTGCCTTTGGCCACCTTTGATTCTCACCAGATCGCTGCCGCCCAGCGCAGCGGCGTCCCGCTTCTTGATCTCTCCAGCCTCTGACGGACCACCACCATGCAACACCAGAAAATCCTCATCCTCGATTTCGGCTCGCAAGTCACCCAGCTCATCGCCCGCCGCGTGCGCGAGGCCCATGTGTACTGCGAGGTGCACCCCTGCGACGTGACCGACGAGTGGATCCGCGACTACGCCAAGGACGGCTCGCTCAAGGGCGTGATCCTGTCGGGCAGCCACGCCAGTGTGTACGAGGTGGATGACAAGGCGCCGGATGCGGTGTTTGAACTCGGCATCCCCGTGCTGGGCATCTGCTACGGCATGCAGACCATGGCCCAGCAGTTGGGCGGCAAGGTCGAGGGTTCCAACACCCGCGAATTTGGCTACGCCGAAGTGCGCGCCCATGGCCACACCGAACTGCTCAAGGGCATCGAAGACTTCGCCACGCCCGAAGGCCACGGCATGCTCAAGGTGTGGATGAGCCACGGCGACAAGGTCACTGTCTTGCCCCCGGGCTTCAAGGTGATGTGCTCCACACCCTCGTGCCCCATCGCTGGCATGGCCGACGAAAGCCGCCACTACTACGCCGTGCAGTTCCACCCTGAAGTCACACACACCGTGCAGGGCCGCGCCTTGCTGGAGCGTTTTGTGCTGGGCATCTGCGGCACCCGTGCCGACTGGGTCATGGGCGACTACATCGAAGAGGCTGTGCAAAAGATTCGCGAGCAGGTGGGCGATGAGGAGGTGATCCTCGGCCTGTCGGGCGGCGTGGATTCGTCCGTGGCTGCCGCGCTGATCCACCGCGCCATTGGTGACCAGCTCACCTGCGTGTTTGTGGACCACGGCCTGCTGCGCCTGAACGAAGGCGACATGGTCATGGACATGTTCGAGGGCAAGCTGCACGCCAAGGTCATCCGCGTGGACGCCAGTGACCTGTTCCTGGGCAAGCTGGCCGGGGTGAGCGAGCCCGAGCAAAAGCGCAAGATCATCGGCGGCCTGTTTGTGGACGTGTTCAAGGCCGAGGCCGCCAAGCTCAAGGCAGGCACCGGTGGCCACAAGGGTGCCACCTTCCTGGCCCAGGGCACGATCTACCCCGACGTGATCGAATCCGGCGGCGCCAAGAGCAAGAAGGCCGTCACCATCAAGAGCCACCACAACGTGGGCGGCCTGCCCGAGCAGTTGGGCCTGAAGCTGCTGGAACCCCTGCGCGACCTGTTCAAGGACGAAGTGCGCGAACTGGGCGTAGCCCTGGGCCTGCCGCCCGACATGGTCTACCGCCACCCCTTCCCCGGCCCCGGCCTGGGCGTGCGCATCCTGGGCGAGGTGAAGAAGGAATACGCCGACCTGCTGCGCCGTGCCGACGCGATCTTTATCGAAGAGCTGCGTAACTTCAAGGACGAAGCTACAGGAAAGACCTGGTACGACCTCACCAGCCAGGCCTTCACCGTGTTCTTGCCCGTCAAGAGCGTGGGCGTGATGGGCGATGGCCGCACGTATGACTACGTCGTCGCCTTGCGCGCCGTGCAGACCAGCGACTTCATGACCGCCGACTGGGCTGAACTGCCGTATGCGCTGCTCAAGAAGGTGTCCGGCCGCATCATCAACGAGGTGCGTGGCATCAACCGCGTGACATACGACGTGAGCAGCAAGCCCCCAGCGACGATTGAATGGGAATAATAGCTATCCCTCATGTCCTCATATCCCTCTGCACCCGTACTGGCAACACGCTGGTAGGGAGCATGGGGAGATGCTTTGGTGCGGTAGGCATGGCGCCTGCCCTGAGGGTGTGAACATTGCACGGGGGTAAACGGCCCAGCGGGAAAGGCGGGGCGACCGGCCTAGTCCTGGACTCTCGGCGCTGATTGCGCCGGGTCTCTGCTGAAACGCCTGCTGTGATCTTTTTGGCTTCGCTCAGGAGTACTATGACTTCAGGTGATGAGCGAGGGGATTTTGCTCAAGCTTTGGCCTCACCAGTCACTGGGTCGTAAGCGACGCCTTCATGGTCAATGATGCTGTTGGTTGTCGCATCGTAGGTTGTTCTGCGGTAGGTATCGGAGCCTTTGCCGTCCAGGCCGATGTAGGGTGCATGTGCGAAGACCGTTCGATTGTCCTGTGCCACGATGCCGTTGGCAGTCCATTTGTTGCTCATCAGCCATTCTGATGGGTTTGCGCCTTCGGGGATTTCCACTTTGCCTTCCATCCGCATTTTGGCGAGCGTGGGGTCCATGTTGAAGCCCTCGGCTGCCAATAACTCGGCGGTATGTCCCTTGTAGTACGCCGCAGTCTCTGTGGGCATCGTGGACAGGTCGCTTTTGACCAGTGTGGAACCATCCGTGGGGAATTTCGACAATTCGCCGCTGCGGATCGCCGCGTAGTCGGCGGCGAACTCCGGGTTGTTCTTGAAGAACATGTAGCGGCTCACGACAGCCTCATCGCCTCCACCGAGTGAGGTCGAAATCATCCGTACGTAGTCTGGAACCTCGTAGTCTTCTGCCAGTGTGTCTCCCAGACCCTTTTCCCAGGCACGGAACTCCGTGAGGTTGTTGAAGGGCGCCTTGGCGGTGGATTCGGTGGCTTCGCCAGTCTCCGTGCCTGTCTTGTACAGGGCCGAGGTGGATTGATAGGGTTTGGTTGACGCCGTCGTTGTAGACGTGGCGCTCGCTGTACTGCTGCCAGCCGCACTCTCGGAGGAGAACTCTTTCAACGTGGTCTGGAGTTCTTTGAGGAACGCGAGAGCGTCGGTACCTCCCTGGCTTTGTGCCGTTCGCTCGGCAACCTTGGCCGCCAGTGTGCTGGAGACGCCCAACGAAGTCAGCATGTTGGTAGCTTTTGAGATATCGAGCATTGTGCGACTCCTTCTGAGGAACGATCATTCACCCGCTGGCAACGTGCCAGGGTGGTTATGCGGTTATTGGCCCTATGGTCCTCCAGCTGCCGTTCGCTGTCTTTTCAGTAAGCGCCATAAAACCGGGCCTGTTTGGCTTTTAGGGATGACATCTGGTGTGCACGCCTGCGTGCCGTGAATTGACGCCCCTGCGCGCAGGGCTTTGACATTGCTGTTCGCGCGTCGTGTGGAGCCGGGCAAAATATGCGGATTGGTGGGAGATGTTTTTAGCCAGGGGCGGCACCCATTGCGGCCTGGGAGCTTTTTCACTCCCTCGCGCCGACGGTCCGGCCTCCTTCCCTCGATTCCTGGCGCCTCCTTCCTGCCTCATCAACGCTGCTTTGCCGTGCGCGCGAGCGCTCATTCCATGAACATGACTTCCACAGATTTCTGGCCTGGTTGCGGGTTTTCTGCCCTGTTGCGCGATACGCGGGGATGGTTGGTACCGACCGATGAATACTTGTGTTGGCTGCTGGCCCGCCCAGAGTTGGCGTTGGTGCCCGAGTCCTGCGCGGCGGAGCGGGCATTGAACGCATCACTGGGTGTTACCCCTGCACGCAAGGTATCTGGAGAAGAACTTGCTGCTCTGCAGGACGCTGATGCCCGCGAGAACTACACCGTGTTCCTGCGCTTCCGAGATGGCTTGCTCGCTGCTGGCACGCTGGAGGCCTACTACCTGCAGCTCATGCGCAGTGGCTCGGTGAACGTGCCCGTCGTGTTCATTGACGCTGTGGTGCAGGCCCTGCTGCGCAACGTGCTGGACGACTGCAACGACGCCTTCGAAGCCCGCGCCGCCGAGATGCTGTTTAGCCCGCAACGTATTACCTTGCAAGACGGGCAAATGCTGGCAGGCGACCGTGCGACGCTCGACATGCTCAACGAAACTGCGGGCCTGGGCGAGGTGGGACGCTTGCTGTTGCAAAGCGGTGCGCTACAGCCCACGGCGCAGGTCAAGGTGCTGTCGGCCGACAACGCGGCGCAATATTGGCAGGAGAGTGACCGCCACCACTTTCTGCTCGACCTGACCCATGAGCTGACACAGGACCTGAGCCATGGCCTGACCTTCAAGATGACCCGCGCCCGCTCGGGCCTCAAGGCGCTGGCGCGGGTGCTGGAGCGCTGGGTCGCCCACCTGCTGGGCGTGCAGGTGTTGATCGAGCCTGTGCACGAGGTCACCGACAGCGCCTGGCGCTGGCATGTGGGGCTGGATGTGGAGTCCACCGCCATCCTCAACGACCTGTACCAGGACCGGCCCGTGGAGTCTGAGCGCATGGCGCGGCTGGTGAGCCTGTTCACGCTGACCTTTGCCAACCCGGCCGAGATGCGCGCCGATGTGGCGGGCAAGCCGGTGTATCTGGGGTTGGCGACAAACGCCGAGGGTGTGGTGCGCATCAAGCCGCAGAACCTCTTGCTCAATCTGCCGCTGGCATCGCCATCTTGATTGCTATTGAATCAATAGCTGCTAGCGCATGAAAAATATGCGCTAGCGGCCAATTTGATTCAAATTTCTCCCTGACGGATGACAACCAAGTGCCGTACGCTCATCCAATGGTCATCAGGCTCGCATTGCCCCCTGCCGCCGCCGTGTTCACGCTCAACGCGCGTTCGATGAGCAGGCGCTCCAGCGGGATATCGGTCGCGCCGGGCTGGAGCGCAGTCACGCCCACGATGGGTCCGGTGCGGCGAGCGAGGGCGGTGCACACCGCATGCAGGGATGGGGCGTCGCCATGGTGCAGCACGGCGTCCAGCGCCTGCGTGCCGTCGTTCAGTGTGTTGTCTCGTAGCAGAACCTGCGCCTGCACCAGCGTGGGTAGCTGTGTGCGGAGGTGGGCTTGGGCAGTGGGCCACAGGGCGGTGCCGCCACTGGCAAGCACGGCAGCCGTCTGCACCAGGAGGTCTTCCGTGCTTTGCGCCAGACACAGCAAGCGGGCACGGGGCGCCAGGGTGTAGACGTTGCGCTCTCCGGTGGGGCCGGGCAGGGTGCGGGCGGTGCCGCTTTGGGTTTGCTGGGCGAAGCGCTGGCAGGTGGCGGCCAGCGCGGCGTTGCCTTGTTGCAGCGCCCATTGCTCCAGCGTGGTCAGCGGTGCCAGCAGGCGCTCGCGCCGCTCGGTGTCGGGTGGGCTGAAGCGATCAGCTTCGGCAAAGGTGCGTGCCAGCGCATCGGCCGGGCGCTGCGATAGCAGGCGCAGCAGGTACAGCGGCCCACCTGCCTTGGGCCCCGTGCCCGACAGGCCTTCGCCGCCAAAGGGCTGCACGCCCACCACGGCGCCCACCATGTTGCGGTTGACGTACACGTTGCCAGCATGGGCCCGGTTCACCACGCGGGCAATGGTTTCGTCGATGCGGGTGTGCACGCCCTGCGTCAGGCCGTAGCCGGTGGCGTTGATCTGGTCGAGCAACTGGTCCAAGTCATTGCGGGCGTAGCGCACCAGGTGCAGCACGGGGCCGAAGACTTCGCGCTCCAGCTCACCGATGTGGTTCAGTTCGATCAATGTGGGAGGCACGAAGGTGCCTTGTATGCCGGCGGCCGACACATGGTTCGGGTGCTGGAACACCCGATGGCCCTTGGCCTTGAAGTTCTCGATGTGTCGGACGATGCCCGCTTGTGCTTCGGCATCGATGACGGGGCCCACGTCCACACGCAGCGCTCCGGGGTTACCCACGCGCAGTTCGCCCATGGCGCCCTGCAGCATCTCGACGACGCGGTCGGCGGCTTCTTGCTGAACGCACAGCACGCGCAGGGCGGAGCAGCGCTGGCCTGCGCTGTCAAAGGCGGACGACACCGCGTCGCCAACCACTTGCTCGACCAATGCGGATGAGTCCACGATCATCGCGTTCTGCCCACCGGTTTCGGCAATCAGCGGGATGGGGCGGCCTGCAGCATCCAAGCGCCCGGCCACGGTGCGCTGCAGGATGCGCGCCACTTCGGTGGAGCCGGTGAACATCACGCCCATCACGCGGGCGTCGCCAATCAGGCGGGCACCTACCGTCTCGCCCTGGCCGGGCAGCAGTTGCACGGCGGCACGGGGCACACCGGCCTGCCACAGCAGGCGCACGGCCTCGGCGGCGATCAGCGGGGTTTGTTCGGCGGGCTTGGCCAGCACGGGGTTGCCTGCGGCCAGTGCAGCCGCCACCTGGCCCATGAAGATGGCGAGCGGGAAGTTCCAGGGGCTGATGCAGGCCACGGGGCCGAGCGGGATGTGGGTGGCGTTGTCGAAGGTGCTTTGCACCTGTGCCGCGTAGTAGCGCAGAAAGTCCACCGCCTCGCGCACCTCGGCCACGGCGTTGCTGGCGCTCTTGCCCGCTTCGCGCATCAGCAGGCCCAGCAGGGGCTGCATGCGGGCCTCCAGAAGGTCAGCGGTGGCCAGCAGGGCGGCGGCGCGTGCCACGGGTGGTGTGGCGGCCCAAGGGGCTGCGGCGGCCTGGGCGTGGGCCAGTGCCTGGTCCACATCGGCGGTAGTGGCCTCTTGCACGGTACCCACCACATCGCTGTGGTCGGCGGGGTTGCGCACGGGCTGCATGGGGCCTGCGGGGGCATCGGCGCCCAGCAGGGGGGCGGAGGTCCAGGCATGGGTGGCGGTGGCTTGCAGGGTGGTGGCCAGCTCGGTCAGCGTGTTTTCGTTCGACAGGTCCAGCCCGCGCGAGTTGGTGCGGTGCACGCCATACAGGCCCTGGGGCGTGGCAATGCGGGGGTGGGGCAAGCCCGCAGTGCCTTCTGCCGCAGCTTGCTGGTCCACCACTTGCACGGGGCTGCGTACCAGCTCATCCAGCGCAATCGTTTCATCGGCAATGCGGTTCACAAACGAGGTGTTGGCGCCGTTTTCGAGCAAACGGCGCACCAGGTAGGCCAGCAGGGTTTCGTGCGTGCCCACGGGGGCGTAGATGCGGCACGGGCGGCCGAGTTTGCCTGCGGTCACAGCGCCTACCACCTGCTCGTACAGCGGCTCGCCCATGCCGTGCAGGCACTGGAACTCGTACTGCCCCGCGTAGTAGTTGCTGCCCGCCAGTTGGTAGATGGTGGCCACCGTCTCGGCGTTGTGCGTGGCGAACTGGGGGTACACGGCCTCGGGCGCGGCCAGCAGCTTGCGTGCGCAGGCGATGTACGAAATGTCGGTGTGCACCTTGCGGGTGTAGACGGGGTAGTCCTCCAGCCCATCGACCTGGGCACGCTTGATTTCGCTGTCCCAGTACGCGCCCTTGACCAGGCGCACCATCAGCCGGCGCTGGGTGCGGCGGGCCAGGTCCACGACATAGTCGATGACGAACGGGCAGCGCTTTTGGTAGGCCTGGATGACAAAGCCAATGCCGTTCCAGCCCGCCAGCGTGGGCTCGTGGCACAGGCGCTCCAGCAGGTCCAGCGACAGCTCCAGGCGGTCGGTTTCTTCGGCGTCGATGTTCAGGCCAATGTCGTACTGCTTGGCCAGCGCGGTCAGGCGCAACACCAGCGGGTACAGCTCATCCATCACACGGCCAAACTGTGCGCGGCTGTAGCGCGGGTGCAGGGCCGAGAGCTTGATGGAGATGCCAGGCCCTTCGTAAATGCCGCGCCCGGCAGAGGCCTTGCCAATCGCGTGGATGGCCTGCTCGTAAGAGGCATAGTAGTGCTTGGCGTCTTCGCTGGTCAGCGCGGCCTCACCCAGCATGTCGTACGAATAGCGAAAGCCCTCGGACTCCATCGTGCGGGCGTTGCGCAGGGCTTCGTCGATGGTTTCACCGGTCACAAATTGCTCGCCCATCATGCGCATGGCCATGTCCACGCCCTTGCGGATCAGGGGCTCGCCGCCCTTGCCGATCAAGCGGCTGAGCGAGTTGCCCAGGCTGCCTTCGCTGTGCGTGGCCACCAGCTTGCCGGTGATGAGCAGGCCCCAGGTGGCAGCGTTGACGAACAGCGAGGGGCTTTTGCCCAGGTGGGCATCCCACTGGCCGTGGCTGATCTTGTCGCGGATCAGCGCATCGCGTGTGGCCTTGTCGGGGATGCGCAACAGCGCCTCGGCCAGGCACATCAGCGCCACGCCTTCTTGCGACGACAGCGAAAACTCCTGCAGCAGCCCCTGCACGATGCCTGCGCGCCCGGCGCTGGCCTTGCGTTCGCGCAGCGCCTTGGCAATGCGCAGCGCCAATTGCTCGGCGGACGCCGCTTGATCGGCAGGCAGGCGGGCCTGGGCCAGCAGCGGGGCCAGGGCCTCGGGCTCGGGGCGGCGGGTGGCGGCGGTGATGGCGGCGCGCAGCGGGTTGCTCAGCGGGGTGCGGGGAGCGAAGTCGGCAAACGGAGCTGAGGGCTGGGCGTTGGGCTGCGTCATGGCGGTGGCTTTCGGTGGGTCTGGAGGGCCAAACGAGGGTTTGGCGCGTTATGGGTGATGATCCTTGGCTTGATGATGAATAAATGATCGAAAATTGGTATTCACACCGGATAAATCGCTAATTGAAATGCAAGCAGAACCCGATCTGGACCGCATTGACCGCAAGATCCTGTCAATCCTGCAGGAAGACGGCCGCATTGCCAACCTCAAGCTGGCCGAGGCCGTGGCCCTGTCGCCCACGGCCGTGCTGGCACGGGTGCAGCGCCTCACGCGCGATGGCTTCATCCTGGGCTACGAGGCGCGCCTGAACCCTCTGAAGCTGGGCGCGGGCATGTTGGTGTTTGTGGAGGTGCTGCTGGACCGCACCACGCCCAACGTGTTCGACCAGTTCAAGGCCGCCGTGCAGGTGCACCCCGAGATCATGGAATGCCACATGGTGGCGGGCGGGTTTGACTACCTCCTCAAGACGCGATCGGCCGACATGAATGCCTACCGCGTGTTTGCGGGCAATGTGCTGTGGCAACTGCCCGGCGTGCGCGAGACGCGGACCTATGCGGTGATGGAAGAGGTCAAGCACACCAACCACCTGTACCTGCGCTGACTCCACACCATGCGCGTACACCCACCGGATTGGCGGTGCTGGCAGAAGCCCGCATAATTCTCTGCAGATCTGCTTGCATGAGGAGCCATACCATGACGACCGCTTTCCCCTATGCCGCCGCAGCCCTGGTGGCTGCCCTGTTCAGCCAGACGGCCGCTGCATCCTGCTACGTCGTCTATGGCCCTGACAAGGACATCGTGTACCGCGCCCCGGTGCCGCCGGTGGACATGTCACGGCAGATTCACGAAACCCTGCCCCTGGTGGCCCCGGGCTCGACCCTCGTGTTTTCGCCCGACAACTTTGGCTGCGAACTCACCATCAACAAGCTGCCACTCACGGCCGTGTCCGCGCCCGGGGGCATGCGGCCTGCGCGCGCTGACCGGGGCTGAAACGGACAGTTCGCAGGGGTGCGGCCAGTGGGCGTGCCGCGCCTGAGACAATCGGGGGATGAGCGAACCGAAAGAACTATCCCCCTCGTTTGAACCCACCGAGCAGAATTCCCAAAGCGACCTGCCCGAAGGCTGGCTGCACGTGCAGTCCATGGACCTGGACGCCCAGGGCGTTGCCCGCAAGCCCGATGGCAAGGTGGTCTTTATCGATGGTGCCTTGCCATTCGAGCTGGTCACCGCCAACACCCACCGCAAGAAGAACAACTGGGAGCAGGCCAGCCTGGTAGCGATCCACCGCGAGTCGTCCCAGCGCGTGCGGCCGGATTGCCCCCACTTTGGCCTGCACGCAGGCGCCTGTGGCGGCTGCAAGATGCAGCACTTGCACGTGGGCGCCCAGGTGGCCGTCAAGCAGCGGGTGCTGGAAGACAACCTCTGGCACCTGGGCAAGGTCAAGGCCGAGACCATGCTGCGTCCCATCGAGGGGCCCGCCTGGGGCTACCGTTACCGCGCCCGCCTGGCGGTGCGCCACGTGATCAAGAAGGGCCAGGTCCTGGTGGGCTTTCATGAGCGCAAGAGCCGCTACATCGCCGACATGCAGACCTGCAAGATCTTGCCCCCGCATGTCGATGCCATGCTGATGCCCCTGCGGGCACTGATTGCCAGCCTGGATGCCCGCGACACCTGCCCACAGATCGAGCTGGCCTGCGGTGACACCGTGACCGCGCTGGTGCTGCGCCACCTGGAGCCGCTGAGCACCGATGACATCGCCCGGCTGCGCGCCTTTGCGGCGGAGCACCATGTGCAATGGTGGCTGCAGCCCAAGGGCCCGGACACGGTGAAGCTGCTGGACGAAGGCGGCGAGCAGCTGTCGTACGCACTGCCAGACTTCGGCATCACCATGCCTTTCAAGCCCACGGACTTCACCCAGGTGAACCCGCACATCAACCGCGTGCTGGTGAGCCGCGCGCTGCGCCTGCTGGACGTGCAGCCCCACGAACGCGTGATCGACTGGTTCTGTGGCCTGGGCAATTTCACGCTGCCCCTGGCCACGCAGGCGCGCGAGGTGCTGGGCATCGAGGGCAGCGAGGCCCTGGTGGCCCGCTCGCGTGAGAACTATGCACTGAATCAGGCCCAGGCGCCAGACCATAAAGCACTGGCAGCTACGGATTTTGTAGCGCGCAACCTGTTCGAGATGACGCCCGAGATGCTGGTGGCCGACGGCACTGCCGACAAGTGGCTGGTGGACCCACCACGCGAGGGGGCGTTTGCGCTGGCCAAGGCGCTGGCGGACATTGAACAGGCCCGCATTGGCGCCGAGGGCGCTGGCCCCTTGCCTGCAGGGGCCGAAGGCTGGATGCCCCCGAAGCGCATTGTGTACGTGAGCTGCAACCCAGCCACCCTGGCGCGCGATGCTGGGCTGCTGGTGCATCTGGCCGGCTACCGGTGCACGGCGGCGGGCATGATCAACATGTTCCCGCACACGGCCCATGTGGAGAGCATGGCGGTGTTCGAGCGGGTCTGAGTCCGGTTGCCAGAAAGAGGCTTCAGGAAGGGGAGGGCGCAGCCCTCGTCCCGCGGCCTTGCCTCCCCCGCGCAATATCAGCTGCGGTTGCGGCTGGCTGCGGGGTCGCGGGGTTCGGTTTCGATGTCGGGCGCGCGTTCGCTGCGTTCGGGCTTTTCCACCTTGCCCAGCACCGAGGGCGTGCCCTCGATCTTGTTCTCACGCATGTAGGCGTCCATGTCCTTCCAGCCCGCAAACACCGAGGCCTTGGAGGCCTTGGGGTTGAGGGTGTAGCAGTCTTCCAGCCCCCGCAGTGCGTGTCGGCAGGCACCGCCGATGGCCTTGGCCTCGGCATCGCGTTGGGCCACGCGCGGGTCAGGGCCCAGGCCCGGGATCTTGTCGCAGCCTGCAAGCAGCAACAGGCCCGCCAGAACCATCAGGCGCAATGCGGTGGAAGGGCTTTGTGGATACATGTACTTGCATTATCGGCACACTGGCCGCGCTATTGAGGCTTGATCCTGGGGCGCGACCCACAAAAAAGGCTCCCGAGGGAGCCTTTTGATGGAGGTCAAGGGACTGGCAGGGCTCAGTCGCGCTCGCCGCCCATGATGCCCAGCAGGGCCAGCAGGCTCTGGAACACGTTGAAGATGTCCAGGTACAGGGCCAGCGTGGCGCTGATGTAGTTGGTTTCGCCGCCGTCCAGGATCTGCTTCAGGTCATACAGCATGTAGGCGCTGAAGATGCCGATGGCCAGCATCGAGATCACCATCATGCCCACGCCAGAGCCGACGAACACGTTGATGATGCCGCCGACCATGAGCACCAGCGCGCCCACCATCAGCCACTTGCCCATGCCCGAGAGGTCGCGCTTGATGACGCTGGCCAGGCTGGCCATCACAAAGAACACACCGGCCGTGCCGGCAAAGGCCGTCATGATGAGGTCGGTGCCGTTCTTGAAGCCCAGCACCATGCCGATCATGCGCGACAGCATCAGGCCCATGAAGAACGTGAAGGCCAGCAGCACCGGCACGCCTGCGGCCGAGCGCTTGGTCTTTTCGATGGCGAACATGAAGCCGAACGCGCCGCCCAGGAACACGATCAGGCCCAGGCCGCCGGTCAGCGAGCGGGTGATGCCGGTGGCCACTCCGATCCAGGCGCCCAGCACCGTGGGGATCATGCTCAGGGCCAGCAGCCAGTACGTATTGCGAAGCACCTTGTGGCGCTCTTCCTGCGAGATGCCATAGCCCGCAGAGTGGCCCAGGGTGGTGACTTGGTCATTCATCTTGTGTCTCTCCTTGTTGGCCTGCACGACGCAGACATCACAAATTCTAGGTGGTGATGCTTTTTTGCTTTGCAATGACCGCACCCGGTCACCTACTTTTGGTAAGGATACTTTCACCCTGGCTGAGGGCAACGGCGCCGGGGATGCCGGTATGCTCGGTTCTCTTTGCGTGCCGGGGCGGCCTGTGCGGCCCGGTTTCCTCTCCCACTTTCGGATCCTTTCATGAAAACCAAGCACGAACTCGAACTGGCCGACGTCAAGGCCGTGGCCGCTGCCGCTGAAGCCGAGGCCCTCAAGAACAACTGGGCCGTGACCATCGCCATCGTGGACGATGGCGGCCACCTGCTGTGGCTGCAGCGCCTGGACGGTGCCGCAGCCGTGTCATCGCACATCGCTCCTTCCAAGGCCCGCACGGCCGCTCTGGGCCGTCGCGAAAGCAAGGTCTACGAGGACGTGATCAACGGCGGCCGTACCTCGTTCCTGAGCGCGCCCACCATTGACGGCCTGCTCGAAGGCGGCGTGCCGATCATGAAGGACGGCCAGTGCCTGGGTGCCGTGGGCGTGAGCGGCGTGAAGTCCACCGAAGATGCACAGATCGCCCGCGCGGGCATTGCAGCCCTGGGCCTCTGATTCGGGGGCTCCCGGCAGGGAGTGTGGTTGCTATTATTTTGATAGCTTCGAGCGCATGTTCCACTAGCGCATGGGGCTGAAAACGCTTCAAAACCCTCTGGGAGCATGAAAAAACCGGCCTGTGGGCCGGTTTTTTGTTGGCAGGGTCGGGGGGGCGGCAAAAAAAAGCCTGGCTACGCGGGAGCAAACCCGTTGGCTGGCAAAAACGACCCTTGCGAGCTTGTTGCAAGCCCGGGAGTCGCCCCACGATGAAACTATTTGGTCAGGATGAGCTTGCCCAGCTTGGTGGCCTGCAGGCGGTACACCGAGCCGTTGTGGCTGATGGCGACGGTCTTGTGCCCTTGCAGCAGCACGCTGCTGTCCAGTGCAGCAGTGGCGCAATGCGCACCGGACGACGGGGCCTCGCCAGATGCCGAGGCGTCTGCGGAGTCAGCCGGCGCAGCGCGGCGGAGCGGGGCGGAGGTCAGGGAGGCTTGCATGGAGTTTTCCTGGGTCATTGCAGTGCGTTTTGTTAATGATAACGATTCGCAATTACAAGTCAAGCGAACGGTGTGTTTCTTTTTGTTCTTGGTTCCGCCCCGCATCAGGTGCAAGGGCGAGGCGTTGAGCAGCGCTCTGGGCGCGGGGCAAAGGTTCGTGCGCCCTGGGCGCCGTGCAGGGGGCTGCGAGCCCGCTGCACGGGCCCTGCGTTCCCTGGCGCCCGCCAGCGCGCCCAAGACGGGTGGGCTGGCCAAGATGCGCAGGGACCGGGCCGGTGACTTTCGCCGTGTCTTTACTGGCCCTGCGGGTCGGTTACAAACCCGATCTTGCGCACGCCAGCGCGTTGCGCGGCCGCCATGGCCTGGGCCACGAATTCGTAGCGCACGTTCTTGTCGCCACGGATGTGGAGGTCCGGCTGGGGCTCCTTGGCGGCCTCGGCCTGCAGGCGGGGGAAGAGCTCTTCTTCCGACACCTGGGACTCGTTCCAGAAGAACTTGCCATCGGCCGACACCGACAGGCGCACGGTCTCGGGCTTGACGTTTTCGGGCTGGTTGGTGGCGCGGGGCAGGTCCACGTTCACCGCGTGTTTCATCACCGGCACGGTGATGATGAAGATGATGAGCAGCACCAGCATGACGTCCACCAGGGGCGTCATGTTGATCTCGTTCATCACGTCATCGGTGTCGTCTTGGGTTCCAAAGGCCATGGCTTAGCCGCCTTTCTTCATGGGCAGCACCTTGCCGGGCTCGCCAGCGTTCACGCGGGCGCCGGTCACAAAGTAGGCGTGCAGGTCATGGGCAAAGCTGTTCAGGCCATTCAGGATGGACTTGTTGCCGCGCACCAGCGCGTTGTAGCCCAGCACCGCCGGGATGGCCACGGCCAGGCCCAGCGCGGTCATGATCAGCGCCTCGCCGATGGGGCCGGCCACCTTGTCGATGGTGGACTGGCCCGAGGTGCCGATGGCCAGCAGCGCATGGTAGATGCCCCACACGGTGCCGAACAGGCCGATGAACGGGGCGGTGGAGCCCACCGACGCCAGGATGGCCAGGCCCGAGGACAGGCGGGCGGTGAACTCGTCGATGCAGTTGCGCAGGCAGCGGGTCACCCAGTCACTCACGTCCAGGCTGTCGTGCAGGTGGGCCTTGGTGTTGCGGTGGTGGGCGGTGGCTTCGCGGCCTTCCAGCGCCAGGTGGCGGAAGGGGTTGGTCGGGTCGGCGCCCAGCTTGGTCAGGCCCGCGGCAAAGTCCTCGCTGTGCCAGAAGTCCTGGGCGGCGCGGGCGTGTTTTTTGAACTTGATGATGTCCAGTGCCTTGATGAGGATGACGATCCACGAGGCCAGCGACATGGCCAGCAGCAGGATGGCGACGGCGCGGGTGACAAAGTCACCCTGGATCCAGACGTTGGCGATGCCGAATTGCGATTCCATGAAAACTCCCTGAGCGGTGATTGGTTTATTCGAGAACAAAGTTGACGGGGACGAGGTTCCACATGGCCTCGGGCACGCCGTTGCGTTTGCCGGGCACAAAGCGCCAGCGCATCACGGCATCCTGGGCCTGGCGGTCCAGCCGGTCAAAGCCGCTGGACTTGTTGACTTCGACCTTTTGCGGCACGCCATCGGTGCCGATGAGCACCCTGAGCACCACCTTGCCTTGCTCGCCCATGCGTTTGCTGATGGCGGGGTAGCTGGGCTTGGGGTTGTTGAGATAGGCCGCGTCGCTGGACGGCAGCTCGATCTTGGGTGGTACGGGTGGTGCCGGGGGCGCAGGCGCGGGGGCCGGGGGCGCCACGGGAGCCTCGATGGGCGGTGCGGGCGGCTGGGGCGTGGTGATGCCGGTGGGGGCATTGGGCGCTGGCGTGGGGTCGGCAATGGCGACGGGCATTGGTGCCGGGCGCGGCGCGGCCTTGGGCGCTGGCTTGGGAGGGGGCGGTGGTGCCGGTGGCGGCGGGGTGACCTTGGGCGGGGCGGGCGGCGCGATGAATTCGCTGAGCAGTTCGGCCGGCACGATCACCTCGGCCGCCTTGCGCACCAGGCCGGACTGCAGGGCCCAGATGCCCGCCACATGCAGCGCCACCACGGAGCCGACGATCACGGCATTGCGGCTCACACCGCCAGGGGGGGCGAAACGATCAGGGTGAGACATAAAAAGAAAGGAAGGGCAGCGCCGCCCCTAGCATAGGGCGGACGTTGCCGGGTAAACCCGGATTATTTGCGAAAGATCCACCAGGCCGAACCTGCGACCAGGATCAGGCTGCCTGCGAGGGTAGAGAGGAGTTCCATGACTTGCTTTCCAGGATGGAGCTGGCAAGCTGGATCGTCTGCGGTGCCGCATCGTTGCGCAAGGCGGCTACCGGGTTCGAGACACTGCACTGCGCCACCACGTCGCGGGCGCAGCTTTCGCAGCATCCGCATTGGGTGGCCACGCCCAGTTCGAACTGGATCTCATCGAAGCTCATGCCAGCACGGGCATGGCGGGCAATCTCACGGTCCGAAACCCGGCGGCAAACACAGACGATCATGGCGGCAGGCAGTGTGGCTGGCTGTTGAAAGGATGATTGAGATTATAAATACGAATCTATCGCATTTGCAATAAATCATTCCTGCCGACAGGGGGAAGGCGCACCTGCCCGTGTGGAGCTGCCGATACCCCGGGCCTCAGATCGCGCCCGCCGCGGGCTCGTCGCGGCCGTCCAACAGCGCGGAAGTCGCTTCGGCAAGGGTGGAGCAGCCGGTCAAGGCCATGGCGACCTCCAATTCGTCGCGCAGCAGGCGCAGCACATGGGCCACGCCCGCAGCGCCTGCATTGGCCAGGCCCCACACGGCAGGGCGGCCCACCAGCACGGCCGATGCGCCCAGCGCCATGGCCTTGAGCACATCGGTGCCGCGCCGGATGCCGCCGTCCACCAGCACCGGCACCTTGCCCTGCACGGCCTGCACCACACGAGGCAGCGCGGTGGCGGTGGCAGGGGCCGTGTCCAGCGTGCGCCCGCCATGGTTGGACACGATGAGGCCCGCAGCGCCCAGCGACACGGCCTGGCGCGCGTCGGCGGGGTGCAGCACACCCTTGAGCAGCACCGGCAGCCGGGTGATGGACTGCAGCCACGCGATGTCGTCCCACGTGGGCGCATGGTGGAGCAGGCCGTCGAACAAGGCACTCTGGCCGGGGCCCAACGCAGAAGGGGTGGGTGCCTGCAGGCCTGCCAGGTTGACGGGGCCCACGCCGGGCGGAAGCCGAAAGCCCGCACGCCGTTCGCGGTCGCGCACGCCGCTGGTGGGGGCATCCACCGTGAGCACCAGGGCCTCGTAGCCGGCCGCTTCGGCACGCTGCACCAGAGCCTGGGTGAAGCCACGGTCAGGTTGCAGGTACAGCTGAAACCACAGCGGGCCGCGCCCCGGGTCGGGCAGGACGGCCTGGGCCACGCTCTCCAGCGACACGCTGGCCTGGGTGCTGAGCACCACGCCCGCGCCCAGCGCCGCTGCGGCATAGGCCATGGCCAGTTCGCCGTCGGGGTGCGCCAGGCGCTGGAAGGCCACGGGTGCGAGCAGGATGGGGTGCGCCAGCGTGCGGCCCAGCAGGGGCACGCGGGTGTGCCCACCCGCCAGCGGCCGCAGCACGCGGGGCCACAGCGGCAGGGCGTCCCAGGCGCTGCGGTTGGCGTGCAGGCTGATCTCGTCGGCCGCGCCGCCACTGAAGTACGCCCAGGCGTTGTCGTCCAGCTGCGTGCGCGCGTGTTGCTCGTGGTCGGCCAGGGTGACCAGGCCCGGGGGGATGGTGTGGCGTGCAGGAAATTGGGTCATACAAATAAAAATAGCACCAAGCGCTAGTGGATCATGCGCTGGGTGCTATCAAAATAATAGTTCTTGCGGGGTGTCTCATACCCCCGGTCGCAGCCGTGGGGTAGGGGTCTGCGGTTCACACATCGGCCCACATGCGCAGCAGGTTGTGGTACGTGCCCGACAGCGCGATGGCCGACGGGTCGGTGTCGCCGTGGGTCTGGCGCAGCTTGAGCAGTGCCATGTCCATGTCGAACAGCAACTGGCGCTGCTCCAGCCCGCGCACCATGCTCTCTACCCAGAAGAAGCTGCTCACGCGGTGCCCGCGCGTGACCGGCGCGACCTGGTGCACGGTGCTGCTGGGGTACACGATCATGTCGCCCGCAGGCAGCTTGATGCGCTTCTCGCCCAGGGCTTCGGCAATCACCAGCTCGCCACCGTCGTAGTCGTCGGGCGGCGTGAGGAACAGCGTGCACGACAGGTCGCTGCGCACCCAGCAGCTGTCGGCGCGGGAGTGCATGACGGCGCTGTCCACATGGTTGCCATAGTAGTTGGCGCCATCGCCATACTTGTTGAACAGCGGGTTGTAGATGCGGCGCGGCAGTGCGGCCGAGAAGAAGAGGGCGTTGCGATTCAACGCGGCCTTGACCAGGCCCTGGAGCTGGGCGGACAGCTCGCTGGCTTGTGCGAGCTGCAGGTTGTTTTTATGGTGCACCGCCTGGCCGCCCGCGCTGCGGGTGCCGTCCACCCAGGGGGCGTCGGCCGCCCAGAGCTTTTGCCGGAAGAACGCGACCTCGTCGGCGGTGAGAACGTCTTGGATGTGCAGGAACATGGAGCCATTGTGAACCGGCCCCGGGCAGTGCCGGGGCCGGTTCATTCGAGGGACTTCAGAGGTGCGTCAGAAGCGTGTCTTCAGCGTCAGCTGCACTGCGCGCGGGGCGCCGGGCGTGTAGAAGCCGCGGTACAGGCCTTCGGCATACGTGCGGTCGAACAGGTTGCTCACGTTCAGCTTCAGCGAGGTCTTGTCGTCAAACGCGTACTCGGCCATGGCGTCCACCACGGCAAAGCCGCTGGCGTACACGGCGCGCGAGCCCTCGGGGTTCTGCTTGGCGCGGTATGTCAGGCCAGCACCCACACGCAGCTTGGAGGTGACGGCGTAGGTGCTCCACACGCTGCCGCTGTGCTTGGGCGTGAGGCCGGGTCGGTCACCCTGCACCTGCGCGCCGCCGCCGTTGGCGGCCAGCACCACGTTGCTCTTGTCGATCTTGGCCGACGGGATCCAGGTGTGGTTGAAGAACAGTTCCCATTGGGGCGTCAGCCGGCCCGCCAGGTTGAACTCCATGCCGGTGGCGTGGCGCTTGCCCGAGAGCAGTTCTTGCGCGGCAGCGGTGTCGGGGTCGGTGTTGCGCTCGTTGTACTTCTGGCTGTAGAAGGCGGCCACACCCAGCAGGGCGCGGCGCTCGAACAGCTCGAACTTGCCGCCGACTTCGATGTTGCGGCTCTTTTCTGGATCGGTGTTGGCGGTGCGCGCCGTGGTGGTGCCGGGGTTGCCAAACTGGTAGGTGTCGCCCGAGGTGTTGTACGAAGTGCCGTACGACAGGTAGTACGAGGTCAGCTCGTCAGGCTGGAAGATCATGCCCACGCGGGGGCTGAACAGGCTGTCGGAGCGCGAGTTGCTCAGGCTGCCTGCGGCGTTGTGGTACGCGGCGCGGAAGTTGTCGTAGCGCAGGCCGCCGACCAGCTTGAGCGTGTCGCTCAGCGAGACCGTGTCCTGGAAGTACAGGCCCAGGTTGCGCGATGTGAACGTGTTCCACTGCACCGGCGCACGACCGTCGGCCACCCACGCGCCGTCGTTGGGCGTGCCCACGGTGGTGGTGGGGCGGGTGGTGGTGTTGGCGTAGTTCTGGTTGCGCTTGGCGTCGTCGTCGTAGTAGTCCACGCCGGTCAGCACCGCGTGCTTCTTGCCACCCCAGTTGTAGGTGTTGCTGTAGTCGCTTTGCACCTGCAGCACATTGCTCTCGCCCACGCGGCCCTTGGAGCCACGGGTCAGCACGGTGTTGCTGTTGATCTGGTCCAGCGTGATGGCGCTGTTCTGGAAGCCGATGGTGCTGGCCAGCAGGTCGCGCTCGTACTTGCCGTAGCGCAGGCGCGTGGTCAGCTCGCCGCTGTCGTCAAAGCGATGGATGTGGCCCAGCGTGACGTACTGCGATGTGGTGTCGTTGTGGTCGCTGGCCAGGCCGTAGTACTTGCCGGCTTCCAGCGGCATGTTGATCTTGCCGTCGGCCGAGAGGCGCCAGGGGTGGTTGTAGAGCGGGCGGCCCTTGGATTCGAGGTAGTACAGCCCGACGGAGAACTCGTCGCGCGTGCCGATGCCCCAGGCAAAGGTGGGTGCAATGCCGCGCTTGTCCTGCTTGGCACCGTAGTTGTCGTACTCCTGCACCATGGCGTTCAGGCGGAAGGCCGAGTTCTCGCCCGTCACCCAGTTGAAGTCGCCGGTGGCGCGGTGGTACTTGCCGGTGCCCAGCGTGTAGCCGGCTTCGTGCTGGTCGATCAGCAGCGGGTACTTGTTGACCTGGTTGACCACGCCGCCGGTCGAGCCCTTGCCGAACAGCATGGAGGCCGAGCCCTTGAGCACTTCGATGCGGTCGTTGTTGAAGGTGTCGCGCTCGATCAGCGGGGCGTCCTTCATGCCGTCCACGTAGATGTCGCCCGCCAGGCCCAGCGAGAAGCCGCGCAGGCGCACGTCTTCTTCACCGGTCTCGCCGGACTGGAAGGTCACGCCCGCCGTGGTGCGCAGCACTTCGCGGAAGTCGTCCTGGTTGCGGTCGTTCATCAGCTTTTCGGTGAACACCGTCACGGACTGAGGGATGTCCTTGATGTCCTGCTTGCCCTTGCCCACGGTGGTCTTCTTGATGAGCAGGGTGTCCTTGCCCTGGACTTCAGCGGCTTCCTTCACCGTCACGGTGGACAGGGTGGTCTCGGACGTGCCGGTCTGCGCCATGGCGCCCATCGAGGCGGCCAGCATCAGCGCGCCCAGTGGCAGCAAAGCTCTGTCGGATTGCGAAGCCTGGGGCGACAGGGTGGCGGGAGAAGCAACGAATGCGGGAGAAGAACGCAGCATGCCGCTGCAGCGCTGGGCGCGAGATTTAGCCAAGAGGGCCTCCGTCAATAGGGGTGTGCAGGTGGCGCGCAGGGGCACCAAGAGCAGGCGAGAGGCAGTGGCTAGATCAACATGGCTGTGCGTCGTCGTGCAGCTTTATGTTACATCAAATGCGGGTCATTCTCATTTGCATTGATGCGGGCGCGCCACACTTCGACAGGGTGTGGGCGTAAAAAAACCGGCAGAGCCGGTTCTTTTACGGGTGCGACGCGGGTCGCAAAGCGCCAGGGCTTACTTGACGTGCTTGCCGATCAGGCCAGCCAGTTCAAACATGGAGACCTGTGGCTTGCCGAACAGCTCCTTGAGCTTGGCGTCGGCGTTGATGTTGCGCTTGTTGGTGGCGTCCTGCAGGTTGTTGGCCTTGATGTAGACCCACAGCTTGCTGATGATCTCCGTGCGCGGCAGAGGAGCCGAGCCCACCACAGCGGCCAGCGCGGGGCTGGGCGTGAGCGCCTTCATGAAAGCGGCGTTAGGGGTCCGCTTCTTGGCGGGTGCAGCGGCCTTCTTGGCTGCTGGGGCTGTGGTTGCCGGAGCTTTTTTTGCAGTTGCCATGTTGGGTTGTCCTTGTTGGGAATAAATTTTTACCAGCGAAAACGACGCTTTCCCACTGGCAGGCTGATGCTAATGGGAAAAAAACGCGTTTCCAAGGGAGAAACGGCTTTTTTTGCCTCGATTTGTAGCGGTGGCGCCGCGCACCCCGCAGCAATAGGCCGCCAAGGCGCGCCAGGCTTGACAAAGACGCGGCAGAGGGCGGGTTTCAAGTGCGGTTCGCCGGGGGGCATCTTCTGGGTGCGGCCTTGGGCACCGCGTCTGGGGTGGCTGCTGCTGCAGCACAATCTTGCACAACAGATTTGCCGCTCAACGAACGCGGCTCGCCCGCAGGCGTGTACCCCGGTGGGGGGCGTTCGGTGTGGGGTTCGTGCTCGCCTCTGCTGTTGGGGCGGGTTTGATTGTTGAAACCGTCTGATTGACTGAAAGGATCTTGGAATGGCTGCAGCTTCGCCTCTTCCCCTCACGCCGTTTGCCACCTGCAACTTTTGTGACGTCCACAAGGGCGACACCAGCGGTGCGTTCCGCGTGCTGCCCCCGGTGTTCCAGAGCTTTGGGGGCGTTGCCGCGTTCGCGGGCCCCGTCACCACCGTTAAGTGCCACGAGGACAACACCCAGGTCAAGGCGGCTGTCGAGTCTGCGGGCGAAGGCCGGGTGCTGGTGGTGGATGGCGGCGGTTCGCTGCGCCGGGCCCTGGTGGGCGGCAACCTGGCGGCAGCCGCCGCTCGCAATGGCTGGGCCGGCATCGTGGTGGACGGCTGTGTGCGTGACGTGGCCGAGCTGAACGCGGAAGCCGTCGGCATCCGCGCGCTGGCGCTGATGCCGCTGCCCACCGAGCGGCGTGGCGAGGGGCAACGCGATGTGGCTGTGTCGATCCAGGGCGTGCCCGTGCGCCCCGGCGACTGGCTGTATGCCGATGCCGATGGCATCGTGGTCAGTGCGCAGCCCTTGCACGGCTGAGTCCGGCCTTCTCTGGTTCTGCCCGGTCTGTCCAGTCCCCGTGGCAGGATGGTGAAGACGGTTGCCGAAGGGCCCGTCAGTCGGCGCTGCCGCCCCGCCGCCCTACGCGCAGCGCCGCGCGCGAGGGCAGGGTGGCCAGCAACACGCTGGCCAGGGCAATGACAAAGGCGACCAGTTGCAGGCCCGTCAATACCTCGCCCAAAAACAGCACGCCCACCAGTCCAGCACTCACCGGCAGCATGACCGAGAAGACACCGCCTTGCGCAGCGGGCACGGCCTTGAGCCCGGTCATCCACAGCCACACCGTCCACATGCAGGCGGCCAGCGCATAAAACAGCAGCAATAGCCAGGTGCCCCATCCCACCGAGGCAAACGGGAAGTCCAGCGCCAGGTACAGGCCAAACGGTGTCGTCAGCACAAAGCCCCACAGGTTGATGAGCGAGGTGATGCGCTTGGGCCCCAGGCTGCCGGTCAGCTTCTTGCCGATCACCGTGTAGGCGGCCTCGCAAATCACTGCCCCCAGCAGCAGCAATTGGCCCCAACAGGCATCGTTTGCAGTGTTTCTGGCTCCAAGCGCAGGTTCCATATGTGCTGCGTGCTCTGGTTTTGATAGTGAGAACAGGGCAATGCCAATCACCGCACAGAGCACCGCCATCCAGGTGCGAGGCGCCACCCGTTCACCCAGAAATGCCCATCCCATCAATGCCACGGCTGCAGGAATGGCTGCCATGGTCACCCCTGCGGAGACAGCGTCGGTCAGGCTCACGCCATAGATCATGCAGATGGTGAATAGAAAGTTGCCCAGAAAGGACTCCAGGAACAGCAGCCGTTTGGTCTGCGGTGTCAGTGGCGGCTCGTTGGCGGGCTTCTTGAGCCAGTGCAGCATGGCGATGCCTCCGATGCCAAAGCGCATCCAGGCGAGCAAGAGCACGGGCAGCACGGCTGCCAGGGGTTTGGAGAGTGCCACATAACTGCCCACCAGCGACATGCTGAGGGCCAGGCACACATAGGCGAAAGGGCGGCTGGGAGCGGGCGTATTCACTAGACTGGGGCGCTGTTCAATCAAAAACGACTGCGCATCATGCCCGAGCCTTCTTTGCCTGCTGGCACCCCACGCCATGTGTTTGTATACGGCACCTTGCGCCGCGGTGGGTCGAATGACATCACGCGCTTGTTGCCTGCGCCACACTGGGTGGGTTTTGCGCAGGTGCCGGGAGTGTTGTTTCACCTGGGGGCGTATCCGGGCATGACGCTGGGTGGCGATCAGCCGGTGCATGGCGAGGTGTACGCCATCGAGCCTGCGCTGGAGGAGGTTCTGGATGCCATTGAAGGGTTGACCGGAGATCACCCCACCGACGAATACCTCAAGCGCGAGATCGTGGTGACAGTTGAGGGCCAACGGCTGTCTTGTCTGGTGTACGAGATCCATCCCCGATACGCAGAGGGCGTACGCCGGATCGAGCATGGCAACTGGCTCAGGGCAGTTGGCACTGCGCCCACTTGAATTATCACCATACGAAAGCTAAATTTCTTGATGTGGAATGCGATAGATGTTGCATTGCCGCAATTTTTCTTGATATGAGAAATCAATTTCTGTATTGAGAAATCACGTGGTTAAGTGGTTGTTTTGAAAGAAGAAAATTTATATCTTCTATAAGACATAAGAGCTTGCACAAGTCTTATAGAAGACTTAAAGTTGTCTTCAAGGGCGGCACACAGCAGCCCGGCGTTTTCAACCAACCTCTGGAGTGATCTCATGCCCCAATCCCTCAACGAACAACTGAGCCGCGAACAGCAAATTGCCGCCCTGGAAAAAGACTGGGCGACCAACCCCCGCTGGAAGGGTGTGAAGCGCGGTTACTCCGCTGCCGACGTGGTGCGTCTGCGTGGTTCGCTGCCTATCGAGCACACGCTGGCCAAGCGCGGCGCTGAAAAGCTGTGGGACAAGATCAACGGCGGCGCCAAGAAGGGCTATGTGAACGCATTCGGCGCGATCTCCGCCGGCCAGGCCATGCAGCAGGCCAAGGCAGGCCTCGAAGCCGTGTACCTGTCGGGCTGGCAAGTGGCCGCTGACGGCAACACGTCCGAGACCATGTACCCCGACCAGTCGCTGTACGCCTACGACTCGGTGCCCACCATGGTTCGCCGCATCAACAACACCTTCAAGCGCGCCGACGAAATCCAGTGGGGCCGTGGCATCAACCCCGGCGACAAGGAATTTATCGACTACTTCCTGCCCATCGTGGCGGACGCGGAAGCCGGTTTCGGCGGCGTGCTGAACGCCTTCGAACTGATGAAGAACATGATCCAGTCGGGCGCTGCAGGCGTTCACTTCGAAGACCAGCTGGCCGCTGTCAAGAAGTGCGGCCACATGGGTGGCAAGGTGCTGGTGCCTACACAAGAAGCCTGCGAAAAGCTGATCTCCGCACGTTTTGCCGCTGACGTGATGGGCGTGTCCACCATCGTGCTGGCCCGCACCGATGCCGAAGCTGCCAACCTGATCACGTCCGACCACGACGCCAACGACAAGCCCTTCCTGACCGGCGAGCGCACGCAAGAAGGCTTCTACCGCGTGAAGAACGGCCTGGAACAAGCCATCAGCCGCGGCGTGGCCTACGCTCCCTATGCCGACCTGGTGTGGTGCGAAACCGGCGTGCCAGACATCGGCTTTGCCCGTGAATTCGCGCAAGCTGTGCACGCTGCCTGCCCTGGCAAGCTGCTTTCGTACAACTGCTCGCCTTCGTTCAACTGGAAGAAGAACCTCAACGACAAGCAGATCGCGTCGTTCCAGGAAGACCTGTCGGCTCTGGGCTACAAGTACCAGTTCATCACGCTGGCCGGTATCCACATCAACTGGTTCAACACCTTCCAGTTCGCCCATGCATACGCTCAAGGCGAAGGCATGAAGCACTACACCGAAATGGTGCAAGAGCCAGAATTCGCAGCACGCGAAAAGGGCTACACCTTCGTGTCGCACCAGCAGGAAGTGGGCGCAGGCTACTTCGACGACGTGACCACGGTGATCCAGGGCGGCTCGTCCAGCGTGAAGGCCCTGACGGGTTCGACCGAAGAAGAGCAGTTCCACTGAGATGGAGTTTCAGCCTCTGCCTATCGGCAGGGGGAAGCTGGAAGCCCGGGCGACCCCCGGGCTTTTTTGTTGTGAACTGGCGTCATGAAAAGGTGCTGTCCTTCCAGCGCGAATGCAGAATTGGGTGCTTTTGTTCCTCCGACTGATATAACCACCAAGCGCCACTCCCCATTTCGAGTTACATCGAACCAAAGCGGAGCAGAGCTGCGCTAGAGGGTGCTTTTGCAAGCGTGTATGACCCGTTGATCCTGGCGGCTTTTGATCGAAAGATATTGCGGATGACCCCGAGTGAGGTAGTGGAAAAAGCGGAGACCCTTCGGGCGCAGGGATGTGTCGTGTTGCCGGGGTTGTTCCCGTTGAGTCAAGTCGAGTGGGCCAGGGCGTTGGTCTTGGGCAACCTTGGTTTTCTGAAGCAAACACGTCCCCATCCATCGGCGCGTCATCTTGCAGGTTTTCATCGGTATCCGGATCTGGAGCCGCTTCACACCTGGATCTCTGGAAACGCACAGATACTGGAAGTGCTGGGTGCGGCATCAGGCGCGGGAAGGCCGCGATCAATCGGTCTGAGCGACATCACCGTCAACCGATCACAAGCGTGGCATGTGGATTTGCTGAGGGGGAAATATCAGCATCACCTCACTACAGATTTGTGTTGGGGGGTCGACGGCGGCGGCGTGTACAAAGCGCTGGTGTACTTGCAGGCTGGCAAAAGCCTGAAGGTCGTACCCGGTGCCCATGTGGTTCCGCGTTCACTCGACAAGGACTCCGCCAGCGAGCCCGCTGACTCAGCGCTGATTCAGTCCCTCTTTGTGGAGGCAGGAGACGTGATCTTGATGGATATCAGGCTGCCACATTGCGGCTCTTCGGAGGAAGAGCTGGCCAGGACCGTGTACCTTGGGGGGGCTCAGAAAATCTTGCTCTCCACAGTGCTGGGTGCGCACCACCGGTCGCTGACAAGGGCAATGGAGATTGGTAATTTTGCAAGGCTGCAGGATTGGGATGCGGCGCATCCGTGAAACATGCCGAAGATCTCGCAGCTGCACCTGTTGGAGCGATTGGCACGGATGTTGATCGCCTGCGGTCTTCGGCCACTTCTGGGTGACGGGTGAGAAATGCTGTTGACCAGTATTTTTCTCAGCCCGTCAGGGCTGCCTGATGGGGAGCCCTTGCCACCGCTGATCCTTGAAAACATCCGGTCGTTCCGGAAGAGACATCCCCGAATCCCTCACAAGTTGTTTGGGCAGGCAGAGCTGACGGCATTCATCGAGCAAAAATTCTCTTCGGAGGTAGTGAACGCTTTTGTGCAGCTGAAGCCTTTGGCGTACAAGGCGGACTTGGCTCGTTACTGCGTCATGTATGAACATGGCGGTGTCTACGCAGATCTCTCGTATTATTTTTTGCGTTCACTGCCCGTTGACGCACATCGCGTAACCGTGTTCCGCGATTTCATGTGGTCGTCGCCGTGGGATACAAGCAATGGCGTGTTTTCCGCTCCCCCTAAACACAAGGTCTTCGAAGCTGCCATCCAGATGATCTGCGCTAACGTGCGTCGCGGCTACTATGGGAATACACCGCTGTGTCCCACGGGGCCAGCGCTTTTTGGCAAGGCGTTGGCCATGGTGTGCGAGCCCCAAGATCTTGTCACGGGTGTAGCGGGTATGGTCGGCAAAGACCTGGTCGCGAGAGCTGCCCGAGACATTGATCTCCCTACCGATGAAAAGGCGCATTGTTTGATCTTGCGTGATGGGATCGTTGCTGTCAAAAGAAAGCGGATGGGGTCGCCAGGTCTGTTGGACTTCGGGGTTGCCGGTGGTAGTGGGTATTCCGACCTGTGGCGACGGCGCGATATTTACGCCACCGATGTAGATGCGCCAGCTGGATTCGACGTTGGACGCAGTGCGCAGGATGAGGAGTTTCGCGACGACCATGGAGTGTCCATGCCTTGGAGTGTTGCCGACTGGTTCGACACCGCGCCCAGGGCGTCCCCTGGGCTCTTGCACCGACTGATCGCTAAGTTGCGGCGTTGAGTGAAGGAGGCTTGATATTTGCTCTCGCCTGCAGGTGGTTATGTGCGTGTCATTCGCGGTGTGCTCTGGTGCGGGGGGCGGATTCTGGGTCGCGGCACCTATCGGGCCAAAACGCGGGGGATCGCAAACTCATCGCTGTCGAGTGTGCCGAAATCCGACGAGGCGACTGTTGCTCCACGCCCGGATGGTCTTTGCCAGATTCGCGCGCGGTGTTGACGACACGTTACTCTGTAGCACAAATGCCATTCGAGAGAGGTAAATGCGCAGCGTTTGGATGCCGATTTCTAGTCGAGGGTAAAATGAAGTACTGTTTCATTGAATAAGAGCGAGAAAGGCAATCTGGTTATGACACCGCGAACTACATCGGAGATGTTGACCGGCCGTTGAGGCTGGCTGTTCGCGCCTGCACGAGATTGCACACACCTCCAAAAAGCGCGGACCTGTTCCGCGCTTTTTTGTTTCCTGGGCCTGGCGCGTGCCCGCACCCATTGCACTGATTGAAAAGAAAGAGTTACTCCCATGATTCACATCACGCTTCCTGACGGTTCGCAGCGCGAATTTCCGGGCCCTGTCACGGTGGCCGAAGTGGCTGCCTCTATTGGCTCGGGTCTGGCAAAAGCTGCTTTGGCGGGGAAGATCGGTGACAAGGTGGTAGACACCAGCTACCAGATCACGGCTGACAGCGCGCTGTCCATCGTCACTGCCAAGGATGCCGACGGTCTCGAGGTGATCCGGCACTCCACCGCGCACTTGTTGGCTTATGCCGTCAAGGAGCTGTTTCCTGATGCGCAGGTCACCATCGGTCCGGTGATCGAAAACGGTTTTTATTACGACTTTGCCTACAAGCGTCCCTTCACGCCCGAAGACCTGGTGGCCATCGAAAAGCGCATGGCCGAACTGGTATCCAAGGACGAGCCCGTGGTGCGCCGCGTGCTGCCGCGTGACGAGGCCGTGGCGTATTTCAAGGGCCTGGGTGAGCACTACAAGGCCGAAATCATTGCCAGCATCCCCAGCAACGAAGACGTGAGCCTGTACCGCGAAGGCAATTTCGAAGACCTGTGCCGCGGCCCCCACGTGCCCAGCACCGGCAAGCTCAAGTTCTTCAAACTCATGAAGGTGGCAGGCGCCTACTGGCGTGGCGATCATCGTAATGAGATGCTTCAGCGGGTCTATGGCACGGCCTGGGCCACCAAGGATGAGCTGCAGCAGTATTTGACGATGCTGGAGGAGGCAGAAAAGCGCGACCACCGCAAACTCGGCCGCGAGCTGGATCTGTTCCACATCGACGAACACTCGCCTGGCACAGTGTTCTGGCACCCCAAGGGCTGGACGGTGTGGCAGGAGGTGGAGCAGTACATGCGCCGCGTGTACCGCGACAACGGCTATCAGGAGGTCAAGGGGCCGCAGATCCTTGACCAGGGCCTGTGGGAGAAAACCGGGCACTGGGACAAATACCGCGAGAACATGTTTGTCACGGAGTCGGAAAAGCGCGACTACGCGCTCAAGCCGATGAACTGCCCTGGGCACATCATCATCTTCAAGCAAGGTATCAAGAGCTACCGTGACCTGCCTTTGCGGTTTGGCGAGTTCGGCCAATGCCACCGCAACGAGCCGACCGGGGGGCTGCACGGCATCATGCGCGTGCGTGCTTTCACACAGGACGACGGCCATATCTTCTGTACCGAAGACCAGATCCAGTCCGAAGTCGTGGCGTTCACCACGTTGCTGCAGAAGGTTTACAAGGACTTCGGGTTCACGGACATCATCTACAAGCTGTCCACACGGCCTGAGAAGCGAATCGGTAGCGAGGAAAGCTGGGACCGCGCCGAGAACGCATTGGCTGAGGGTTTAAGGGCATCCGGTTGCGAATTTGAATACCTGCCCGGAGAGGGCGCCTTTTACGGTCCCAAGATCGAGTACACGCTCAAGGACGCGCTGGGGCGCCCCTGGCAGTGCGGCACGATTCAGGTGGATCCGAATATGCCCGAGCGCCTGGACGCAGAGTTTGTGGGCGAAGATGGCGCCCGCCATCGGCCCATCATGCTGCATCGCGCCATCGTGGGTAGCTTGGAGCGCTTCATTGGCATTCTGATCGAGCAGCACGCGGGTGCCTTGCCTACATGGCTCGCTCCCGTGCAGGTTTCGGTGCTCAACATCACGGACGCTCAGTCCGATTACTGTCGTGAAATCGCAGCAAAACTGCAAAAAGCGCTGCCCAATCAAGGCCTTAGGGTGGCCCTGGATCTGCGCAATGAGAAGATTACGTATAAAATACGGGAGCATTCGATGCAAAAGCTGCCCTACATCCTCGTCGCAGGCGACAAGGAAAAGGCAGCCGGCGCCGTCGCAGTGCGAGCCCGGGGTAATCGTGATCTCGGCGTGATGTCTGTGGATGCGTTCATTGAATTGATCGCTAGTGACATCGCCAACAAAGCCTGATTTTGAACACAAAACTGCTTTGCCGCTCGCGGACTGTGCGGAAGTAGCTACTTTATTTGTAGCATTTTGATTCAAGGAAGATAGCCATCGCTACTGAATTTCGTGATCGTCGCCACCGGGAAGAGCGCAAGCACCGCCTGAACCGTGAAATCATGGCCCCGGAAGTCCGCCTGTCCGGGCCAGACAACGAGCCTTTGGGTGTTGTCAGCCTCATGGAGGCCTTGCGCATGGCCGGTGAGCTGGACGTGGATCTGGTGGAAATCGCCGCTACGGCGAATCCGCCGGTATGCCGCCTCATGGACTACGGCAAGTTCAAGTACCAAGAGCAAAAGCGTGCGGCAGAAGCCAAAGCCAAGCAGACGGTCATTGAGATCAAGGAAGTCAAGTTCCGCCCCGGGACGGACGATGGCGACTACAACATCAAGATGCGCAACATTCGCCGCTTTTTGGCGGATGGCGACAAGTGCAAGATCACGCTGCGGTTCCGCGGGCGTGAAATCACTCACCAGGAACTCGGGTTGGCTTTGCTGAACCGGATTCGTGACGAGTTGGCTGACAGCATCATCATTGAGCAGTTTCCTAAGTTGGAAGGCCGCCAGATGATCATGATGATTGCTCCGGGCAAGAAGAAGCCCGCGGCCAAGCCAGCGGCTGAAGGCGCGGCCCCAGCAACGGGTGCGGCGGCGTAGGTTTGCCAATCAGTGTCAGATTTTGAGCGCCACGCCCGAAGGGGCGGGGTGTTTGAAAAGGTGGGGCTTTCGAGCACTGCCGACCGGAAGGTGAAAGCCTTTCGATAAAAGTGGCTCGGGGCCAACAAGTTTGCAGATCGGTTTGCAAACGCCTCACGAGCACAACGAAAAAGGAGCATTCACATGCCCAAAATGAAGACCAAGAGCAGCGCGAAAAAACGTTTCCGCGTTCGTCCAGGTGGTACCGTCAAGCGCGGTCAAGCCTTCAAACGTCACATCTTGACCAAGAAGACCACCAAGAACAAGCGCCATCTGCGTGGTGCGGTTGCTGTGCACGAGACCAATATGGGCTCGATTTCACAGATGCTGCCCGGCATGGGCGTTTAATTTACTGACGAACAAGGAGTACATACATGCCTCGCGTCAAACGTGGTGTAACGGCCCGTGCCCGTCACAAGAAAGTTCTCGCCCTTGCCAAGGGTTTCCGTGGTCGCCGCGGTAACGTCTTCCGTATCGCCAAACAGGCGGTAATGAAGGCTGGGCAATATGCCTACCGTGACCGCCGCACCAAGAAGCGCGTGTTCCGCCAGTTGTGGATCGCCCGTATCAACGCCGCTGCCCGTGAACTGGGCCTGACCTACAGCCAGTTCGCCAACGGCCTGAAGAAGGCATCCATCGAGATCGACCGCAAGATGCTGGCCGACCTCGCAGTGCACGACAAGGCTGCCTTTGGCAGCATCGTGGAGCAAGTCAAGGCCAAGCTGGCTGCTTGAGTTCACGATGAGCGGCTATCGTTCTGATAGCTGCTTGCGCAATAACAGCAAGGGCTAGGGCTTGAAAAGGCACTAGCCCTTGTTCATTTTCAAGAGTCGATATGAACGAGTTGGATTCCCTGGTCGAGAGCGCGACGCAACTGTTTGCCCAAAGCGCAACCCCTGCTGACCTCGAAAACGCCAAGGCGCAGTTTCTGGGCAAGTCAGGTCGCGTGACCGAGCTCATGAAGGGCATGGCGCAGCTGTCCGTCGAGGAAAAGAAATCCCGCGGCGCAGCCATCAACGTTGCCAAGCAGGCCATCGAGGCTGCGCTGACCGCTCGCCGCCAAGCTCTGGCCGATGCCGAACTTCAATTGCAGCTCAAGGCCGAAGCACTGGACGTGAGCCTGCCAGGCCGCCAGCGCGGGCAGGGTGGCTTGCATCCGGTGTCGCTCACGCTTGAACGCATCCAGGGCATCTTCGGTTCCATGGGTTTTGACGTCGCCGAAGGTCCTGAGATCGAGACCGACTGGTTCAACTTCACTGCACTGAATACGCCGGAAGACCATCCTGCGCGGTCCATGCATGACACGTTCTATGTGGAGGGCGGCACTGCCACCGCCCCCAACCTGCTGCGCACACACACCAGCCCCATGCAGATCCGCCATGCGGTCCAGCATGTCAAAAAGCACCGGGCTGCGCTCGATGCCGGTCAGGCGATGCCCGAGATCCGCGTCATTGCCCCCGGCCGTACCTACCGCGTGGACAGCGACGCTACGCACTCGCCCATGTTTCACCAGTGCGAAGGTCTCTGGATTGGTGAGAACGTGAGTTTCAAGGACCTGAAAGTCATCTTCACGGATTTCTGCCGCACGTTCTTCGAGAGCGACGATCTCGTGCTGCGCTTCCGTCCCAGTTTCTTCCCGTTCACAGAGCCCAGCGCCGAGATCGATATCCAGTTCCAGACGGGCCCGCTGGCAGGCCGTTGGCTCGAAGTGGCGGGCTCGGGCCAGGTGCACCCCAACGTGGTGCGCAATATGGGTCTTGACCCTGAGAAGTACATCGGCTTTGCATTCGGCATGGGACCCGACCGCCTGACCATGCTGCGCTATGGCGTCAATGACCTGCGCCTGTTCTTTGACGGCGACATCCGCTTCCTGTCGCAGTTCCAGTAAAGCCCGCCGACTTCGCGCCGTGCGCGTGCCCTGTGGCCGTGCTGCGCACCTTCCGTACAAGAGTGTCCGACTATGCAATTTCCTGAATCCTGGTTGCGTGAGTTCTGCAACCCCCCTTTGACGACGGCCGAGCTGGCCGAAACGCTGACGATGGCCGGCCTCGAGGTGGAGGAGCTGCGCCCCGTGGCCCCGCCTTTCACCAAGATCGTGGTGGGTGAGATCAAGGAGGCGGTACAGCACCCAGACGCCGACCGCCTGCGTGTGTGCCAGGTGGACGTGGGGCAGGACGCCCTGCTGAACATCGTTTGTGGTGCGCCCAATGCCCGCGTGGGTATCAAGGTGCCTTGCGCACTGGTGGGTGCCGAGCTCTCGCCGGGTGACGATGGCAAACCTTTCCTCATCAAGGTGGGCAAACTGCGCGGTGTGGAAAGCCAAGGCATGTTGTGCTCCGCCCGTGAGCTCAAACTGTCAGAGGACCATGGAGGCCTGCTGGAGCTGGATGCCTCAGCCCCCGTGGGCCAGGACATCCGCGAACACCTGAACCTGGATGACACTCTGTTCACGCTCAAGCTCACGCCCAATCTTGCGCATTGCCTGAGCGTCTATGGCATCGCGCGAGAAGTGTCCGCATTGACGGGTACGCCGCTGAAAAATACATCGTTCCCTGCCGTGGCCGCAAAGCTGACGGACAAATTGCCCGTCAAAGTGAGCGCGCCTGACCTGTGTGGCCGTTTCTCCGGCCGTATCGTGCACAACGTGAATACGCGGGCTGCCACGCCTCAGTGGATGCTCGATCGCCTGGCACGCTGTGGCCAGCGTGGTGTGTCGCCGCTGGTAGACATTTCCAACTATGTGATGTTTGAGTTGGGACGTCCTTCGCACATTTTTGATCTGGACAAGATCCATGGTGGCCTGGACGTGCGCTGGGGAAAGCCGGGTGAGCAGCTGAAGCTGCTCAATGGCAACACCATCACGGTGGATGACAAGGTGGGCGTGATCGCCGATGACAGCCAGGTGGAATCGCTGGCGGGCATCATGGGCGGAGACGCCACGGCGGTGTCTGATGAAACCCGGCACATCTATATCGAGGCGGCTTTCTGGTGGCCCAAGGCGGTGGCAGGCCGTTCGCGCCGCTTCAACTTCTCGACGGATGCCGGCCATCGTTTTGAGCGCGGCGTGGATCCGAGCCTGACGGTGGAGCACATCGAGCGCATTACCCAACTCGTCATCGATATCTGCGGTACGGCCGATACAGCATGCGGCCCTATGGACGACCAAGTGGTGAACTTGCCAGTGCCACAGCCTGTCACGCTGCGCGTGGCGCGTGCTGCCAAGGTCATCGGCATGCCGCTGACGCAGGTGCAATGCGCCGACGCGCTGACCCGCCTGGGCCTGCCGGTGGTGCAGGGCGACGGTGCGCTCACGGTCACGCCGCCGTCGTTCCGTTTCGATATCACCATCGAGGAAGACCTGATCGAAGAAGTGGCCCGTATGGTGGGCTACAACAACCTTCCGACCACTCCACCGCTGGCACCCATTACGCCCAAGCTAGCGCTCGAGGCCACGCGCAGCCCGTTTGCGGTGCGCCGTTCGCTGGCAGCCCTGGGGTATCAGGAAACGATCAATTTCAGCTTTGTGGAAGAGCGTTGGGAGCACGAGTTGGCCGCCAACCCGCAACCCATCAAGCTGCTCAATCCGATCGCAAGTCAGATGAGCGTGATGCGCTCGACTTTATTGGGTTCTCTGCTACAAGTTTTGAAGTTCAACCTGGACCGCAAGGCCGAGCGGGTGCGCGTCTTCGAACTGGGCCGTGTGTTCCTGCGCGACGGCGGCGTGCGCAACACCGACACCACGGTCGAAGGCTTTCACCAGCCCATGCGCGTGTCGGGACTGGCGTATGGTCCGAACGACATGCTGCAGTGGGGGCGCATGGATCAGGCCATCGACTTCTTTGATGTGAAGGGGGACGTGGAAGCGCTTCTGGCCCCCCTGCGCGCAACGTTCGAGCCCGGCACCCACCCTGCCATGCACCCTGGCCGTTGCGCCCGCGTGCTGGTCGATGGGCGTGCTATTGGCTTCGTGGGCGAATTGCATCCACAGTGGCGCCAGTCGTGGGACCTGCCTCAGGCACCTGTGATGTTCGAACTGGAGCTTGACGCCGTGCTGCAGCGTGTGGTGCCTCAGTTCAAGCCGGTGACCAAACACCAGGCTGTCGAGCGCGATTTGGCCGTGGTGGTGGCAGAGCGCGTGACGCACGCCGACATCATGGGTGCGGTAGAGCAGGCCGTTCCGGGTGGCATGCTCCGCTCTGCCGTGCTGTTTGACGTGTATCGGCCCAAGGCGCTGCGGGCGGGCGAAGAGGCGCCTGCGGGTGGCTTGGCCCCCGGCGAGAAGAGCCTGGCCGTGCGCCTCACTCTGGGGCGCGATGAAGCCACGCTCACCGAGGCAGAAATCGACGCAGCGATGCAATCCGTGATCACTCAGTTGACGCAGCGCACGGGCGCCCGTCTGCGGGTGTGATGATGTCCAAGGGGAGTGACGAGCCATGATCGAATTCGCAGTTGAAAGCCTGGAAACACCGGCACTGACCAAGGCGCAGTTGGCGGATCTGTTGTTCGATCAGATCGGCTTGAACAAGCGCGAGTCCAAGGACATGATCGATGCCTTCTTCGACTTGATTGCCCAAAGCCTTGTCGAAGGCAAGGACGTGAAGCTTTCGGGGTTTGGTAACTTTCAGATCCGGACCAAGGCTCCCCGTCCCGGGCGCAATCCCCGCACGGGCGAGGCCATACCCATCAAGGCGCGTCGCGTGGTGACTTTCCATGCCAGCAGCAAGCTCAAGGAGCAGATTCAGACGGCCGCTGTTGCGTGAGTTTGTGCTGTTTTTGTTGCCAAGATGTTCTTGGTGGCTGGCGGTGCAGGCTGGTCTGCAGTACGCTTGAAAGCTTTCCCGTTTGAACACGCAGCCATGGGCACCACCCTCCCTTCCATTCCCGCCAAGCGATACTTCACGATTGGTGAGGTTGCGGAGCTGTGCGGCGTCAAACCGCATGTTTTGCGTTACTGGGAGCAGGAGTTCACGCAGCTGCGGCCCATGAAGCGGCGTGGCAACCGGCGTTATTACCAGCACCATGAGGTGCTGATGATTCGCCGCATCCGTGATCTGCTGTACGACCAGGGCTTCACCATCAGTGGAGCGCGCAATCGCCTGCAAGAGCTTGCACATGCTGCGCGAGAAGTTGTTGGGTCGGACGAGGCTTCTCTGCCGCAGGACGCAGAGCCACCCAGCATGCTGGTGGACAGCGCGCGCGACCTTTCCATCGTTGCTGCGGGCTTCTCCCTGGACTCCAACGCAGTGCGCCAAGAATTATTTGAAATTCGTGCGCTACTTTCTCTGAACTGAGCTTTTTTCTGCATATAATCTAAGTCTTGTCGGCGTGTAGCGCAGCCTGGTAGCGCACTTGCATGGGGTGCAAGGGGTCGCGAGTTCGAATCCCGCCACGCCGACCATTGATAGCAAAAGCCCAGAGCCGAAAGGTTCTGGGCTTTTTTGCTTTTCTCCTCCGCTGGTTTTAACGGCGTCAGCGTTGCGGTTCGGTGGTGGCGCATCGCTCCATGCACACACTGTGCTTGCGTGCCGTGCGTGCGGCGACGTCAGGCGCCCTTGCCGGTGACATTGGCCATGCAGTGATTGCGGGGCCTGGGAGGGGCGCAACAACACGCCCACGATGGGCATGGAGACCTTCATGATTGATGGCTTGGTAGCCGGACGGCTTTACGGTGAGGCGGAGCGCCGCACGGACAAAGCGGGCAAGGCCTACACACTGGCGAAGGTGAGAGCCAGCACGGCAGAGGGCGAAGTGCTTTTCATCAACGTCATCGCCTTTGACGAGGGTCTCTGCGCGTCGCTTCACCAGTTGCGCGACGGTGATTCGGTGGCGCTTTCCGGCAGCTTGAATCCTCGTGTCTGGACGGACAAACAAGGCAACGCGAGGCCCGCGCTGGATATGGTGGCACACCGGTTGATCAGCCTGCCGCTCTCTGGCATCGAGCAGTAGGCATATGCGGCGCAAGCTGTGTCACGGGATGACAGGCGGAGCAGGGCGCGCCCACAAGCGCACCCGGACCAGGCGCTGTACCTAGCCTGTCTTGCGAGGGCTGCCTTTGGGCGTGGGCGCGAAGCCCAATGCCTTGAGCTCATCCTCGCTCATGTGTAGCTCTGTCAATTCGGGCTGGCGCGCCTCGATGGCTCGGCGCCGCTCGAAATTGGTGGGAGGACCTTTTTCTTCCTGGCGGCGATCCTTGCCAGTGCGGCGGTCCATGCTGCCTCTGCGTTCGACACTCATGATGGTGCTGGTAGTGGAGGTGTGAGACTTTGGTGTGCGGTCTGTTGCCAGTTGACCAAGCAACCTGTGGTGGCAAGCTGAAGCGCACAGTCTGCATCAGTTGCCGATGTTTGCAAACACCTAAGCTGCCATCTGGCGGATGCAACACACGCGCGACACCATTGTTGACGATGGCGGTGGCCGCACCAAGTGGCGGCGCTTCCAGTTGGCAACGCTGTATCGCATGTCCCGGCAGTGGGTTGATCTGCGCCACCCATTGGCCGCACTGCCTGTTCTTGTTGTCCAGCGGTGGGCTGGGTTGTTGCTCTGGAGCGGCCAATGAAAAAGCCCTGACTCTTGCGAATCAGGGCTCTTCATTTGGTGCCGGAGAGATGAATCGAACACCCGACCTTCTCATTACGAATGAGCTGCTCTACCGACTGAGCTACACCGGCTTAGCCTTGGATTATAGCGTGGAATGGTAGCTGGTCACGCGCTCAACCTCATTTTTTGAGCCGAGGATCACGCTGACGCGCTCATGAAGCTGGGTGGGCTGGATGTCGAGGATGCGTTGCTTGCCATTGGTGGCAGCGCCACCGGCTTGTTCTACCAGCCAGCCCATGGGGTTGGCCTCGTACATCAGGCGCAGCTTGCCGGGCTTGTTGGGCTCGCGTTTGTCCCACGGGTACATGAAGACGCCACCACGGGTCAGTATGCGGTGCACGTCGGCCACCATGCTGGCGATCCAGCGCATGTTGAAGTCCTTGCCGCGCGGGCCTTCCTTGCCCTGCAGGCATTCGTCGATGTAGCGCTTCACGGGCTCGTCCCAGTGGCGCATGTTGCTCATGTTGATCGCGAATTCTTTGGTGTCCTCGGGGATGCGCACGTTCTCCTCGGTCAGCACGAAGGAGCCCTGTTCGCGGTCGAGCGTGAACATGGCTACGCCATCGCCCACGGTGAGCACCAGGGTGGTCTGCGGGCCGTAGATGCAGTAGCCCGCTGCCACTTGCTGGGTGCCGGGCTGCAGGAAGTCGCCTTCCTCCACGCCGCGATCACCATCGGGCTTTTTCAGCACGCTGAAGATGGTGCCGATGCTCACGTTCACATCGATGTTGCTGGAGCCATCGAGGGGATCGAACAGCAGCAAGTATTCGCCCTGGGGGTAGCGGTTGGGCACCAGGTAGATGCCATCCATTTCTTCAGACGCCATCGCCGCCAGGTGGCCGCCCCATTCGTTGGCCTCGATCAGCACCTCGTTGGCGATGATGTCGAGCTTTTTCTGGATCTCGCCCTGCACGTTTTCACTGCTGGCCGTGCCCAGCACGCCACCCAGTGCGCCCTTGTTCACGGCGTGGCTGATGCTTTTGCAGGCGCGAGCCACCACTTCCAGCAGCAGGCGCAGTTGCGAGGGAATGAGTCCGTCCACCCGTTGTTGTTCAACAAGGTAGCGGGTCAGGCTGATGCTTTTTGCCATGTCAGTCTCTTCTCGGTCGTGGTTTATTCGGCGAGTGCGCGGGTCACTACCTCGCGCACATCGTTGGACAGATCAGGCTTGGCGGCCACGCGAGCAATGGCCTCGCGCGCGGCGCTGCGCCAGGGGTCCGCCAGCTTCTTCCAGCGGTCGAGCGCGCGCGCGAGGCGGGCCGCAACCTGCGGGTTGATGGCGTCCAGCTCGATCACGCGGTCGCTCCAGAACACGTAGCCCGCAGCGTCCGACCGGTGGAACGCACCGGGGTTGGCGCTGCAGTAGCTGAAGATCACGCTGCGCGCCCGGTTGGGGTTCTTCAGGCTGAAGTCCGGGTGCTGCATGAGCTGGCGCACGGCGGGCAAGACGTTGCCGCCACGGTCGGGCGCACCCGCTTGCAGTGCAAACCACTTGTCGATGACCAGGGGCTCGTCCTTGAACAGTGCATGGAAGCGGGCGAGGGCGGGTGTGGCCAGTTCGCTGCCGCTGGCCACCAGGGCCGTGAGGGCGTTGAACCGGTCGGTCATGTTGCCCGCGACCTTGAAGCGCTGGTACGCCTTGCCAGGCCAGACCACATCGCCTGTCTTTCGCGCGGCAATGCACAGCATGTGCAGCGCAAGGCCACTGAGTGCGCGGCGGCCGGAGGAGACGGGGTCGGGGCGATAGCCGCCGGTGTCCTGGTTCTGTTCCCAGACGGTTTCCCAGTCGGCCTGCAGCGCCAGCGCCAGTTCCTCGCGCATGGCTTCACGCACTGCGTGGATGCGCTGCGGGTCCACCACATCCAGTTGCTCGGCGATGTACGTCTCGGAGGGCAGCGTGAGCACCAGCTCCTTGAACGCAGCGTCCAGGGCCGGGTTGCGCAGCACGCTGCGCATCGCCTCTACAAACGCTGTCGACAGAATGGTTTGCTCAAATCGGCCGGTAGCGCCGGTTGTATATGCTTCATTAGCTATTGTATTAATAGCAATTCGCAATGCCAGGCGCTGTCCAGCTTCCCAGCGGTTGAAAGCGTCGGCGTCGTGCGCCAGCAGCGTGAGCAACTGCGCGTCTGTGTAGTCGATGTCCAGCACCACGGGAGCACTGAACCCGCGCAGCAGCGATGGCACAGGCTCGCTGTCCAGGTTGGTGAAGGTGAGGGTCTGCGATGCCTCGGTGAGCACGACCACGCGCGAGGTGGTGTGGGCTGCGCCTTCTGCAGCGCCTTCACCTGCGAGGTGCAAGGGCAGGGCGGCACCGGTGGTGGCATCGATCAGGCCCAGCTCGACCGGGATGACGAAGGGCAACTTCTCGCTTTGGCCGGGCGTAGGGGCGCAGCTTTGCGACAGCGTGAGTGCATAGCAGCGCGTGGCAGCGTCGTAGCGGCCCGTGGCGCGCACGCGGGGCGTGCCGGCCTGGCTGTACCAGCGCTTGAACTGCCCAAGGTGCTGCGTGAGCGGACTGCCCGGGTTGGCATCGGCTATTGATTGCACGAAGTCGTCGCAGGTCACGGCCTGGCCGTCGTGGCGCTCGAAGTACAGCTTCATGCCCTTGGCAAAGCCTTCGCGGCCCACCAGGTTGTGCTGCATGCGCACCACTTCCGCACCCTTTTCGTAGATGGTGACGGTATAGAAGTTGTTGATCTCGACGTAGCTGTCGGGCCGCACCGGGTGGGCCATAGGGCCAGCGTCCTCGGGGAACTGGGCGGTGCGCAGCACGCGCACATCCTCGATGCGCTTGACGGCGCGGGCGGAGGGGCTGCCCGCGAGGTCCATGCTGAATTCCTGGTCGCGGAAGACCGTGAGGCCTTCCTTCAGGCTGAGCTGGAACCAGTCGCGGCAGGTCACGCGGTTGCCCGTCCAGTTGTGGAAGTACTCGTGGCCGACCACGCTTTCGATGTTGGCGAAGTCGGTGTCGGTGGCCGTGGATTCGCTGGCCAGAACGTACTTCGTGTTGAAAATGTTCAGGCCCTTGTTCTCCATGGCGCCCATGTTGAAGTCGCTGGTGGCGACGATCATGAAGCGCTCCAGGTCCAGCGGCAGGCCGAAGCGGGCTTCGTCCCAGGCCACGCTGTACATCAGCGAGTTCATGGCGTGTTCGGTCTTGCCCAGATCGCCGGGGCGCACGTACACCTGCAGCAGGTGGTCGGTGCCCGAGCGGCTCTTGATCTTCTGCTCGCGGGCCACCAGCTTGCCTGCCACCAGGGCGAACAGGTAGCAGGGCTTCTTGTGCGGGTCCACCCACTTGGCAAAGTGGCGGCCGTCTTCCAGGTCGCCGCTGTCCACCAGATTGCCGTTGGACAGCAGCACCGGGTACTGGGCCTTGTCGGCGCGCAGTGTGACGGTGTAGCTGGCCATCACGTCCGGGCGGTCCAGGAAGTAGGTGATGCGGCGAAAGCCCTCGGCCTCGCACTGCGTGAAGAAGGTGCCCTGGCTCACATACAGGCCCATGAGCTGCGTGTTCTTGGCGGGGCAGCAGGTGGTGAAGATTTCGAGCGCAAAGGGCTCGGAGCCTTCTGGCAGGTTCTCCAGCACCAGGCGGGTGCCTTCCATCTTGAACGAGGTGCCCTGGCCGTTGACCAGCACACGTGCCAGGTTCAGGTCATCGCCATCGAGCTTGAGCGGCTGCACCGCCACGTCGGGGTTGCGCCGCAGCGTCATGCGGTTGAGCACGCGCGTCTTGTTCGGGTCCAGGTCGAAGGTCAGCTCGACGCTGTCGATCCAGTAGGCGGGGGCGGTGTAGTCCTCGCGGCGGATGGCGATGGCCGGGGCCGCGCCGTCTCCGCTTCCGTCGGCTTTATGCAGTTGCAACATGGATGCTCTCCAGAAAGTCGGTGTTCATGAGTTCGGTGTAGTCGCGCACGGCGGCCAGCACATGGGGCCCGGCCAGTTGTTCGGGCGTGTGGGTGCTGCAGATGGCCACGGCACGCATGCCCGCGCGGCGCGCTGCCTCGATGCCGAAAGGCGCGTCTTCAAAGACGATGCAATGCTCGGGGGCTGCCGCGATGCGGCGTGCCGCCTCCAGGAAGATCGCGGGCTGGGGCTTGCCGGGCAGGCCCTCATCGCCACGCACGATGGCCTGGGGCGCGGGTTCCAGGCCCAGGTGGCCCAGTGCGAATTCCACGTTGCCGATGTCACCCGCGGTGCCCACCGCCACCTTGAGACCACGCGCGCGCACCTGGGCCGCAAACTGGCGAAAGCCCGCCACTTCGGAGAAACGCGGGGCAAACAGCTCGCGGTAGATGGTTTCTTTTTCGTGCGTGAGCGCGTCGGCCTCGTCCTGCGACACGGGGCGCCCCAGCAGTTCCACGATGCACTCGGTGCCATTGCGGCCCGTGGTGCGGGCCATGAGGTCGGGCACGTCGATGTCCATGCCCCGGCGGCGTGCGAACTCGACCCACGCCTGGGCGTGCCAGGGCATGGAGTCGATCATGGTGCCGTCCATGTCGAAGATGATGGCGTCGGTGCGCATCCGCATCGCTCAGACGCCTTGCTTCAACGAAGCTTCGATGAAAGCGTCCAGGTCGCCGTCCAGCACCTTTTGCGTGGCCGAGATTTCAACGTTGGTGCGCAGGTCCTTGATGCGGCTGTTGTCCAGCACGTAGCTGCGGATCTGGTGTCCCCAGCCCACGTCGGTCTTGGTGTCTTCCAGTTTCTGTTGCTCTTCCATGCGCTTGCGCATCTCGAAGTCGTACAGGCGGCTGCGCAGGCGCTGCCATGCCACGTCGCGGTTGCTGTGCTGGCTGCGACCGTCCTGGCACTGCACCACGATGCCGGTGGGGATGTGCGTGAGTCGCACGGCCGAGTCGGTCTTGTTGATGTGCTGACCGCCCGCGCCGGAGGCTCGGAAGGTGTCGGTGCGCACGTCGGCAGGGTTGATGTTGATCTCGATGGAGTCGTCGATTTCGGGGTACACGAACAGCGAGGCGAACGATGTGTGGCGGCCGCCGGAACTGTCGAACGGGCTCTTGCGCACCAGGCGGTGCACACCGGTTTCGGTGCGCAGCAGGCCGAAGGCGTACTCACCCTCGATCTTGATCGTGGCGCTCTTGATGCCGGCCACGTCGCCCGGGGTTTCTTCTTCGACCGTGGCCTTGAAGCCCTTGCGTTCGGCGTACTTGAGGTACTGGCGCAGCAGCATGCTGGCCCAGTCGCAGGCTTCCGTGCCGCCAGCGCCTGCCTGGATGTCCACAAAGCAGTTGAGCGGATCCGCCTCGTTGCGGAACATGCGGCGGAACTCCAGCTCTTCCACCGCTGCGCGCATCGTGGCGGCTTCCGACTCGATGGTCAAAAGGCCGGCTTCATCGCCTTCCTCTTTGCTCATCTCATACAGCTCGGCGTTGTCGGCCAGATCGCGGGTGAGCTTGTCCAGCGTGACGACCACGCTGGAGAGCGACTTTTGTTCCTTGCCCAGCTCCTGGGCCTTCTTGGGGTCGTTCCAGACGGAGGGGTCTTCCAGCGATGCGTTTACCGTGCGCAGGCGTTCAAATTTGGCATCGAAGTCAAAGATACCTCCGTAACTCTTGCGTGCGCAGAGCCAGGTCGCTGAGGGTGGTGCCGATGAGGTTGATGCGTTCTGCGTCCATGATTCTTGTCCTGCGTGTTCTGTGGAATAACCCGCGATTTTCTCATGGGACGGGCAGGTGCCCTGCTAATGCCCTTTGTGCCAGACCGCCGCCGGATCTGCGCAGGCCGGCGTGTGGGCTCCGAGTGGCATTCATATCAAAAATGATAGCTGCTCAGGCAATATCCACTAGCGCTTGCGGGCGCAAGGACTTCAAATTGCCTCAGGCAGCATCCAAAAACGCTTCGATCAGCTGGGCCACCTGCTCCGGCTGGTCATGGTGCAGCATGTGGCCCGCGTCTTGCACGACGGCGGTGCTGCAGGTACGCACATGGGTCAGGCGCTGGTGGTATTCGTCCAGGGTGTACCGGCCGTTCCACCACTGGCCCAGGCTGTCGCCACTGGCCTCGATGGCCAGCACGGGGGCCGCAATGCGCTCGTAGATGGCCAGGGCCTCGTCCGCTCGGTACAGCTGCGCGCTGGTGATCTTGTGGGCGGGGTCGCCCAGGATTTCCCACTGCCCCTGCGCGTTGGGTCGCGCCCAGTGCTGGGCCAGCCATTGGGCCTTGTCTTCGGACAGGCGGGGGTTGGTCTTCATCAGGCGGCGGGCGACGCCGTCGGCGCTTTCATAGGTCTTGAGCTCCTTGGTGCCCTGGTGCAGCTGCTTGATCTCGTCGATCCATTGCGCGTAGCGGGTGGGCGCCTGCGCGGGGCGTGTGGCGGGCAGGCCAAAACCTTCCAGGTTGACGAGCTTGCGCACGCGCTCGGGCCGCACACCGCCGTACATCATGGCCACGTTGCCGCCCATGCTGTGGCCCACCAGGTCAATGGCTTCGCCGGGGGCATAGTGGTCCAGCAGCAGGTCCAGGTCGGCCAGGTAGTCGGCAAACACATAGTGGTCTACCGGTGCACCGGTGGTGAGGCCAAAACCGCGCCAGTCCGGCGCGATGATGCGGCGTGGTTGCCGCAGCGCGTCCACCGTGAACTGGTAGGAGGCACTGACGTCCATCCAGCCATGCAGAAGCACCAGCGTGGGCAGGTCGCTTTGCTCGGGGCCCCAGTGGCGGACGTGGTAGTTGAGGTGCCGCAGCGCCAGTGTGCTGCTGCGCGAAGGGGTGAGGACTTGGTACATGCTGTGCCAATGTTACGTTGCCGCCACGCTGGCGGGGCGCCCTGCGGTGTCACCAAGGAGTCCGGCGTCCGGCAGGTTTTGGCGATCGCTTGTACCATCGCCAGCCGGGGCCGTAGCAGGCCCTGCTTACTTTTCCACCTTCTGGAGCCTTCACCGCATGAACACCGTCCGCTTGGGTCAGAGTGACCTGCTTGTCACCCCCATTTGCCTGGGCACCATGACCTTCGGCGAGCAGGTCAATGAGGCCGACTCGCATGCCATCCTGAGCCAGTCGCTTGCGCGCGGCGTGAACTTCATCGACACGGCCGAGATGTACGCCGTGCCCGCCAAGGCCGAGACCTTTGGTGCCACCGAAACCATCATCGGCAACTGGTTTGCCAAGAACCCTGGCGCGCGCCAGAAGCTGGTGGTGGCGACCAAGGTGGCCGGCCCATCGCGCGGCATGCCCTGGGTGCGCGAGGGCAAGGGCATGACCCCGTCCGACATCGTGGCGTCGTGCGAGGCCAGCCTGCGTCGCTTGCAGACCGATGTGATCGACCTGTACCAGATCCACTGGCCCGAGCGCCATGTGCCAGCGTTCGGCAACCTGTATTACGACCCTTCCAAGGAAACCTCGCAAACCCCCATTCGTGAGCAACTGGAAGCGCTGGCCGGCCTGGTGAAGGCGGGCAAGGTGCGCTACATCGGCCTGTCAAACGAAACCCCGTATGGCGTGCACGAGTTCGTGCGCCTGGCCGAGCAGCACGGCCTGCCGCGTGTGGCCACGGTGCAGAACCCGTACTGCCTGATCAATCGCACCTGGGAAAACGGGCTGGATGAAACCTGCCACCGCCTGGATGTGTCGCTGCTGGCCTATTCGCCGCTGGGTTTTGGCCTGCTGACGGGCAAGTACGACGAAAGCGGCATTACTGGCCCCAATGCCCCGCAGGGTGCGCGCATTGCATCGTATGAATCCGTGCGCAAACAACGCTGGGGCCGCCCTGAGGCGCTGGAGGCATCGCGCCGCTACAACGCACTGGCGCGTGCCAATGGCATGACACCCACGCAGATGGCGCTGGCGTTCTGCTACACCAAGTGGCAAGTGGCCAGCACCATCATCGGCGTGACGTCGGTGGCGCAGCTGGAGGAAGACCTTAATGCCTGGGGCACGACGCTGTCGCCCGATGTGCTGAAGGCCATTGATGCGATCCGCTGGGAGCTGCGCGACCCTGCGCTGTGACCGGGGGCAGGGCGTGGCCCTGCGAATCGGCAAGATCAAACCAAGGGGCCGTGCAGGCCCCTTTGTTTTTCTGCGAGTTTGTGCGCGCTGCTGTCAGGCAGTTGCCTCCTGCCGGGTGGTGCGCCCTTCAACCCACGGCGTCCCTTGGGGCTCACCCAGGTCCCAGAACAGCCCGGCCATCACCGCCAGACCTTCTCGTGCCACGGGCGCCAGCAAATGTTCGTTGGGTGCATGCTGGGCGCAGGCGGGGTACGAGTGCGGCACCCACAGCGTGGGCAGACCGAGCTGGTCGGCAAAGATGTCGTTGGGCAGCGAGCCTGCCAGGTTGGGCAGCAGCGTTGCGGGCTGGCCTGCGCTGGCCTGCAGCGAGGCCATCGTCCAGTCCACCCAGGGGCTGTGCAGATCGAGCCGCGTGGCGCCGCAGTGCATGCCCATGGTGATCTCGACCTGGCTGAAGCCATGCGCATCCAGGTGTTCGCGCAGCGTGGCCTGCACGTTCTGCCAATCGGTGCCCACCACAAAGCGCAGCTGGCAGTGCGCCACGGCCTGCGCGGGGATGGCGTTGATGGGCCGCTGCGCGTTGCCCGCGCCCAGCGCCAGCACCTCCAGCGTGTTCCAGCCCACCAGCTGCTCTGCGGGGGTCAGGCCGGGCTCGCCCCAGCCGGGGGTGAGGGCGGGGTCATCGGCGCCGGTGCCAATCACCACGTCCTTGAGGGCAGTGCGCAGCTTGTCGGGCACCGCGGGCGGCAGCAGGCCTTTGACGAGGATGCGGCCCTTCGCGTCCACCAGCGTGGCCAGGGCGTGCGTGAGCACGGTGGCCGGGTTGGCCAGCACGCCGCCCCAGTTGCCGGAGTGGTAGGCCTTGTCGCGGCTGCGCACCGCGAGAGAGAAGTTGATGGCTCCGCGTGAACCCAGGAAGAGGGTGGGGTGGCCCGCGTTCACGCGGGGGCCGTCGCTGGCCAAAAAAAGGTCGGCCCTCAGCGCGTCGCTGTGCTGCTCGCAGAAGGCGGCCAGGCCGGGCGAACCCGCCTCTTCGCCCATCTCCATGAGCAGCGTCACGTTGTACCCCAGGCGGCCGCCCCGGGCCTCGATGGTGTGGGCGAGTGCGGCCAGGCTCACGGTGTGCTGGCCTTTGTTGTCGGCCGTGCCTCGGCCATACCAGCGCTCGCCTTCGATGGTGAGCTCCCAGGGCGAGAGGCCCTCGCGCCATTGCGCGTCCTGCCCGTTGACCACATCGCCGTGGCCGTAGGTGAGCACGGTTGGCAGTGCAGGGTCTTCCACGCGGCGGGCCACCAAGAAGGGGCCGCCTTGTGGCGACGCGTTGTCGAGCACCTCGCATTCAAAACCCAGGGGCGCGAGCCAGGGCACCATTTCGTCGGTGAGGTAGGTGTGCAGTTCGGGCGGCACCTTGCCAGTGTCGCTTTCGGTGCGCCAGGCCACACGGCGGCGCAGGTCGGTGGCGAAGCGGCCATCGTCAAAGTAGCGCTGGACGTCTTGAATGAGTTGTTGGCGGTTCATCGTGCAGGTCCTTGTTGGGTGTTCGTCAGTCCACCACGATCTTGGCGCGGTGGGCCAGCGCGCGGTAGCGGCCGATCTCGTCATCGATCATGGCGCGCGTGGCCACGGGGCCCAGGTGCACGGGCTCCATGCCCTGGGTGCGCATCTGTTCCTGCAGACCACTGTCGCGGGTGACGGCTTCCACCTCGGTCACCAGCTTTCGGATGACAGACTGTGGCGTCCTGGCGGGGGCGGCGATGGCATACCAGGCGTCGAACACGGCGTCTGGCAGTTTGAGTTCCTCCACGGTGGGCACCCCCGGCAGCATGCTGGAGCGCGACTTGCCCGCAATGGCCAGGGCGCGCAGCTTGCCGGCCTTCACTTGCGGCGCCGCAGCGGCCACGGTGTCGATACCTAGCTGGATTTCGCCGCCCATGAGGGCGATCAGCGACTGGCTGCTGCCCCGGTAGGGCACGTCCTGCAGCTGGATGCCCGCGGCCTGCTCCAGCAGCGCGCCCGCCAGGTGCGGGCCAGAGCCCGAGCCGAAGGTGGCGTAGTGGATGCTCTTGGGCTTTGCCTTGGCTGCGGCGATCAGCGCGTTCAGGTCCTTGTACGGCGCGCTGGCGCTGACGACCAGCACCAGGGGTGCCCGGGCCACGGTGGCCACGGGCACGAGGTCCTTGGCAGGGTCGTAGGGCAGTTTGCTGCGCAGCGCCGGGTTGACCGTGTAGCTGGTGGAGCCCGAAACCAGCAGCGTGTAACCGTCGGGGTCGGCACGCACCACGGCTTCGGTGCCGATGATGGTGGAGGCACCCGGCTTGTTGTCGATCACCACCGGCGTGCCCAGGCGGCTGGCCAGTTTCTGTGCGAGCGCGCGTGCCACCACGTCGGTGCCGCCACCGGGCGGGAAGGGCACCACCATGCGCACGGGGCGCTGGGGCCAGGCGTCGGCAGGGGGTGCTGCCTGGGCGCAGGCCAGGCTGGCATGGCCGGCAAGAAATGCCAGGGTGGCAGACAGGAAAGAGGCTCGAACAAGGCGTTTCATGCGGACTCCGGTGATAGGGCCCCGGCAGCGGGCGGCGTGGGAGCAATGGCCACGTGGCGCCCGCGCAAGGGCATGGGTGAATTGGAGCCTCAAGCCATGCAAGATGGATGCTGGTTTACCATTGCTTGGAATAGAGATTTGGCAACTGACCATTGCCTTTTTGTGATTTAAACAACCATGGCCATTTCACTGCTCAGCCTGCCCTTGCGCTACTTTCTGGAGGTCGCGCGCACCGGCTCCGTCAACCAGGCCGCGCAGCGCCTGCACGTAGCCGCTTCGGCCGTGAGCCGGCAGCTGGGCAAGCTGGAAGACAGCCTGGGTGTGGTGCTGTTCGAGCGCCAGGCGCGCGGCATGAACCTGACCGAGGCGGGTACCCGCCTGCTGGCCCATGCCAGTGCACACGATGCGCAGGCGCTGGAGCTGGTCGAGCAATTGCAGGATCTGTCGGCCCAAGGTGCCCTGCGGGTGCGGCTGGCCTGCACCGAAGGGTTTGCGGCAGCCTTCATGCCGCTGGTCATGGCGGGGTTTCGGCAGGCGCACCCGCAGGTGCAGCTGCAGTTGCAGGTGGCCGTGCCGCAGGAGGTGTCGGCCCTGGTGCTGCGCGGCGAGGCCGATCTGGCGCTGAAGTACAGCACGGCGCCCGAGAAGGGCCTGCAGGTGCTGCACTCGGCCATCGCACCCATTTATGCCGTCATGCCCGCACAGCACCCGCTGGCGCGCCAGCGCAGTGTGAGCGTGGCTGACGTGGTGCGCTACCCACTGCTGCTGGGGGCCGCCAACACCACGGGGCGGCAGCTGTTTGACCTGAGCTGTGCGGTGCAGGGCCTTCGCTATGTGCCCGCTGTGGAGAGCAATTTTTCGTCGGCCTTGTTGCCGCTGCTGAGCGGGCAGGATGTGGTGCTGGCCAGCTACCTCACGGCGGCGCGATGGGTGGAGGCGGGCCTGTTGGCTGCCCGGCCATTTGACGAAACCCAGCTGCAGCAACGGCGCCTGCAGGTGCTGGCAGCCGAGGGCCGTAGCCAGTCCGCCCTGGTGCAGCAGTTCACGCAAGCGCTGGTGATCGCCATCGAGGAATACGGCAAGCGCAAGGTCGGGCGGCGCCGCAAGGCCACCCCAGCGCCTGCCTCGGTGTTCTGACACATTGCCGCAGATTCCAGCACGCTCACATTTGGATACGGATACCATCGGTGCCCTATCCGCACCACACCATGGCCAAGAAAGAACACGTTTCCGAGACCCAAGCCACCCAGCTGCTCAAGGCGAACAAGGTGGCGTTCACCGAACACCCGTATGAGTACCTGGAGCACGGCGGCGCGATGCACAGCGCCGAGGTGCTGGGTCTGGACCCGTTCACCGTGGTCAAGACCCTCGTCATGCAGGACCAGGACGCCAAGCCGCTCCTGGTGCTGATGCATGGCAACCGCAAGGTCTCCACCAAGAACCTCGCACGCCAGATCGGCGCCAAGTCGGTCGAGCCCTGTGCCCCCGAGGTCGCCAACCGGCACAGTGGCTACCTGGTGGGGGGGACGTCTCCGTTTGGCACGCGGCGCACCATGCCGGTTTACATCGAAGAAACCATCCTCGCGTTGCCCCGCATTGCCATCAACGGCGGGCGCCGGGGCTTTCTGGTGCAGCTGGACCCGCAGGTGTGTGTGCAGTTGCTGGGCGCCCAACCGGTGCAGTGCGCGCTGGCAGAATAGGCCGCCGCGCGATACAGCCCGTCAGAAGGCTGATCATTTGATTTCCAAGGAGTTGCTTTGACCGCCGTCTATCCCGTTCTTGCCACCGTGGCCGCCTACCTGCTGGGCTCGCTGTCGTTTGCCGTCATCGTGACGCGTGTCATGGGCCTGAGCGATCCGCGCACCTATGGCAGCAAGAACCCCGGCGCCACCAATGTGCTGCGCTCGGGCAGCAAGGCGGCGGCCATCGTGACCCTGCTGCTCGATGCGATGAAGGGCTGGCTGCCCGTGGCGCTGGTGATGTGGTTTGGCCACCCCTATGGGCTCGAAGACGGCACCGTGGCGCTGGTGGGGTTGGCCGCTTTCCTGGGGCACCTGTGGCCAGTGTTCTTCCGGTTTGAGGGCGGCAAGGGCGTGGCGACGGCACTGGGCGTGCTGGTGGGCATCAGCGGTTGGCTGGGTCTGGCCACGGCGGCCACCTGGCTCATCATTGCGTTCTTCTTCCGCTACTCGTCGCTCGCCTCGCTGGTGGCCGCCGCGTTTGCTCCGGTGTACTACCTGCTGGTGGATGGCGTGGTCTGGTATGCCGAAGGCACGATTGCCGCCTCGATCGTGGTGATGGCGCTGCTGCTGGCCTGGCGGCACCGCGAGAACATCCAGCGCCTGATTGCCGGCACGGAATCACGCCTGGGCAGCAAGAAGGCGAAACCTGCCGAGGGTGAAGAGAGCGCCAAGGCAAAGCCCACCGCAAAAGCCAAGGCCAAACACTGATGTAGCCACGCGCCCGGTTGGGCGCGTGCCCGTGTCAGAGCGCGCCGGGCGCCGTCACCAGCCCGCGCAACCCTGCGCTGTGCTGGGCGGCGTACAGCCCCAGCCGCACCATGGTGCGGTGGTTGAGTTCCAGGCTCACTGCGGACCGGGCCAAGGCAGACTGGATGCGGGGCTTGCCGCTCGCGGTCTGGTACAGGCTGGGCTGGCTGCGGTGGTTGCCGGTGCTGTCCAGCAGGCTGGCCACCAACGGGTGGTTGGCCTTGTCGCTGCGGCGCAGCACGATGGCGGTTTCGCCGTTGTCCAGTTTCACAAACGTACCTGGGGGGCACAGGCCGATGGACCGCACCAGGGTGTAGCTGACCTCGTCGCGTTGGTCCACCTCTTGTCCCACGATGGCACGCACCGAATCGGTGGCGCTGCGCCCGGCGCGGGATTTGCGCGGGCTGATCATGGCGGCATACCGGTCAATGGTGCCGAGGATGCGGGTGAGCCGGTCTATCGGCTCCTGGTTGGCCAAAGGCACGCGTTCGGCAATGCTGGCATGGTGTTGCCCCACCACGTCCAGCCAGAGCGGATCGTTGATGAACAGGCGTTCCAGCAGCAGCATGCTGTCTTCGGGGTGGCTCTTGATGGCCTCCTGCTGCTCCGCCGTGGGGCGCTCGCGCTGCACGGCCAGTTCGTCCTGCAGGGTCGTCATGCCAATGTTCATGGTGAGTGCCGCCCGCACCAGGCTGTCACGCTCACGCTGCGGCAGCTTGAGCTCCAGCGCCATGATGTGGCACAGCGTGCCGCACACCAGCGCGTGCGATGCGCTGTAGCCCACGGTGGATGTGGAGGCGTGCTGGAACATCAGGTACAGCGCCGCGTCGATGTCGTGCGCCACCAGGTCTTGCAGCCAGGCATCAAACTGCCGCACCTTGCCCGGAAAGTCCTGCACTTGCAGCGGCCGACTCAGCAGCACCGACAGGGCCGACTCCAGGTCGGACCAGAGGCTGAGCAGGTCTTCGTACTCCCCTTCGGAGTGCGCGTGGGTGGAGGAGGGGTGTGCGGACATTGCGGGTGTACAGGCGTCAGTGGCGCTTTTCGAGCACCATCTGGTCGTTGGTGCGGGTCATCTGGAACTCGTTCAGGAAGCTGTTGCCCAGCAGCACATAGGGCATGGGCTGCGAGGTGATGATGGCCTCTACCCCAAAGACCTCGACGTCGCCGATGCGGATGGAGTCGAGCTTCATGCGCCAGCCCTGGGCGACGCCATTGGCAGTGTTCACGCGCACCGGCTGGCCGCTTTGGTAGTTGAGGCCCATACGCTCTGCATCCGGCCGCCCGATGGCGACGGTGGAGGCCCCGGTGTCCACCATGTACTGCATCACCTGCCCGTTGATGGTGCCGCTGTTCACAAAATGGCCTCTGCCATCTGCCACCAGCAAAATGCGTTTGCCGCTGCCACTGCGTCCGCCCACGCTCACGGGCGCCTCGCCCAGTCGCAGTGTGCGCCGTGCGCCCTGGATCTCCACGGTGGCTTCGTCCTTGGCGACGGCGATGACTTTCACCCCCTGGAACTCATCCCCAGCGCCCACCGCCTTGGGCGGGTTGGCATTCACCACGATCAGCGCCTTGCTGCCCAGTACACCCGCCAGCGCCACAGCCTGCGCATGCGCCCAGGTGGGGCCCAGCAGCAACCCGATGCACAGGGCGAGGAGGCGCTGATACCGGCGCAGCCCTGGTGAGAGCAGCCGCGCAAGGACCGCCCCGCCGCGCTGGCGGCGTCCCCCTGGCTGCAGCGCTCCGCGCTGCGAGAGCGGGGGGAGGGCCCGCAGGACCTCAGCGGGGTGTCGCTTCATATCAGTCGCGGAAGTTGTCGAACGACAGCGGCACGTCCGTCACATCCTTGCGGATCAAGGCCATGGCGGCCTGCAGGTCGTCGCGCTTGGCTCCAGTCACGCGCACCTTGTCTTCCTGAATAGCGCCTTGCACCTTGAGCTTGCTTTCCTTGAGCAGCTTCTGGATCTTCTTGGCCAGCTCGCTCTCGATGCCGTTGCGCACCTTGATGACCTGCTTGACCTTGTCGCCGCCCATTTTCTGCACATCGCCCATGTCCAGAAAACGCACATCCACGCTGCGTTTGGTGAGCTTGTTGCGCAGAACATCTTCAATCTGGGTGAGCTGGAAATCAGCATCGCCGATCAGCGTGATGTCCTTGTCCTTGATCTCGATGCTGGCAGAGGTGCCCTTGAAGTCGAAACGGGTGGCGATTTCCTTGGCGGTGTTCTCGACGGCGTTTTTCACTTCAACCAGGTTGGCTTCGCAGACGGTGTCAAAAGATGGCATGGTGGGTCTCTATCTCGGGGAAAACAGGTGCAGATATGGGGGCGGATCGCGGGGAGCCAAAAGGCCGGGTGCGACAATCGGGCCAATGGTAGTCGAGAAAAACGCCCCTTTACAGCCCTGCAACACCTTCGGCATTGCCGCACGCGCCCAAACCCTGGTGCGAGTGCATTCGGTGGACGACCTGCGGGCTGTGCTGGCAGACCCCCAGCTCGCGCCGGTACCGAAATTTGTGCTGGGCGGCGGCAGCAACATCATCCTGACCGGTGACGTGAAGTCCGTCGTGCTCAAGATGGAAATCAAGGGCCTGCGCCTGGTGGATGAAACGCCCAAGGCCTGGATCGTGGAGGCGGGTGCTGGCGAGGTCTGGCACGACGCCGTGGCCTGGACGCTGGCGCACGGCTATCCCGGGTTGGAGAACCTGGCCCTGATCCCGGGCACGGTGGGGGCATCGCCCGTCCAGAACATTGGCGCGTATGGCGTGGAGCTGCAGGACCGTTTTGAGTCGCTCGACGCCATCGATCTGGCTACGGGCCAGTCGTTCAGCCTGGATGCCGCGCAATGCGGTTTTGGCTACCGTGATTCTGTTTTCAAGCATGCGCCTTCCGAAGCGCAGGACGGCAGCGGGCTGCCGCGCGGCATGGGGCTGGCAGGCCGGGCGGTGATCACCCATGTGCGCTTTCGACTGCCCAAGCCCTGGAAGCCGGTGCTGGGCTACCTGGACCTGGAGCGCCGCAGCGCCGAGGCAGGGGTGGAACACCCCAGTGCCCAGCAAATTTTTGACTGGGTCTGCGACATCCGCCGCGCGAAACTACCCGACCCTGCCGTGGTGGGCAACGCGGGCAGCTTCTTCAAGAACCCCACCGTGTCGCCCGACCAGTGCGCCGACATCATCGCCCGCGAGCCCAAGATCGTGCACTACCCCATGCCCGACGGCAGCATCAAGCTGGCGGCGGGCTGGCTGATCGATGCCTGCGGCTGGAAAGGCAAATCCATCGGCAAGGCCGGGGTGTACGAGAAGCAGGCCCTTGTGCTGGTCAACCGGGGGCAGGGCGCTGACAGCGTGACGGGGGGCGAGGTCATGACCCTGGCCAAGGCCATCCAGACGAGTGTGTACGAGCGCTTTGGCATCCGGCTGGAGCCCGAGCCGGTGGTGGTGTAGCGCGAAGTCTGAGGCGACCCCTGCGCCTCGAAAGGGCCGGTGTCGCGCCTGGTACGAGACCCCAATGAAAAAGCCACCCCAAGGGTGGCTTTTGCTCATCTATTGATAGCTGGAGAGGCAGTTTTCACTAGCGCTACCAGCCATTTTTGCTCCAAATGAGCCGCCAAGCTGCTCCCACTGGCAACCTGGGAGGCTTGGGGCCCATGGGGCGAGTGCTGCCTTACTTGCGGTCGTTGTCCAGCTGCGCCAGGGCTGCATTGCCTCCCAGCGACAGCAGGCCCGCCCGTGAGTACACACCCAGCTTGCCGCGCGTGTCCGAGATGTCCAGGTTGCGCATGGTCAGCTGGCCAATGCGGTCCAGCGGGCTGAACGGCGCGTCTTCCACCTTTTCCATCGACAGGCGCTCGGGGGCGTAGGTCAGGTTGGGCGACTCGGTATTCAGCAGCGAATAGTCGTTGCCACGGCGCAGTTCCAGTGTCACGGTGCCGGTCACGGCGCGGGCCACCCAGCGCTGGGCGGTTTCGCGCAGCATGATGGCCTGGGGGTCGAACCAGCGGCCCTGGTACAGCAGGCGGCCCAGCTTCAGGCCGTTCATGCGGTACTGCTCGATGGTGTCCTCATTGTGGATGCCGGTCACCAGGCGCTCGTAGGCGATGTGCAGCAGCGCAAGACCAGGAGCTTCGTAGATGCCGCGGCTCTTGGCTTCGATGATGCGGTTTTCGATCTGGTCGCTCATGCCCAGGCCGTGGCGGCCACCGATGCGGTTGGCTTCAAGGATCAGCTCGACGGGGTCGTTGAACTCCTTGCCGTTCAGCGCCACGGGCTGGCCTTCGTTGAAGGTCACGGACACTTCCTCGGCCTTCACTTCGACCTCGGGCTTCCAGAACGCCACGCCCATGATGGGGTTGACGATGCGGATGCCGCTGGACAGGAACTCCAGGTCCTTGGCCTCGTGTGTGGCGCCCAGCATGTTGCTGTCCGTGCTGTAGGCCTTCTCGGCGCTCATCTTGTAGCCAAAGCCGGCCTGCGTCATGAACGCCGACATTTCGGCGCGGCCGCCCAGCTCGTCGATGAACAGTTGGTCCAGCCACGGCTTGTAGATCTTGAGCGAGGGGTTGGTCAGCAGGCCGTAGCGGTAGAAGCGCTCGATGTCGTTGCCCTTGAAGGTCGATCCGTCGCCCCAGATGTTGACGTCGTCCTCCTTCATCGCGGCCACCAGCATGGTGCCGGTCACGGCGCGGCCCAGGGGGGTGGTGTTGAAGTAGGTCAGGCCGCCAGTGCTGATGTGGAAGGCGCCAGCCTGCAGGGCGGCAATGCCTTCGTGGGCCAGTTGCGTGCGGCAGTCCACCAGGCGGGCCTTCTCGGCGCCGTACTCCATGGCCTTGCGGGGGATGGCGTCGTAGTCGGGCTCGTCGGGCTGACCCAGGTTGGCGGTGTAGGCGTAGGGCACGGCGCCCTTGAGCTTCATCCAGTGCAGTGCGGCGCTGGTGTCCAGGCCGCCGGAGAAGGCGATGCCGACCTTTTGGCCGAGGGGGAGGTTCTGGAGGATGGTTGCCATGGAATCTTCTTCAAAAATGATAGCTGCCAGCGCATTGTGGACTAGCGCTAGAGGCCAAAATCAATCAAATTTCAGCCCGAACATCTCAGCCGAAATGGCAGATGTAGTGGTAGGCCTCGGTCACGCGGATGTCGAACTTGGAATTGCCGGGCACGCTGAACTTCTCGCCTGCGGACGATTTCACCCATGCGTCGGTACCAGCCAGCTTGTATTCGCACGAGCCCGCCACGCATTCCATGATTTCAGGGGCGCCGGTGTTGAACGTGAGCGTTGCGGGCAGCACCACGCCCACCGACTTCTTCGTGCCGTCCGGGAAGGTGATGCCGTGGCTCACGCACTTGCCGTCAAAGTACACATTGGCCTGGGTGGTGACGGACACGCCGTCGATTTTTTCGGTGGTCATGGATGCGCGGGTAGGAATGGAGGAAACCCGCGATTTTAGGGCAGGGTGCTGACGCATTGGGCTGTGCGAACCAACGAAACCCATGCCCGCCGCCGCTTGCACCAAGAAAAAGAGCCCCGAAGGGCTCTTTGTTCACTGGCTTGTGCGGCCACGCTGCCAGCCTTCAACGCCAGTAAGGGTTGCGGTGGTGCGGGTAGTGGGGGCGGCCGCTGTCGTAGCCGTATTCAATCACCGTCACCGGGGGCGTCACATAGGTGGGGGGCGCCTGGTACACCGGCTGCACGGGGTAGGTGGAGGTCACCACACCCGGTTGGCTGTAAACACCCTGGGCCGCATACGGGTCGGGTTGTGTGGAATAGGTCTGGCCAGCGGGCTGCACATTCACCGGGATCCAGCGGCCTGGGTCGTTCTGGGTGCGGGTGGTGTACTGGCGGCCTGCGTATTCATACACCACGTTGTAGCCTACGGTACGGTTTTCGTAGTACGTCTCGGTGGAGCAACGCTGCACGTTCTGGTATTGCGGCTGGCCGTTGCCCTCGATCTGGTTGCCTACTACGGCGCCACCCAGCACCCCAATGGCGGTGGCTGCTGCGCGACCGCTGCCCTTGCCGATGGTATTGCCCACCGCGCCCCCGGCAATCGCGCCAATCACAGCGCCGGCGCCCGTCGTGCGGTTGCCGTTGTAGACGGTCTCGTTGCCACACACCTGCTGCGGAACGCCGACCTGCTGAATGATGGGCGTGGCAGACAGCACACGGCCTTGTTCCTGAGCGCTGGCCACGACGGCGACGGCTGCCAGGGCAGAAAAAATGACGATCTTTTTCATGGAGAAACTCCTTTCGGGTCGGTACATAACGCACCAGACTGCAGAAAAGTTTAGGCCCGCAAGGTCAATTCGGGGCCCGGACGCCGTAAATCTGCGTAAAGATTTGTGCGATTTTCCCGCGTTCCCCGTCTCAAGTCAGCCCTTGGATGCGCCATTCAGCCCGCCAGGCCACTGCTCCGGCACAAATCCGACGGTCACATGCAGGCCTTGGGCGTCCTGCCACTGCGCCACGGGGCGCTTGATCACACTGGTTTGTTGCTGCATCAGCGCACTGGCGCTCGCGTCGTCCTGCACCGATGCCTGTGTGGCTGCGTCCAGCTTTCGCCAGGTGGTCCCTTGACGATTGACCAGCTTCTGCCAGCCCACGGCCTTCAGCCAGCCAGGGAGCAGCTCGGTGGGAACGCCTTGCTTTTTGAAGTCATGAAACTGGACTTCCAGCCCTTGTTCTGCAAACCAGGCGCGGGATTTTTTGACGGTATCGCAATTGGGGATGCCGTAGACGGTGATGGCGGTATTCATGCCGCGCATCATCCTCGAAATCGCGGGGGTGAATGCTGGCTCGGCGACAATCCCTGGCTGTATGCAAACCAAACCCCACACCCTGGAAGGCTGGCTGCGCCATTGCGAGCAGCTGCACCCCCGCAACATTGATATGGGCCTGGATCGGGTCGCCGAAGTCGCCCGCCGCATGGCGCTGCGGTTCGAGTGCCCGGTGATCACGGTGGCGGGCACCAACGGAAAAGGATCGACCTGCGCCATGCTCGAAGCGGTGGCGCTGCAGGCGGGTTATCGCACCGGCGTGTACACCTCACCGCATTTGGTGCACTTTGAAGAGCGCTGTCGTGTCCATGGCGAAATCGTGTCGGCGGCGGACCTGGTACCCCATTTCGAGGCGGTGGAGAGCGCCAGAACTCAGAACGGCAACGAGGTGTCTCTCACGTACTTTGAGTTCACCACCCTGGCCATCCTGCGCTTGATGAGCCATGCGTTGCTGGATGTGGCAATTCTCGAAGTCGGCCTCGGAGGGCGTCTGGATGCCACGAACGCGATCGACACCGACTGCGCCATCATCACCAGCATCGATATCGACCACACAGAATTTCTGGGCCCGGACCGCGAGAGCATTGGCCGCGAAAAGGCGGGCATCATGCGCACGGGGCGCCCAGCCATCGTGAGCGACCCCATGGCCCCGCAGAGCGTGGTGGATCACGCGCGGGAGATCGGCGCCGATTTGTGGAGTTTTGGGCGCGATTTCAATTTCTCGGGCGACAAGCAGCAGTGGAGCTGGGCTGGCCGGGGGCGGCGCTATGCCGGGCTGGCTTATCCGTCTCTGCGTGGGGCTAACCAGCTGGTGAACGCCTCGGGCGTGCTGGCGGCTTTCGAGGCATTGCGTGATCGGCTGCCGGTGACCGCCCAGGCCGTGCGCAACGGTATGGCCCTGGTGGAGTTGCCGGGACGTTTTCAGATTGTGCCGGGGCAACCGACCCTGGTGCTGGATGTGGCGCACAACCCGCACTCCGTGGCAGCGCTCACGGCCAACCTGGATGCGATGGGGTTCTTCCCAGTCACCCACGCGGTGTTTGGCGCCATGGCGGACAAGGACCTGGCGCCCATGCTGGCCAAGGTCGGGCCTCTGGTGGACCGTTGGTATTTCACCGATCTGCCCACTCCGCGCGCTGAGTCGGCCGCCGTGTTGCAGCAGAAGTGGAATGCCGTGCATATGGTGGCGGGCGGTCGTCGGGACGTTGCATCCAGCTTGCATGCCGACCCACTGCAGGCCCTGCAAGCGGCGGTGGCCGCCGCAGACCCCGCTGATAGAATCGTGGTCTTTGGCTCGTTCTACACGGTGGGTGGGGTGTTGATCAATGGAACACCCCGCTTGCACGCCAAACATATGGGCGCCTGAGCGCCTCACGAGTCCTTAGTCCATGGCATTTTTCAAGTTCCGGTGGCCCGGTCAGGGTGAGCAGCAACAGGCCGAAAAGCCGTCCAAGCGCTCGCGCACACCACAGGCTGAGAGCATCGAAGTGATGCGCCGCCGCGCCCGGCACCGTTTGATTGGCGCTGCAGTGCTGGTGCTGGTGGGGGTCATCGGGTTTCCGTTGCTGTTTGATACCCAGCCACGGCCTATCCCTGTGGACATTCCCATCGAGATTCCAGACCGCAACAAGGTGGCTCCCCTGGTGGTGCCTGCGCCAGTGGCCGAAACTACCGCCGCCAAGCCTGCTGCACCCTCCACCCCAGAGCCAGCCCCGACGGCTGCTGCGCAGCGGCCTGCGCCCTCGCGCACTGCCGCAGCCAATGGCTTGGCGGATGGTGAAGAACTGGTGCCTAGCGCTCGTACAGCAGCGGCCAAACCTGCGCCAGCCCCAGCGGTTGCCCCCCCAAAGCCCGAGGTGAAACACGAGGCCAAGCCGCCCGCTGCTCCCACACCTTCTCCCGTCCCCGAACCCAAGCCTGCACGTGCTGACGATTCGGCACGTGCCCGCGCCCTGTTGGAAGGCCGAAGCACCGAGGCGCCAGCCGCCGCCAGTGCCGAGGAGGCGCGCTTCATCGTGCAGGTGGGGGCCTTTGCAGATGCCGAAAAGGCCCGCGAAGCACGCACCAAGGTGGAACGGGCAGGTCTCAAGACCTATACGCAGGTGGTGGACACCAAGGACGGAAAGCGCACCCGGGTGCGTGTGGGCCCGTTTACCAACCGGGCAGAGGCAGACAAGGCGGCGGCGCGCATCAAGTCGCTGGACCTGTCGGCGTCGGTGCTCACCCTGTAAACATTGATCAGGCTGCCGCTTGTCCATGGCTGCGTTGGATTGGGTGTTTGTGGCCGTGTTGCTGGCCTCCATGCTGATAGGTGCGTGGCGCGGACTGGTATTTGAAGTGCTGTCGGTGCTGGGCTGGGTGGCGTCTTTTTTTGTGGCGCAATGGTTTGCGGCCGATGCAGCGGCCTTGTTGCCCATGGGTGGGTCGGGCGAGTCGCTGCGGTATGCAGCCGGTTTTGTCGTGGTGTTTGTGGCTTCGGTTTTTGCCTGTGGTTTTCTGGCATGGCTGGCCAAGAAACTGGTGGAAGCCGTAGGGCTGCGCCCGGCGGATCGTACCCTCGGCGCTGTTTTTGGTGTGTTGCGCGGCCTCGTTTTGTTGCTTGCTGTGGCCGTGGTGGCTGGCATCACCCCCGTGCACGAGGCACAGTGGTGGCAGGAGTCGCGGGGCGCGCCGGTCTTGGCCGAAGTGCTCAAGGGGTTGAAACCGGCGCTGCCGGACGAATTTGGAAGGCATCTGCCTTCGTGAGATCGAAGCGGTAGCGGCCAGAAGCTGCTGCCGTTGGATGACCGCGGGGCTGTTCCCGCAAACGGATGGAATACAACTATGTGTGGAATCGTCGGCGTCGTCAGTCCTGCGCCCGTCAATCAGCTGATTTATGACGCTTTGCTGCTCTTGCAGCATCGCGGCCAGGATGCTGCTGGCATCGTGACCCAGCAGGGCCGCAAATTCTTCATGCACAAGGCCAAGGGCATGGTGCGCGACGTTTTTCGCACGCGCAACATGCGCGCTCTGCCGGGTAATGTGGGGCTGGGCCAGGTGCGTTACCCCACCGCCGGCAACGCCTACAGCGAAGAAGAGGCGCAACCGTTTTACGTCAATGCCCCGTTCGGCATCGTGTTGGTGCACAACGGCAATCTGACGAACGCCCGCGAACTGCGCACCGAGCTGTTCCAGACGGACCACCGCCACACCAACACGGAAAGTGATTCGGAAGTCCTTCTGAACGTGTTTGCGCACGAACTGGAACGCGCCACGCGGGGCGTGCCTCTGCAGCCCGAGGACGTTTTCACTGCCGTGCGTGCGGTGCACAAGCGCATCAAGGGTTCCTATGCTGTGATCGCGCTGATCGCAGGCCACGGTCTGCTGGCCTTCCGCGACCCGCACGGCATCCGCCCGCTGGCCATGGGCCGCAGCCAGGACGGCACCGTGATGGTGGGCAGTGAGTCGGTGGCGCTGGAGGGCACCTCCCATGTGTTCGAGCGCAACATCAATCCGGGCGAAGCGATTTTCATCACGCTGGACGGACAGGTTCACGCCAGCCAGTGCGCAGAGAATCCGCAGCTCAACCCTTGCATTTTCGAGTTTGTTTACCTTGCTCGGCCCGATTCGGTGCTTGACGGCATCTCGGTCTACCAGGCCCGTCTGAACCTGGGTGAAGCCTTGGCCAAGCGTGTGGTGTCCACCGTGCCGCCCAACGAGATCGATGTGATCATCCCCATCCCCGAGTCCAGCCGCCCCAGCGCTACCCAGCTGGCACATCTGCTCGGCGTCCCGTACCGGGAAGGCTTCGTCAAAAACCGTTACGTGGGTCGCACCTTCATCATGCCCGGGCAGGGCGTGCGCAAAAAGTCGGTGCGCCAGAAGCTCAATGTGATTGGCAGCGAATTCAAAGGCCGCAACGTGTTGCTGGTGGACGACTCCATCGTGCGTGGCACGACCAGCCGCGAGATCGTGCAGATGGCGCGTGACGCGGGTGCCCGCAAGGTGTACCTCGCCAGCGCGGCGCCGCCCGTGCGCTACCCCAACGTGTATGGCATTGACATGCCCACCAGCAGCGAACTGGTGGCCCACGGTCGCACGGTCGAAGAGATTCGCCAGGCCATCGGCTGCGACGCTCTCATCTATCAGGATGTAGATGGCATGAAGAGGGCTGTGGGTGCGCTCAACAGTGCCATTGCCGGGTTCGATGCGTCGTGTTTTGACGGCGTGTACGTGACGGGTGACATCACTGCGGAAGGGATTGCCAGCCTGAATGAGGGGCGTGTAGGTGCAGAGGAGGGCGAGGAAGATACCTCGCGCCTTGCTTTGCCCAATGCGCAGGAAGCGTAGCCAAGGGCTTGCGCAGCCACCGCAGACCATCGCACGCGATGCTGTGCCCCCGGTTGTGCGCGTGATGCCCTAGCCGGGTCGGGCTGCGCCCGACGGATTGATCCTAGTTTGAACTGGCCCCATGGAGGGCCAGCATTGATTGTTATGACTGAAACCACTGCCACCAGCACGGGCCGCATACGCACCCGTTTTGCACCGTCTCCCACCGGCTTCATCCACCTGGGCAATATCCGCTCGGCGCTGTATCCTTGGGCGTTTGCCCGTGCCACGGGGGGGGATTTCATTTTGCGCATCGAAGACACCGACCTGGAGCGCTCCAGCCAGGCGGCGGTGGACGTCATCATCGAGGGCATGGCCTGGTTGGGTCTGAACCACGACGAAGGCCCGTTCTATCAGATGCAGCGCATGGATCGTTACAAGGCGGTCCTTGCAGAGTTGCAGGCCGCCGGTCACGTGTATCCCTGCTACATGAGCGTGGCTGAGCTGGATGCCCTGCGCGAGCGGCAGATGGCTGCCAAGGAGAAGCCTCGCTACGACGGCACATGGCGTCCTGAAGCTGGCAAGACCTTACCAGCCATTCCTGAGGGCGTGCAGCCGGTGCTGCGCTTCAAGAACCCACAGGGCGGCGTTGTGGCCTGGGACGACAAGGTCAAGGGCCGCATTGAGATCAGCAATGATGAGCTGGATGATCTGGTCATTGCACGGCCCGATGGCACGCCCACCTACAACTTCTGCGTGGTGGTGGACGATATCGACATGGCGATCACGCACGTGATCCGAGGCGATGACCATGTGAACAACACGCCGCGTCAGATCAACATCTTCCGCGCCCTGGGCAAGGAACCTCCGGTCTATGCCCACCTGCCCACCGTGCTGAACGAGCAGGGCGAGAAGATGAGCAAGCGCAACGGCGCCAAGCCCGTGACGCAATACCGCGATGAAGGTTATCTGCCCGATGCCATGGTGAACTATCTGGCACGTCTGGGCTGGAGTCATGGCGATGACGAAATTTTCAGTCGCGAGCAGTTTCTGCAGTGGTTTAACCTCGACCACCTGGGCCGCAGCGCTGCGCAGTTCGATGAAGCCAAGCTGCGCTGGGTGAATGCCCAGCACCTGAAAGCCATGGCTGACGACGCTTTGGCCGCGCTGGTTGCTCCGCAATTGCAGGCGCGTGGTGTTTCCGCTGAGGCGCTGGCCGACGGGCGTCTGCCCCGGATCTGTGCGCTGTTCAAAGACCGGTGCGACACCACCGTCGTGCTTGCCAACTGGGCGCAGGTGTTCTATGGCGACGTGACTCCGGTGGATGCAGAGCACGCTCAGCATGTCACCGACGCCATTGCTCCCGCTCTGGACGCACTGGCTAATGCACTGTCCGCCTGCGAGTGGGACAAGGCGTCCATCAGTGCTGCGTTCAAGCAGGTGCTGACGGCTCAGGGTCTGAAGATGCCCCAGCTGGCGATGCCTGCGCGTGTCCTGACGGTCGGAACCGCCCACACGCCATCGGTCGATGCTGTGCTGGAACTGGTCGGACGTGAAAAAGTTATAGCGCGTTTGCGAAACCGCTAAAAATCTGTCTATAATTCAAGGCTCAGGTGATGACAACAAATACAAAGTGTTTGAAGTCATTCAGTGGGGGTATAGCTCAGCTGGGAGAGCGCTTGCATGGCATGCAAGAGGTCATCGGTTCGATCCCGTTTACCTCCACCACGTCGCTTGATAACGGTTAGTTCCAAGGTTTTGACCCTATCGTCTAGAGGCCTAGGACATCACCCTTTCACGGTGAGTACCGGGGTTCGAATCCCCGTAGGGTCGCCAAGTTTGTAGCACTTGGCTTGTGTTGATAAATACAAGCGAAAAGCTGCCTGCCAGGAGTGGTAGTTCAGTTGGTTAGAATACCGGCCTGTCACGCCGGGGGTCGCGGGTTCGAGTCCCGTCCACTCCGCCAGTCATAAGCCTTTGCAGCTCTTTTGGGTGCACTGGTTTTCTTTGGCGTAAGTCGAAGAAGTTTGGGGGTATAGCTCAGCTGGGAGAGCGCTTGCATGGCATGCAAGAGGTCATCGGTTCGATCCCGTTTACCTCCACCAAATTTGTTAGTGGTATTTCGGTTAGTTCCAAGGTTTTGACCCCATCGTCTAGAGGCCTAGGACATCACCCTTTCACGGTGAGTACCGGGGTTCGAATCCCCGTGGGGTCGCCAAGTTTGTAGCACTTGGCTTGTGTTGATAAATACAAGCGAAAAGCTGCCTGCCAGGAGTGGTAGTTCAGTTGGTTAGAATACCGGCCTGTCACGCCGGGGGTCGCGGGTTCGAGTCCCGTCCACTCCGCCAGATATCAACCGCTGCAGTCGCAAGGCTGCAGCGGTTTTTTTATGCCTTGTTTTGATACGCCCTGCGCTGGCAGGCCGTGCAAGCAGCGTGAGACAGGGGCCGCTACTGGGATTCGACCTGTTACAAGTGGTGGGGCCTGTGCAAGAATCGTCGGTACCCGGCCACGCCGCCATGCCGCTCAGGCGGTCCTCACAGATCCATCCAGCGCCCATGAACCTTATTCGGCTGCAGATCCACCCACAGCACCTGGCCAGCTTCAAAGCCGTGGCGCCGGTGCTTTCCCTGTTAACCGGTGGGGTGATCGCAGCGTGGGTCTATTTTTCGGTGGCCAGCCCACAGCGGGTGGGGCATTACCTCACGTTGCACCAAGTGCTGGAGACGCTGTCCATTGCAGTGTCTGCCCTGGTGTTTGCGGTGGGGTGGAAGGCGCACAGTCTCAATCCGCAGCGCAACGTGCTCATCCTGGCCTGCGGCTTCCTGGGCGTGGCGATCCTGGATTTTTCGCACATGCTGTCATTCGCCGGCATGCCCGACTACATCACGCCCAACTCGGTAGCCAAAGGCATCAATTTCTGGTTGCCCGCCAGATACCTGGGGGCGCTGACGCTCCTGGCTGCGGTGACGCTGCACTGGCGCGTGCCTGGCGATGCGGCCGCACCCGGCCCTGGCAGATTTGTGGTGCTGACGCTGGTATTGGCTGCAGTGGCCGCCATTCATGCTGTTGTGTTCTGGTTTCCTCAGTGGTACCCGCAAACCTACGACGCCCAGGGGCTCACGCGGTTCAAGATCGCCTCCGAGTACGGCGTGGTGGCCTTGTATGCAGCATCGCTGGGCGTGCTGCTGCACTGGGGGCGGGAGCGTGCCGCCTTTGATGTGGCAAGACTCTTCGCGGCCGTGTGGGTGATGGCCCTGAGCGAGTTCTTCTTCACGTTCTACATCATCGCTACCGATCCATTCAATCTGCTGGGCCACATATACAAGGTGGTGGGGTACTACTACCTCTACCGGGCCATCTTTGTGGGCACCATCGAGGCGCCGTATCGGGTGCTCAAGCAGTCCGACAAAGCCATGCGCGCTGTGCTGGATGCAGTGCCCGACCTGATGTTCGAAGTGACCCGCGATGGCCACTACGTGCAGATCCATACGCGCCAGCCCGAGCTGTTGCTGATGCCAGCCAGCGAGGTGGTGGGCCGCTCTATCCACGACATCTTGCCCCCAGCGGCCGCAGCGGTAGCCCAAGCTGCGATCAATACGGCGGCTGAACAGGGCCTGGCCCGTGACTTCCAGTACGCGCTGGACTTGCCCGATGGCAAGCACTGGTTTGAGTTGTCCGTGGCGCGCAAGGTGATGGACGATGAAGCGGACGATCACTTTGTGGTGCTGTCGCGTGACATCACGCAGCGCGTTCAGACACTCGATACTTTGCGCAAGCTACGCCATGCCGTGGAGCAGGCGCCCAATTCCATCTTCATTGCGGGCGCTGATGGCAACATCGAATACGTGAACCCTGCGTTCACCGCCACGACGGGCTACAGCCCCGAGGAGGCGATAGGCCGCAACCCGCGCCTGCTCAGCGCAGGGGCCACGCCAGCCAGCGTGTATGCCGACCTGTGGGCGCATTTGACGTCAGGCCGTCCGTGGCGCGGCGAGTTCGTGAACCGGCGCAAGGGCGGAGGCGAATACAACGAGTCCGCCATCATTTCGCCACTGCACGACGAGCAGGGCCGCATCACCCATTACCTAGCCGTGCAGGAAGACGTGACGGAACGTCGGCGTGACGAGGAGCGCATCCGCAAGCTGATCAACTTTGATGCGCTGACAGGCTTGCCCAACCGCACGATGTTCGCCTCCCGTTTCAGCCAGGCCCTTGCACTGACCCAACGCAGCGGCCATCAGCTTGCCTTGTTGTATCTGGACCTGGACCACTTCAAGAACGTGAACGACTCGCTGGGTCACCAGGTGGGCGATGGGTTGCTGATCGAGATTGCGCACCGCTTGCAGTCGGTGGTGCGCGACGAGGACACGGTGTCCCGACAGGGCGGGGACGAGTTTGTCATTGTGCTGCCGCTCACCGATGCCCAGCAGGCAGCCCACGTGGCCGACGAGCTGCAGGCACAGGTGCGCCGCATCTGCAAGCTGGAGCACCACGAGCTGGTGGTCACGTCATCGATCGGTATTGCGATGTACCCCGAAGATGGTGGTGACTTTGAAACCCTGGCGCAGCGCGCCGACGCAGCCATGTTCCGCGCCAAAGAGTCGGGGCGCGACACCTACCGGTTCTTCTCGGCGGACATGCAGGCACGGTCGCTCAGGGTGTTGCACATCGAGAACGCTCTGCGCAGCGCCCTGGTGCAGGGCCAGCTGACGCTGCACTACCAGCCGCAAATCCGGCTGAAGGACCGTCAACTGGTGGGAGTGGAGGCCCTGCTGCGCTGGACCCACCCCGAGCTGGGCGCCGTCAGCCCGGCCGAGTTCATACCGGTCGCCGAGAGCAGCGGCCAGATTCTGGGCATCGGTGAATGGGTGCTGCGCACTGCGCTGGCCCAGGCCCGGCAATGGCGCGATGCTGGGCACACCGAGCTGGTGGTGGCGGTGAACCTGTCGATGGTGCAGTTTCGCCATCCGGGTCTGGTGGACATGGTGGGCCGGGCGCTGGCCGACAGCGGGGTGCCGTCGCAAATGCTGGAGCTGGAGCTGACCGAGAGCATCGCCATGGATGCGCCCGAGCAGGTGATTGCCATCGTGCGGCAGCTGTATGACCTGGGTGTTCAGCTGTCCATTGACGACTTTGGGACCGGGTACTCATCGTTCAGCTATATCCAGCGCCTGAAGGTACACAAGCTCAAGATCGACCAGTCGTTTGTGCGTCATTTGGGCGACGACCCCAGCGCGCCCCACATCGTGCGGGCCATCATTGGTCTGGCGCAAAGCCTGGGCCTGGAAACCATTGCCGAGGGCGTGGAGACGGCTGCGCAGCGTGACGTGCTTTGGGGACTGGGCTGCGACACCGGGCAGGGCTACCACTTCAGCCGTCCCGTGCCAGCTGCCGACTTGGAGGGGCTTCTCACCCAAGGCCACGCAGTCTTGGGTTGAGGAGGCGGGAGACCGAGGTAAGCCACCGCCACAACGAAACCGCCGCGTTGTGAGCGCGGCGGTCGGGTGGGCATCAGCAAAGTGTTTGGCTCTCAGGAGTCCTGCGGCCTTTCCGGGCCCCTTGTGGACGACTTTTTGTGCCAAACAGGCACCATGCGCTAGAGGAATATGCCTGAGGTGCTATTGAAAGAGTAGCATTCAGACATGCCTCTTTAACTCAATCCCCAGCTCAGCGTGGTGCCAGGCGAATGGCACCGTCCAGACGGATCACCTCGCCATTGAGCATGTCGTTTTCGAGGATGTGGCGCACCAGCTTGGCGTAGTCCTGGGGGGTGCCTAGGCGGCTGGGGAAGGGCACGCCCGCGGCCAGCGCGTCCTGCACTTCCTGCGGCATGCCAAACAGCATGGGGGTGCCGAAGATGCCGGGGGCAATGGTCATGTTGCGGATGCCGTTGCGCGCCAGGTCACGGGCAATCGGCAGGGTCATGCCGACCACGCCGCCCTTGGAGGCTGCGTAGGCGGCCTGGCCGATCTGGCCGTCATACGCGGCCACGCTGGCCGTGGAGATCAGCACGCCACGTTCGCCGGTGGATTCCGGCTCGTTCTTGCTCATGGCCTCGGCGGCCAGGCGGATCATGTTGAAGCTGCCGATCAGGTTGACCGTGATGGTCTTGCTGAACAAGGCCAGCGCATGCGCACCGTTCTTGCCCACCGTCTTCTCGGCGGGGGCGATGCCGGCGCAGTTCACCAGGCCCACCAGTTTGCCCAGCGACACGGCCTTGGCCACCACGGCCTGGCCGTCTGCCTCGTTGCTCACATCGCATTTCACGAACGCGCCGCCGATTTCCTTGGCCACGGCTTCGCCTTTTTCTGCCTGCATGTCGGCAATGACCACGGTGCCGCCCTGGGCGGCCAGCATGCGTGCCGTGCCTTCGCCCAGGCCCGAAGCGCCGCCGGTGACGATGAATACCTTGCCTTGGATGTCCATGGTTGTCTCCAGTAAGTGACGTTAACGTAAACGTCAATTATGGCGCATCTCCTCACCGTGCTGAACGCGAAAAAAAGCCCGGACCAGGCCGGGCTTGTGGTGGATGAGGGCAGGGGCAGCTTACTGGAAGCCCACGCGGTCCAACATCTGCTGCACCTTGGTCGTGTTGGCGCCCACCGCGCTGATCGGGATGGTCTCGCTCTTGAAAGGCTTGCCGCCGGTCATGGCCTTGAGGGCCGGGTTGTCCAGTGCCACGCCCTTGGCAGCAGGCCACTCGTTGTTGCCGTTTGCAAAATAGTTCTGTGCCTCGGGGCTGGCCAGATATTCAAGGAACTTGATGGCGTTGGCCTGGTTCTTGGAGTGCTTGGCCACCGCGCCGCCAGCGATGTTCAGGTGCGTGCCCCAGGATTCCTGGTTGGGGAACACCACGCCCACCTTGTTGACCACAGCCACGTCTTCGGGCTTGTTGGAGCGCATCATGCGCGCCAGGTAGTAGGTGTTGGTCACTGCAATGTCGCACTCACCTGCAGCCACGGCCTTGATCTGGTCGGTGTCGCCGCCCTTGGGGGGGCGGGCCAGGTTGGCCACCATGCCCTTGAGCCAGGCTTCGGCCTTCTGCTCGCCCATGTGTTCCGTCACAGCGCCGAACAGGCTCAGGTTGTAGGGGTGCGAGCCAGAGCGGATGCACAGCTTGCCCTTGTTCTTGGGGTCACCCAGTTCTTCGTAGGTGTCCACATCGGCCTTCTGCATCTTGACCTTGTTGTAGACGATGACGCGCGCGCGGGTGGACAGGCCAAACCACGAGATGCCGCCGTCCGCTGCCGGCTGGCTGCGCAGATTAGCGGGGATGGCATCGTTCAGCACCTTGGACTGTATGGGCTGAAACAGGCCATCGACCTCGCCCTTGTACAGGCGGGCTGCGTCCACCAGAAGGATCACGTCGGCGGGCGAGGCGGTGCCTTCGGCCTTCAGCCGGGCCAGGATGCCGGCATCGTCCGCGTCCACGCGGTTGATCTTGATGCCCGTGGCCTTGGTAAAGCCGGTGTACAGCGCTTCGTCGGTGGAGTAGTGGCGGGCCGAGTAGAGGTTGACCACTTGTTCCTGGGCGTGCACGGCGCCTGCAGCGGCGGCCAGGGCACAAGCGCTCAGCAAGGCTTTCACAGTCTTCGACATGGGTTGCGTCTTTCGGGGTTGAAACTGCGTCAATGATAAAGCAAACGCGAATTATTCTTGATCAATGTCTTGCGCAAAGGCCGGATTTCGGGTCCGGGTTTGAGGTGGCGCAAGGGCCGCATGCCGTGGATGCCGGACCACCATAAAAAGATCGGTTCGCCGCGCGGGCCCGTTCTCACGTTTGCGGCCTGTGGGTGGTCAGGCCAAAAAAAAGCCCGGTCGTAAAACCGGGCTTTAAAAGGATCCTTGAAACGGGGGTTTCGAGAGGATCCAAGGAGACAACTGAGGCGCTGTAGACAAGGTCAGCAGCGCATAGGTTGAATTATCAGGGTATTCCCTGAACACGGCCTAGAGGTTGCACTCCAGACCGCAGGTAGGGCGATTAACGCTTGCGGGGAGCGGCCGTCTTGGCAGCGTTGGCAGCGGTGTTGGCCACGGCGTTGAAGTTGGCTTCAGCCACATCAGACGCTTGCTTCACAGCCTTTTGTACCGACTCAAACGCGTTGTTGGCGGCAGACACGGCGCTCTTCATCACGGCCACAGCGGTTTCGGAACCGGCGGGGGCGTTCTTGGCGGCGCTGTCCACCAGGTTGGTGAAAGCCTTCTGTGCGTCGGTGGCCTGGGCTTCGAAAGCCTTGCCGAACTCAGCGCCCGTGCCCGAAGCGATGTCGTACAGGTGACGGCTGTAAGCGGCGGTCTTTTCAGCCAGGGGCTGGAACAGGCCAGCTTGCAGGGCCAGCAGTTCTTGTGCGTCCTTCACGCCCAGCACGGCTTGCGTGTGGTTGGCGGCTTCGGACAGGGCAGCGCGCGAAGCGGTCACGTTCAGTTCGACCAGCTTTTCCACGCCTTCGAAAGCCTTGGTGGTCAAGCCAAACAGGGTTTCGATGTTGGCCTTGTGGGATGCCAGGATTTGTTCTGCGGTCAGCGACATGTCATATCTCCTAAAAATGAGGGCCCAGGGGGCCGGGTGGTTCACAGACATCTGCGCTGACCTTGACCTGTTGGGTCATGTTGCAGTGCAGCATGGGTTGAATTTTAGGGACTTGCAGCGCTATTGCAAGGGCTTTTTGTTGCACTGCAGCAAATTAGACACGATCACCCAGAAATCCCCGGCTTGCCACAATTGCGTCATGCACGCCTACTACGCCGACCACTTCGTGTTGCCTTTGCCGGATGGTCACCGCTTCCCCATGGCCAAGTACCGCATGCTGCGCGACCGGATCGCCCAGCACCTGCCTGACGTGCTGTTGAAAGAAGCCCTGCCAGCATCGGATGAGGCACTGGTGCGGGTGCACAGCCCGCAGTACATCGGCGCCATCGCTCATGGCACGCTGGTGCCTGCCGCGCAGCGGGAGATCGGGTTTCCCTGGAGTCCTGCCATGGCAGAGCGCGCTCGCCGCTCGGTGGGCGCTACTCTGGCGGCCACCCGCGCCGCCTGGCGCGAGGGTGTGGCCGGCAACCTGGCTGGTGGCACCCACCACTCGTATGCCGACAAGGGCAGTGGCTTTTGTGTGTTCAACGATGTGGCGGTGGCTGCCCGGCAGGCACAGGCCGATCACCTGAACGATGGATCGGGCTGGCCGCTGCAGGTGGCGGTCATCGACCTGGATGTGCACCAGGGCAATGGCACGGCCCATATCTTTCAGGGCGACGACAGCGTGTTCACCCTGTCGCTGCATGGTGCACGCAACTTTCCTTTTCGCAAGGAGCCGAGTGACCTGGACGTGGAACTGCCAGACGGATGCGCTGACGACGACTACCTGCACGCCCTGGACCAGGCCCTGGAGGCGCTGGACCATCGCTGCAAACCGGACCTGGTGTTTTATCTCGCGGGGGCCGACCCCCACGTGGGCGACCGCCTGGGTCGTCTCGCCGTCACCCACGATGGGCTGGAGGCACGCGACCGGCGCGTGTTTGACTGGGCCTGGCAGCGGCGCATTCCCACGGTGTTCGCGATGGCGGGCGGCTACGGCAACGACCTGGAGGACACACTGCAGGCGCAGCTCACCACCTGGCGCGTGGCCTGGCAGTACCACCAGCGCTGGCAGAATGTGCGGCCATGACCTCTGCCGCCAGCCCCTCTCCCGTCGCTTCTTCCGCACCGGTCCGCCCGGCTCCGCAGCCGCGCAGCGCCTACCCCGTGTTCCGCCCCATCACCACACGCTGGGCCGACAACGATGTGTATGGCCATGTGAACAACGTCGTGTACTACAGCTGGTTTGACACGGCGGTGAACGCCCACCTGATCGACCAGGGCGTGCTGGACATCCATGCGGGCCAGACCATCGGCCTGGTCATCGAGACCCAATGCAATTACTTCGCGCCGCTGGCGTTCCCGCAGACGGTGGAGGCGGGCATCCGCGTGGCACGGCTGGGCGGCTCCAGTGTGCGTTACGAGGTGGGCCTGTTTGCGCAGGGCGAGCCGCTGACGGCGGCTGCGGGGCACTTCATCCATGTGTACGTGGACCGCGAAACCCGCCGCCCGGTGGCCGTGCCAGACGCATTGCGCAACGTGCTGCAGGCGCTGGTCATGCCCGGTTGACGGGTCGTTGATTGGCGGCTGATCAGTGGCTGCAAACCGTAGCTACTGATTTGATAGCGTCAGGCGCAGCTGCAATGTGCGCCTGGGCCCTGAACAGCTTGAATGCACAGCGGCGGCTGAACACTGGCTGACGCCGCCCGCAGCGCCGCGCACCGGGCGCCGTGATGGCCTACACTTTGCGGCTTTATTGTCCGGTCTGCGGCCGGAGCATCGCGTGCCCAGCGTGCGCGGTTTCTGAGGCGTGCCCTGTCCATGATCATCACCAGCCTGCTCGACACCGACCTGTACAAGTTCACCATGATGCAGGTGGTGCTGCATCAGTTTCCCGGGGCGCAGGTCGAGTACAAGTTCAAGTGCCGCAACCCCGGCGTGCAGCTGGCGCCGTTTGCCAACGAGATCCGCGACGAGATCCGTTCGTTGTGCAGCCTGCAGTTTCAGGATGCCGAGCTGGCCTACCTGCGATCGCTGCGATTCATCAAGAGCGACTTCGTGGACTTTCTGGGCCTGTTCAAGCTCAACGAGAAGTACATCACCGTGGTGCCCCAGCACAACGGTGAAATCGACATCACCATCCGCGGGCCCTGGCTGCACACGATCCTGTTCGAGATCCCGGTGCTGGCCATCATCAACGAGGTGTACTTTCGCAACACGCAGAAGGTGCCCGACTTTCCGGAAGGCCGCCGCCGTCTCGATGCCAAGATTGCGCTGCTGCAGGGCGAGGGCCTGTCCGACCTCAAGATTGCCGACTACGGCACGCGCCGCCGCTTCTCGCGCGCCTGGCACGAGGAAGTGCTGCGCGTGCTGGTGGCACGCCTCGGCACCGGGGACCGCCGCCCAGGTGCGCCCGCAGGTCCCGGGCAGTTTGCGGGCACCAGCAACGTGCTTTACGCGATGAAGCTGGGCGTGACCCCCCTGGGCACCATGGCGCACGAATATCTGCAGGCCTGCCAGGCGCTGGGCCCGCGGCTGCGCGATAGCCAGGTGTTTGGCTTCGAGATGTGGGCCAAGGAATACCGGGGTGACCTGGGCATTGCGCTGTCGGACGTGTACGGCATGAGCGCCTTCCTGCGCGACTTCGACCTGTACTTCTGCAAGCTGTTCGACGGTGCCCGCCATGACAGCGGCGACCCGTTTGCCTGGGGTGAACGCTTGCTGGACCACTACCGCAAGAACCGCGTGGACCCGCTGACCAAGACGCTGATCTTCAGCGATGCGCTCACCATCCCGCGCACCATCGAGCTGTACCAGCAGTTCCGGGGTCGCTGCCAGCTCGCGTTTGGTATCGGCACCAACCTGACCAACGACCTCGGTAGTCCGCCAGCCCACGAGCCTTTGCAGGTCGTCATCAAGATGACGCGCTGCAATGACCAGCCTGTGGCCAAGCTGTCAGACACGCCCGGCAAGGGCATGTGCGATGACGAGAAGTACCTGGCCTACCTGCGCCAGGTGTTTGATATCCCTTCGCCGGTGTGACCGTGCCCCGCAGGTGCCATGGCCCTGCGTCCCCTGATTTTTAGCAATGAGACGGAGACAAGAACCATGAAATTTTCGCGCGGGCTGGCAGTGGCCGGCCTACTGGCGGCGTTGCCGGGACTGGCACTGGCGGCCGATATTGATGGCAGTGCGTTGTCAGTGCTGTGGGGCGTGCCCTTTGCCGGCATTCTGCTGTCGATTGCCTTGATGCCGTTGTTGGCGCCCATCTTCTGGCACCACCACTTCGGCAAGGTTGCTGCCGGCTGGGCGCTGGCTTTCCTGGTGCCGTTTGCGCTGGTGTTTGGACCGGGCGCAGCGGGCGCAAGTTTTGTCCACGCGCTGGTGGCCGAATACATTCCGTTCGTCATCCTGCTCACCGCGCTGTTCACCGTGGCGGGGGGCATCTACATCAGGGGCAACCTGCATGGCAGCCCGGCGCTCAACACGGCCATCCTCGCCATTGGCGCGGTGCTCGCCAGCGTCATGGGCACCACGGGGGCGTCGATGCTGCTCATCCGCCCGTTGATCCGCGCCAATGACAACCGCAAGCACACAGCGCATGTGGTGGTGTTTTTCATCTTCATCGTGTCCAACGCCGGGGGCTCGCTCACGCCCTTGGGTGACCCACCGCTGTTCCTGGGCTTCCTGAAGGGGGTGGACTTCTTCTGGACGGTGAGCCACATCTTCCCCGAGACCCTCTTTTTGGTGGGCTCGCTGCTGGCCATCTTCTTCGTGATGGATTCCTGGTACTACCACCGGCGCGAAGAGGTGCTCAGGGCCGACCCCACGCCCGACACCAAAGCCATCGGCTTTGACGGTAAGGCCAACTTTGCGCTGCTGGGCGTGGTGGTGGTGCTGGTGCTGCTCAGCGGCCTGTGGAAGTCGCAGGTGGCGTTCACCATCGCCGGGGCCGAGGTGGGCCTGCCCGGCATCGTGCGGGACGTGGGCCTGATCATCGTGGCGCTGGTGTCCCTGCGCATAACGCCCAAGCAGGTGCATGAAGACAACCAGTTCAGCTGGGGCCCCATGCAGGAGGTGGCCAAGCTGTTTGCGGGCATCTTCCTCACCATCATCCCGGTGATCGCGATGCTCAAGGCGGGCGTCAATGGCCCCTTTGGTGCCGTGGTGTCCGCCGTCACGCGGCCGGACGGAACACCTGACCCCGCCATGTACTTCTGGGCGTCCGGGCTGCTCAGCTCCTTCCTCGACAACGCGCCGACCTACCTGGTCTTCTTCAACACCGCCGGGGGCGACCCGGCCGTGCTGATGACCACCCTGGCCCCCACGCTGGCCGCCATCTCGGCGGGCTCGGTGTTCATGGGTGCCAACAGCTACATCGGCAATGCGCCCAACATGATGGTCAAGGCCATTGCCGAAGACCGCGGCGTGAAGATGCCCAGCTTCTTCGGCTACATGCTGTGGTCGGGGGGCATTCTGGTGCCGCTCTTTATCGTCATGACTTTCATCTGGTTCCGTTGACAGGAGTTTTGAGCGCTATGAGCAAACCCCGCATCCTGGTCGCCCGCGCGATCTTTCCTGACATCGTGGACCGCCTGCGCGAGCACTTTGACGTGGAGGCCAACCCCGACGACGTGATCTGGACCCCGCAAGAGTTGGCTGCGCGCCTGGCCGACAAGGACGGGGTGCTGACCACCGGCAGCCAGCGCATCGATGCCACACTGCTGGCCGCTGCGCCGCGCCTCAAGGTCTGCGCCAACATGGCCGTGGGCTACAACAACTTTGACGTGGATGCCATGACCGCCGCGGGTGTGTTGGGCACCAACACGCCCGATGTGCTCACCGAGACCACCGCCGACTTCGGCTTTGCATTGCTGATGGCCACGGCCCGCCGCATGACCGAGAGCGAGCATTACCTGCGTGCCGGGAAGTGGACCAAGTGGAGCTACGACATGTTCGCGGGCAGCGACATCCACGGCAGCACGCTGGGCATCATCGGCATGGGCCGCATCGGGCAGGGCATTGCCAAGCGCGGCGCGCACGGCTTTGGCATGAAGGTGGTCTACCACAACCGTTCGCGCCTGTCGGCCGAGCTGGAGGCCGAATGCAAGGCCACCTACGTGGGCAAGGACGAGTTGCTGCGCACCGCAGACCATGTGGTGCTGGTGGTGCCCTACACGCCCGCGTCGCACCACACCATCGGCGCGGCCGAGCTGGCGTTGATGAAGCCCACGGCGACGCTCGTCAACATTGCGCGTGGCGGCATCGTGGATGATGCCGCGCTGGCTGTGGCCCTGCGCGAGCGTCGCATTGCGGCGGCGGGGCTGGATGTGTTTGAGGGTGAACCCAGCGTGCACCCCGACCTGCTGACCGTGCCCAACGTGGTGCTCACGCCGCACATTGCCAGCGCCACGGTGCCGACCCGGCGCGCCATGGCCAACCTGGCGGCGGATAACCTGATTGCCTTCTTTGACGGGCGGGGGCCGCTCACGCCGGTGAATCAGCCCGCCACCCTGCGTTGATGCGGGATTTTGGGTCCAATCGACCGGATGCGCTAGTCAATCATGCGCTGATAGCTATCAAAAATATAGTAAACCTTGGCCACTGACACACTTGTTCTCCTGGCGGCGCTGGCACTGGCGCTGGTCCTTCTGGTGGTGCTGTTGCTGCGCCGTCCCCGCGTGGATCTGCCACCCGAGTGGCTGGCACGCCTGCAGTCGCTGGAGCAAACCACACAGGCGACGCAGATTGCGGTGGCCAAGAATGATGGCGCGCTGGACGGCATGGGGCAGCAGCTGCGTGGTTTTACCCAGACCACGCAGTCCACGCTGGAGACACTGCGCCACGCCGTGGACGAACGCCTGGCCCAGGCCGTGGCCGAATCCCGCAACGGCCGCGCCGAGCTGTTGGCTGCCTTTGGCGTATTCGAGGCGCGGCTGGAGCAGCGCCTCACGGCCCTGGATGCGGCCACACGCCTCACGCTCGATTCGCTCAAGGGGGATACCCAATCGCAGCTGGGAGTGATGTCGCAAGCGCTCAAGGACCAGCTCGAAGCCAACGGCTTTCAGATCAAGAACCAGTTTGCGGTGCTGCAAGACGCCGTGTCGCAGCAGCTCACCGGGCTGGTGCAGGGCAGCCAGCACAACGCCGAGCAGCTGCGCACCGCGCTCAACGAGCGCCTGGCCGCCATCCAGGCCGACAACGCCACCAAGCTCGAAGAAATGCGCCGCACGGTGGACGAAAAGCTGCATGCCACGCTGGAGCAGCGCCTTGGCGAATCGTTCAAGCTGGTGAGCGACCGGCTCGAACAAGTGCACAAGGGCCTGGGCGAAATGCAGACCCTGGCAGGCAGCGTGGGCGACTTGAAGCGCGTGATGACCAACGTGAAGTCGCGCGGCACCTGGGGCGAAATGCAGCTCGGCGCCATCATCGACAACGTGCTCACGCCCGACCAGTTTGCGCGCAACGTCAAGACCGTGCCGGGCAGCGATGAGCTGGTGGAGTTTGCGATCCGCCTGCCCGGCAAGAGCGACGAGCACCCTGTGTGGCTGCCCATCGACTCCAAGTACCCCGTGGAACAGTACCAGCGCCTGCTGGACGCGCAGGACGCGGCCGACAAGGCAGCCATTCAGTCGGCAGGCAATGCGTTCGAGACGTCGATCAAGCTGGAGGCCAAGAAGATCTTTGCCAAGTATGTGTCGCCCCCACATACCACCGACTTCGCCGTGCTCTACCTGCCCACCGAGGGCCTGTTTGCCGAAGTCATGCGCCGCCCCGGCCTGGTCGAATCCGTGCAGAACGAGTGCCGCGTGATGATCACCGGCCCGGCCAACCTGGCCGCCATGCTCAACAGCCTGCAAATGGGCTTCAAGACACTGGCGATTGAAAAGCGCTCGTCCGAGGTGTGGAGCCTCTTGGGCATGGTCAAGACCGAGTTCGCCAAGTTTGGCGACGTGGTCGAGGCCACCAAAAAGTCCATTGACGCCGCAGCCAAGAAGTTTGACGAGGTAGGTGTGCGCACCCGCGCCATCCAGCGCAAGCTGCGGGATGTGCAGGACCTGCCTGCGCCCGACACAGCCGTGCCGCTGGCAGGGGCCAGTTCATCGGCATTGCCCGGTTTGGATTCCGAGGACGACCTGCCGTGAACTGGGCCCTGGCGCGCCTGATTGCGGGGCAGATCTGCGTGCACGCCTGCATGGCGGGCATGCGACTGGCGGCGCCACTGCTGGCGCTGCGCGAGGGCCACAGTGCAGCAGCCGTGGGGGTGTTGCTGGCATTGTTCGCACTCACGCAGGTTTTTCTGGCCTTGCCCGCAGGGCGCTATGCGGACCGGCACGGCTTGAAGCGCCCCGTGGGCTACGCGGTGGCCCTTGCATCGGCAGGGGCTGCGCTGGCGCTGGTGTTCCCCGTCTTTCCGGTGTTGTGTGTGGCTGCGTTGATGACCGGTGGCGCCACCGGAGCCGCCACCATTGCACTGCAGCGCCACGTGGGGCGCGCTGCGCACGACGCCACGCAGCTCAAGCAAGTGTTCAGCTGGCTGGCCATCGGGCCTGCGGTGTCCAACTTCATCGGGCCTTTCTGCGCGGGGCTCATGATCGACAACGCGGGCAGTGCGGCGGGCAGCACCGAGGGCTATCGCGCCGCCTTTGCCCTGATGGCGGTGTTGCCCCTGCTCACCTGGTTCTGGGTGCGAGACACGGTAGAGCTGCCGCCCGTGATTGCCGCCGCGGGCGGCCCCCCGCAGCGCGCGTGGGACCTGATGAACGAACCTCCGTTTCGCCGCTTGCTGCTGGTCAACTGGATCTTGTCCTCGTGCTGGGACGTGCACACCTTCGTGGTCCCGCTGCTGGGGCACGAGCGGGGCCTGTCAGCGTCCGTCATTGGCTCCATCCTGGGGGCGTTTGCGATTGCCGCTGCCGTCATCCGCGTGCTCATGCCCATCGTGGCAGAGCGCCTGCGCGAACGGGTGGTGGTGGCGGGCGCCATGGTCGCTACGGCCATGCTGTTTGGCGTCTACCCGCTGCTGCACAGCGCGCTGGCCATGGGCGCGTGTTCGGTGCTGCTCGGGTTTGCACTGGGCTCGGTACAGCCCATGGTGATGAGCCTGCTGCACCAGATCACGCCGCCGGCCCGCCATGGCGAAGCACTGGGCCTGCGGCTCATGGCCATCAACGCATCCAGCGTGCTCATGCCCATGCTGTTTGGCTCTGCGGGGGCCGTGATTGGGGTGGGAGGGCTGTTCTGGGTGGTGGGTTGCGCTGTGGGGCTAGGCTCTCGCCAGGCCTGGCTGATGGGGCGCAACCCATGAAGAGAGCCCTGCGGGGTAGGTAGGTGCTTCAGGCACCCGTCCCGCCTTATGTTGGCCGTCAGAGCTTGTAAAACGCCCGGATCAAGTCCCAGGCCTCCTGAGGGTCATCGGTGTAGTGAAACAGGTTGAGGTCCTGTGCAGAGATGGTGCCTTCTTCCACCAGCACGTCGAAGTTGATGAGGCGCTTCCAGTAGTCGGTGCCGAACAGCACGATGGGTACAGGTTTGGCCTTTTTGGTCTGGACCAGGGTCAGCACTTCAAACAGCTCGTCCAGCGTGCCAAAGCCGCCAGGAAAGGCCACCAGCGCCTTGGCGCGCATCATGAAATGCATTTTGCGCAGTGCGAAGTAGTGGAACTTGAAGGACAGTGAGGGCGAGATGAAGCGGTTGCCGCTTTGCTCGTGGGGCAGGGCGATGTTCAGGCCCACGTTCAGCGCACCCGCATCGTGGGCGCCCCGGTTGGCGGCCTCCATGATGCCGGGGCCGCCGCCCGTGCAGATGTAGATCCGGTCGGCAGGGCGCTGGCGTTCGCTGTAGTCGGCCACCAGCTTGGCGAACTGGCGGGCCAGGTCGTAATAGCCTGCGTTGCGCACGGCCAGGCGTGCGCGGCGCACGCGTTCGGCGTCGCCACTGGCTTCGGCCTCGCCTAGCTGTGCTGCGGCTTCGTCGGGTGCGACAAAGCGCGCGCTGCCGTACACCACCACAGTGCTTTCAATGCCTTGTTCGGCCTGGCCCAGGTCGGGCTTGAGCATTTCGAGCTGAAAGCGGATGCCCCGGGTTTCGCGGCGGAACATGAATTCGGGGTCGGCGAAGGCCATGCGGTTGGCATCGGCCTGCAGCGGGTTGCCGTTGTGGGCGTGGTTGTGCAGCTCGGCCCAGGCATCGGCCAGGCGGCGTTCGTTGAGTTGGGTGTTGGCTTCCATGAGGGGCTCGCGTATCGGTAGATGAACAGAGAAGAAAGGGGCGGCACCGGCAGCAGCGGGTGAGGGCCCATGCAGTGTGGCGTGAATGAATGAAGAAATGACGTGCTAGTGTAGGAACATCAAGCGCGTGATGCTATGAAATACGAAGCAGTTTGCATGCCAAGCACCGTGAGGCCCAGGGAGCCCAGCAGGTGCAGTGCTGTGGTGCCCAGCGCCATGGCATAGCGCTGCACCATCAGCATCTCGACGACTTCGGCCGAGAAGCTGGAAAACGTGGTGAGAGCGCCCAGGAATCCTGTGACCAGTGCCAGTCGCCACACAGGGTCGAGTTGCGGCATGGCGTGGAACACAGCGACGCACACCCCGATGAGATAGCCACCCACCAGATTGGCGGCCACCGTGCCCCAGGGAATGAGCCCCCCGGGGCTGAGCCACAGACCCAGGCGCCAGCGCGCCAGTGCGCCCACACAGGCGCCGATGCAGATGGCAAGAACGTTCAACATCGGGCCATTGTCGCCGGATTTTTGGAGCGTCGGACTGGCTCCTCTCCATCCCTCAAAACGCCAAGCGGGGCGTCCCCGGTGGGGGCGCCCCGCTTGGCTGTGCCTGCTGGCGGCAGGTGCGTTCAGCGCGCCGACATCTGCTGCGGCAGCCAGGTCACGATGCCGGGGAAGACATAGATCAACGCCACGGCGCCACACATCAGGAAGAACATGGGCATGGCCACCTTGGCGATCCAGGGCAGCTGGCGACCTGTCATGCCCTGCAGCACAAACAGGTTGAAGCCCACGGGCGGCGTGATCTGCGCCATCTCCACCACCAGCACGATGAAGATGCCGAACCAGATGGGGTCGATGCCGGCTGCCTGCACCGTGGGCATGAGCACGCCCATGGTCAGCACCACCATCGAGATGCCGTCGAGAAAGCAGCCCAGGATGATGTAGAAAACCGCCAGCGCCACGATGAGCTGCGCCTGGTTCAAGCCCAGCGACGCGATCCATTCCGCCAGGTGGCGCGGCAAGCCGATGTAGCCCATGGCCAGCGTGAGAAAAGCGGCGCCAGCCAGGATCAGCGCGATCATGCAGTACAGGCGCGTGGCGCCCATCAGCGAGTCCTTGAACGTGCCCCAAGTCATGGAGGCCTGCACGGCCGACAGCACCAGCGAGCCGACCACGCCCACGGCCGCGGCCTCGGTGGCGGTGGCAAAGCCGGTGTAGATGGAGCCCAGCACGGCCGCGATCAGCAGCACGACAGGGATCAGGCTGCGGGATTCGGACAGCTTTTGCATGAAGGTCATGCGCACATCGGCCGCAGGCACCTGCTCGGGGTGGCGCAGCGCCCACAGCATGATGTAGCCCGAGAACAGCGCCGCCAGCAGAATGCCCGGCAGCACACCCGCAATGAACAGCTGCGAGATCGACACCTCGGCCGACACGCCGTACACGATCATGATGATGGACGGCGGGATCAATAGGCCCAGCGTGCTGGCACCGGCCAGCGTGCCCACCACCATGTGCTCGGGGTAGCCGCGGCGCGTCAGCTCCGGCAGCGTCATCTTGCCAATGGTGGCGCAGGTGGCGGCGCTGGACCCCGACACGGCGGCAAAGATGGTGCAGCCCACCACGTTGGTATGTAGCAACCGGCCCGGCAGCGCCTGGACCCACGGGGCCAGGCCCTTGAACATGTCTTGCGACAGCCGCGTGCGAAACAGGATTTCGCCCATCCAGATGAACAGGGGCAGGGCGGTGAGGGTCCAGCTGGAGGCGCTGCCCCAGATGGTCACGGCCATCGCATCGCCCGCCGGGCGGGCGGAGAACAGCTGCATGGCGATCCAGGCGACGCCGGAGAGGGTGAGCCCGATCCATACGCCGCTGCCCAGGATCAGGAACAGTGACAGTACGAGCAGGCCGGTTATGGCGAGATCACTCATGGTAGGTCGTGCCGGGTTTATTCATTGCGCAATGCTTCGCCGGAGGAGGCATCCACACGCTTGCCCATCATCTCCAGCACCAGCTCGTCCAGGAACGCGATCGCCAGAATCACCGTGCCCAAGGCCATGGCGATCTGCGGAATCCACAGGGGCGTGGCGTCGCTGCTGGTGGAGATGTCGTGAAACTCGTGCGACTGCCAGGCCAGCTTGCAGCTGTACACCGCGAACAGTACGGCCAGCAGGGTGGCAATGGCCAAAGCCCAGATCTCGAACGCCTTCTTGGCGCCGCCCTTCAGAAAGTTGAGAAACAGCGTGACGCGGATGTGCTCGCCGCGCTTCAAGGTGTGGGCGAGCGCCAAGAAGCCCGATGCGGCCATCAGATAGCCCGCATAGGCATCCGTGCCCGGCACGTGGAAGTGGAACTGGCGGCTGGCGATGGACAGCAGCACCATCCCCAACAAGCCGACCATGAAAAGCGCCGCCAGGGCGGCGGCGCTGTCGTACAGAAAGTCCAGCAGACGACGCATGTGCGTGGGCGCCTGGGCTTACTTGCGGTAGGCGTCGATGAGCGCCTTGCCTTCGGGGCCGGCCTTGTCCAGCCATTCCTTGAGCATGGTGTCACCCACCTTGGCCATGTCGGCCTTCAGGGCAGCCGGTGGGGCCACCACATCCATGCCATTGGCCTTGAGCTTGGCGACGGTATCGGTGTTGACTTTGGCACTGTTGGCCCAGCCGCGTGCTTCGGCGTCGGCACCGGCCTTCAGCAGCGCGTCCTGGCTGGGCTTGTCGAGGGCGTCAAACGCCTTCTTGTTCACCAGCACGGCGTTCTTGGGCAGCCAGGCCTGGGTGTCGTAGTAGAACTTGAGGTGTTCGTACAGCTTGCTGTCCACACCTGTGGCGCCCGAGGTCATCGTCGATTCGACCACGCCCGTGGCCAGGGCCTGCGAGAACTCCGCAGCCTGCACCGTCACGGGCTGGGCGCCGACCAGCTCGGCAATGCGCGCGGTGGCAGGGCTGTAGGCGCGCCACTTGATGCCCTTGAGGTCGGCGGCAGAGGCCAGCGGCTTCTTGGTGTAGATGCCTTGCGGAGGCCAGGCCACGGCGTACAGCAGCATCATTCCCTGCTCAGCCAGCTTCTTTTCCAGGAAGGGCTTTTGGGCCGCGTAGAGTTTCTTGGAGGCGTCGTAGCTGTCGGCCAGGAAGGGCAGGCCATCCACGCCAAACAGCTGCCATTCGTTCTGGAAGTTGGCCAGCAGGATCTCGCCCATCTGCGCCTGGCCGCCTTGCACAGCGCGCTTGATTTCAGGGGCCTTGAACAGCGCGGCGTTGGCATGCACCGTGATCTTGAGCTTGCCGCCCGTGGCCTTGTCCACATCGCTGGCCAGCTGCACCATGTTTTCGGTGTGGAAGTTGGTGGCGGGGTAGGCGGCGGCCAGGTCCCACTTGGTCTGGGCGAATGCCGAGGTGGCAGACAGGCCCGCAGCCAGTGTCAGGGCGAGTGCGGTCACGGGGAAGATTCGACGCTTCATGGATATTGCTCCGCAGGGTTGTATGTACAAGGTTGGATGTAACAAATCACTGTATCGGAAGCCGATCCGATTGCGATAGGTGTTTTGCCTAAACGCTGACAAATTGCCAACAAATTACCATCGACTTGCCTACAATGCCCCATGCATATCCCGTGCCAATGACAGAACCCGCAGGCCTGAACCCGCCATGAAATCTGACGCCAAGCCCAAGGCCAAAACCGACTCCGGTCCCATCGTGTCTTCGGCGCATCTGGTGTCGGCGCAGAGTGCAGAGATGAGCGAGTTCGAGTTCGGCCTCATCGTGGCGGGCAACGCGTTCCACCGCTGGGTGGTGCACTGCATGGCGGCGGCGGGTCTCAAGGACCTGACGCCGCTCGACGTGGTGGTGCTGCACCACGTCACGCACCGTGCGCGCGACAAGCGACTGGCCGACATCTGCTTCATCATGAACGTGGAAGACACCCACCTGGTGAACTACTCGCTCAAAAAGCTGCAGACCCTGGGCGTGGTCGCCTCGCAGAAGAACGGCAAGGAAGTCACCTACGCCGCCACTGACACCGGCCGCGCCTATGTGCAGCGCTACCGCGAGATCCGCGAGAGCTGCCTCATTGATGCCTTGAATGCCGATGACGCGCTCAACCGCGACATCGGCGAACTGGCCCGTTTGCTGCGTGTGCTCTCGGGCATGTATGACCAGGCAGCGCGCTCCGCAGCGTCGCTGTGACAACCTGCCCCTGGTTTCTGATTTTTTGAATGAAATGCAGCTGTAGCGCAGGTATTCAATGCGCTGGCAGCTATTGATTAGATAGCATCATCATGTCCCAACAAGTTTCTCCTTTGTCCCGCTGGCAGTTCTGGATCGACCGGGGCGGCACCTTCACCGACGTGGTGGGAAAGCGCCCGGACGGCAACTTGGTCACGCACAAGCTGCTGTCGGAGAACCCCGAGCAGTACAAGGATGCAGCCGTGGCGGGCATTCGCCACCTGCTGGGTCTGAAGTCCGGCGAACCCGTGACGCCCGAACTGGTGGAGTGCGTGAAGATGGGCACTACCGTGGCCACCAACGCGCTGCTGGAGCGCAAGGGCGAGCCCACGCTGCTCATCACCACCAAGGGCTTTAAGGACGCGCTGCGCATTGCGTACCAGAACCGCCCCCGTTTGTTTGACCGCCACATCGTGCTGCCCGAGCTGCTGTACGAGCGCGTCGTCGAAGCGCAGGAGCGCATGGGTGCACAGGGCGAAGTGATCGAGCCGCTGGACGAAGCCCACCTGAAGGAACGCCTGTGGGCGGCCTACGACGCGGGCCTGCGCAGCGCGGCCATCGTGTTCATGCACGGCTACCGCTACACCGCACACGAAGAAGCCGCCGCCCGCATCGCGCGCGAAATCGGCTTTACGCAGGTGAGCGCATCGCACGCCACCAGCCCCATGATGAAGCTGGTGAGCCGGGGCGACACCACGGTGGTGGATGCGTACCTGTCGCCCATCCTGCGCCGCTATGTGGACCAGGTGGCGAGCGATATGCCGGGCGTGAAGCTGTTCTTCATGCAATCGTCGGGCGGCCTCACGGATGCGCAGGTGTTCCAGGGCAAGGACGCGATCCTGAGCGGCCCTGCAGGCGGCATCGTCGGCATGGCGCGCACTGCCGGGCTCGCGGGCCACGACAAGGTCATCGGCTTTGACATGGGTGGCACCAGCACCGACGTGAGCCACTACGCGGGCGAGTTCGAGCGCGAGTTCGAGACCCAGGTGGCGGGCGTGCGCATGCGCGCGCCCATGATGAGCATCCACACCGTGGCAGCCGGGGGCGGCTCCATCCTCGGCTTTGATGGCGCACGCTTCCGCGTGGGCCCCGAAAGCGCGGGCGCCAACCCTGGCCCCGCCAGCTACCGCCGTGGCGGCCCGCTGGCCGTGACGGATGCGAACGTGATGGTGGGCAAGATCCAGCCTGCACATTTCCCCAAGGTGTTTGGCCACGCGGCCAACGAGGCGCTGGATGGCGATGCGGTGGCGCAGAAGTTTGAAGGCCTCGCCACACAGACCGGACGCAAGGCCGAGGATGTGGCCCATGGCTTCATTCAGATCGCCGTGCAGCAGATGGCCAATGCCATCAAGAAGATCAGCGTGGCGCGCGGCTACGACGTGACGCGCTACACGCTGCAGTGCTTTGGCGGCGCGGGCGGCCAGCATGCTTGTTTGGTGGCCGATGCCCTGGGCATGACGCGCGTGTTTGTGCACCCGTTGGCGGGGGTACTCAGCGCCTACGGCATGGGCCTGGCGGATCAGAACGTGATCCGTGAACAGGCGGTGGAAACCAAGCTCGTGCCGGACGCGTTGCCCGGCATCGAGGCCACGCTGGAGCAACTGGCCACCACCGCGCGCACCGAGCTGGAGCGCCAGCAGGTGGGCGCGGGCACTGCGGTGGTGCACCGCCGCGTGCATGTGCGCTACGAGGGCAGCGACTCGGCACTCATCGTGCCGTTTGGCTCGCTGGCCGAAATCACCGCCGCGTTCGAGAACGCCTACCGCCAGCGTTTTGCCTTCCTCATGCAGGGCAAGGGCCTGGTGGTGGAGGCTGTGTCGGTCGAGGCCGTGGTGCCCGGCGATGCCCCCGTGGAGCCACGCCACGCGCTGCAGCCCGCCCGCACGTTGCCGCGCCGCAGCACCGTGCGCATGTACACGGGTGGTGTGGATGGAATCGCTGCCTGGCACGATGCGGCGCTGGTGGTGCGCGAGGATTTGCGTCCCGGCGACGTGATCCCCGGCCCGGCCATCATTGCCGAGAAGAACGCTACAACAATAGTGGAGCCCGGCTGGGAAGCCGCGCTGACGGACCTGGACCACCTGCTGCTCAACCGCCGTGTGGCGCGCGCCGTGCAGCACGCCGTGGGCACCACGGTGGACCCGGTGCTGCTCGAAGTGTTCAACAACCTGTTCATGAACATTGCCGAACAGATGGGGCTGCAGCTGCAGAACACGGCGTACTCGGTCAACATCAAGGAGCGGCTCGATTTCAGCTGCGCGCTGTTTGACACCGCGGGCAACCTGATCGCCAATGCGCCGCACATGCCCGTGCACCTGGGCAGCATGGGCGAGAGCATCAAGACCGTGATCCGCGAGAACGCGGGCCGCATGCAGCCCGGCGATGTGTTCGTGCTCAACGACCCGTACCACGGCGGCACGCACCTGCCGGACATCACGGTCATCACGCCGGTCTACATCGCCAACGAGGCCGAGCCCACGTTCTATGTGGGCAGCCGAGGCCACCACGCCGATGTGGGCGGCACCACGCCGGGCTCCATGCCGCCGTTCTCCACGCGCATTGAAGAAGAGGGCGTACAGATCAACAACGTGAAGCTGGTGGAACGCGGCACCTTGCGGGAACGCGAGATGATTGCGCTGCTGGAAAGCGGCGAATACCCCAGCCGCAACCCGCAGCAGAACATGGCCGACCTGCGCGCGCAGATTGCCGCCAACGAGAAAGGCCAGCAGGAGCTGCGCCGCATGGTGGCCGAGTTTGGCCTCGATGTGGTGCAGGCCTATATGCGCCATGTGCAGGACAACGCCGAAGAGTCCGTGCGCCGTGTCATCACGCGCCTGAAGGATGGTGCGTTCACGCTGCCCCTGGACAACGGCGCGCAGATCAGCGTGGCCGTGAAGGTGGATGCAGCGAGTCGCAGCGCCACCATCGACTTCACCGGCACCAGCGCGCAGCAGACGAACAACTTCAACGCGCCCACGGCGGTGTGCATGGCGGCGGTGCTGTATGTGTTCCGCACGCTGGTGGACGACGACATTCCGCTCAACGCCGGGTGCCTCAAGCCGCTCAACGTCATCATCCCGCCCGGCAGCATGCTCAACCCCAACCCACCAGCTTCAGTGGTGGCTGGCAATGTGGAAACGTCCACCTGCATCACCAATGCGCTGTACGGCGCCTTGGGTCTGATGGCGGCAGGACAGTGCACCATGAACAACTTCACCTTTGGCAGCACGCGCTACCAGTACTACGAGACCATCTCGGGCGGCAGCGGCGCGGGTGGTGTATGGGATGCCAACGGGCAGCTGGTGGGCGGTTTTGGTGGCACCAGCGTCGTGCAATGCCATATGACCAACTCGCGCCTGACGGACCCCGAGGTGCTGGAGTTCCGCTTTCCGGTGCGGCTGGAGGGCTACGAGATCCGCAAGGGATCGGGCGGTGCCGGGCAGTGGAAAGGTGGCGACGGCGGCGTGCGCCGTGTGCGCTTCCTGGAGCCGATGACGGCCAGCATCTTGTCGAACGGGCGCCACCATGGCGCGTTTGGCATGGCGGGCGGCCAGCCGGGTGCCGTGGGTATCAACAAGGTGGTGCGCAGCGATGGCCGGGTGGAGCTGCTGGACCACATCGGCCAGGCCGAGATGGCGCCGGGCGATGTGTTCGAGATTCACACTCCCGGTGGCGGCGGGTTTGGTGCGCCAAGGACGAAATAAGCGCCAAAAATGCTGCAGGCGCATGTTTTATATGCGCCTGCAGCTATCAAATCAGGAGTGATTGATCAGGAGTCTTTGGGTTCCGTGCCGCCATCCACCTTGGGCTGGCTCAGGCTGGGCGGCACATCGCGCCCGGCCTGCCGTGCGCGGAACAGCGCCGCGCGCATGAGAAAGATCGACATCACCGGCACCGTGATCGCCACGAACACGGCGATCAGCAGCGCATGCAGCGCCAAGCTGCGGTCGGCCACCGAGAAGTACAGCACGGTGCCGTGCATGATCAGCCAGCAGCCCAGCGTGGCAATGATGGAGGGCGCGTGTACCCGTTCAAAAAAGGTCGGCAGGCGCAGCAAGCCGATGGAGCCCAGCAGGGCCAGCGCGGCACCAGCCAGCACCAGCACGGCCACGATGATTTCCAGCCACAGCGGAAGAACAGCGGTGGCGGTGGTGGCGGCTTCGGTCATTCGATCACCTCGCCGCGCAGCAAAAACTTGGCCATGGCCATGGAGCCGACAAAGCTGAGCAGCGCCAGCAGCAGTGCGGCCTCGAAGTAGTTCTTGCTGCCGTAGAGCAGACCCAGCACCAGCATCACCAGCATGCCGCTCAAGTACATGCAGTCCAGCGCCAGCACGCGGTCTTGCGCGGAAGGGCCCTTGAGCAGTCGGATCAACGCGCAGCCCATGGCCAGCGCGAGCATGAGCAGGGCGGCCGGCAGGGCCCAGTCCAGCACGGGGGTCATTCAAAAATCTCCATCAGGGGCGTCTCGTAGCGCTGCTTCACGTCAGCGATCACCGTGGCGGGGTCGTCCAACTCCAGCACGTGCAGCAGCAGCATGCTGCGGTCCAGCGAAATCTCGGCCCACGCGGTACCGGGTGTGATGCACACGATCATCGCCAGCACGGCCAATGCGTTGGGGTCTCGCACGTCCAGCGGGATGTGCACAAAGCCCGCAGGATGGCGCCTGCGGCCGGGTGCCAGCAGCAGGCGTGCCACCGCCAGGTTGGACCGGGTGGTGTCTGCCACCACCGTGAGTGCCAGGCGCAGGACGGTGCCCGGCTTGCGGATGCGTACCGGCAGCGGGCGCAGCCCGGCGGTGAGCAGCGGGATGGCCAGTGCCAGCACCGTGCCCAGCACGAAGTGGCCCGCGCTCAGGCTGCGGTTGAGCAGCAGCCACAGGCCCAGGAGCGCCAGCGAGAGCAGGGGGGCTGGCACCAGGCGCCGCAATGGACCGGGGCGTGGCGGCATGGCGGGGGCGTTGGACGCCGCAGGTTGAGCAGGTTGGGTCATGGCTTGTCCCCCGTTGGCGTGGTTTCAGGCATCGCCGCAGGCGAAGCCGCGACGGGCGCAGCGGTCATCACCGCACGCACGTAAGTGCCGGGCGCATGCAGGGCATCGGCCGTGGCCTGGGTGTAGCGCATCACCGCCCCAGCCTGCCACACCAGCGCCACACAGGCCAGCAGCAGCAGTGCAATGGGCAGCCCCTCCAGCACCAAAAGCTGCGGTGACGCGCGGCCCTGGGCCGACCAGAAATGGCGAATGCCCGCGCGTGTGAGCGCCAGCAGCGCCAGCAGCCCCGAGCCCACCAGCAACGCCACCAGCATCCAGCCCGCAGCGCCCAGGCGGATGCCCTGGGCCGCGCCCAGCCCCAGCGGGTTGAGCAGTGCATGGATCATGGCGAACTTGCCCACAAAACCGGGCAAGGGCGGCAGGCCCGCAATGACCAGCGTGCAGGCCATGAACGCCAGGCCCAGAAAGGCCGCTGCGGCGGGGATGACCTGGCCGATCAGCGCCTGTTCCTTGTCGTCCAGGTTCATGCCCTCGGTGGGCACCAGGTCGGCCGACAGAAAGGGTGCGTCGTCAGTCTGCTCATACGGAGCCAGGTTGGCACCGTTGTTGCGCCAGCGGTCGATCAGGTCGGTGAGCAGGAACAGCGCACTCACGGCCAGGGTAGAGCTGAGCAGGTAGTACAGCAGCCCGCCCGTGAGCAGGTTTTGGCCGAAGCCCACGGCGGCCAGCAGTGTGCCCGACGACAGCACGGCGCTGAACCCTGCCAGGTGCCCCAGCCGCTGCGAGCCCAGCATGCCCATGGCACCAAAGGCCATGGTCAGCATGCCGCCGCCAATGAGCCACTGGCTGCCAAACAGTGCGGATTCACCGGCCTCGGCGCCAAACAGCAGCGTCCATAGCCGCAGCACGCTGTACACGCCCACCTTGGTCATGAGCGCGAAAAGCGCACCCACGGGCGCCGTGGCCGCACTGTAGGCAGGCACCAGCCAGAAGTTGAGCGGCCACACGGCGGCCTTGATGAGGAACGCGACCGCCAGAATCGCAGCGGCCGCATGCAGCAGCCCCCGGTCTGCCACGGCCACACCCGCAATGCTCTGGGCCAGGTCGGCCATGTTGAGCGTGCCGGTGATGCCGTAGAGCATCGACACCCCGATGAGGAACAGCGAAGAGGCGGCGAGGTTGATGGCGATGTAGTGCAGCCCCGCCGACACGCGCGGGCGGCCCGAGCCGTGCAGCAGCAGCCCGTAGGACGCCGCCAGCATGATCTCGAAGAACACAAACAGGTTGAACAGGTCGGCCGTGAGGAACGCGCCTGCTAGCCCCATGAGCTGGAACTGGAACAGCGGGTGAAAGTGCACCCCCGCCCGGTGCCAGCGCGCGGCCGAGAACAGCACCGTGGCGAGCGCCACTGTGCTGGTCAGCACCAGCATCATGGCCGACAGGCGGTCGATGACCAGCACGATGCCGAACGGCGCCGGCCAGTTGCCCGGCAGGTACACGCCCAGGCTGGTCTGCACGCTGGGCTCCTTGGCCTGCACCAGCAGCAACACAGCCACCACCAGGCCGACCAGGGTCGATGTGATGTTGAGCGTGACCTTGGTGCGCTGGCGTTCCTCGCGCAGCAGCAGCATGAGCCCGGCCGTGAGCAGGGGCAGCGCAATGGGCGCGAGGATCAGGTGCGGCATCAGCCGGTCAAGCAGCATGTGCATGAGTGTCATGTGATTGGTCCAAGACGCTGCGCATGAAACTGGCACGCCCCAGGCCAGGGCAGCCGAGAAAGGGCCGCCCCGCATCGAGGGCTGCGTCCCCCTGCCCGCAGTGTGCAGCGCTGCGAGAGCGGGGGGAAGCGGCGAAGCCGCTCAGGGGGGTGTTCTCTAGTCACGGCATTTCCTGCACGTCTTTACCCTTGGTGCCGTCCACATGGTCGGTGCCCGCCATGCCACGCGATGCCAGCAACACCACGAGGAAGAGGGCGGTCATGGCAAAGCCGATGACGATGGCCGTGAGTGTGAGCGCCTGGGGCATGGGGTCGGCATAGTGGGCCAGGTCTTGCGGCACCCCGGGCTGCAGCACGGGCTCCTTGTCAATCGCGAGGCCCAGGCGGCCCATGCTGAAAATGAAGAGGTTGACGGCGTACGACAGCAGCGACAGGCCCATGATGACCTGGAAGGTGCGGGGCCGCAGCAGCAGCCACACGCCGGAACCTGTGAGCACGCCGATGGCCAGGGCCAGTATCAGTTCCATGGACCTTCTCCCGGTGTGGCGGCGGCCTGGGCTTCTTCGGCCGCGCGTGCGTTGTTGTAGCGGTGGCTGCGCACCGACTGATGGGCAATGCCGGTGAGGATGAGCATGGTGGAGCCCACCACCAGGGTGAACACGCCGATGTCGAAGAACAGCGCGCTGGCCACGTGGATCTGACCCACCACGGGCAGCGAAAAATGCGCCGTGTGGCTGGTCAAAAACGGATAGCCCCAGGCCAGTGCGCCCAGGCCCGTGGCCAGTGCGGCGAGCAGGCCCACACCGATCCAGCGGCGCGGGTACAGCGGCAGATGCGCCTCGACCCACGAGGTGCCCGAGACGATGTACTGCAGCAGCAGGGCCACCGAGAACACCAGCCCCGCCACAAAGCCGCCGCCGGGCTCGTTGTGGCCGCGCATGAAGAGGTAGACCGCTACCAGCGTGGCAAACGGCAGCATCAGCCGCACCAGCACGGCGGGCACCATGAGGTAGCCCACGGCGGTGTCGGCAGTCTGGCGTGGGTTGGCGAGGTCGGTGTCCACATCGGCGGGCAGTGCGCGCTGCTGGGGCGGCAGGTCCATCACCTCGCGCGCAGGGCGGAAGCGCCGCAGCAGCGCATACACCGTGAGCGCCACAATGCCGAGCACCACGATCTCGCCAAAGGTGTCAAAGCCCCGGAAGTCCACCAGCATGACGTTGACCACGTTGGTGCCGCCCCCTTCGGTAAGCGCACGCTCCAGAAAGAAGGTGGAGGTGCTGTCGGGGAACGGGCGGCTCATCATCGCGAACGACAGCAGCGCCATGCCACCACCCGCAGCCAACGTCAGCGCCATGTCGCGGTAGCGGCGCAGCTGGGTGCGGCGCTCTTCGGCCAGCGTGGGCACGCGCAGGCTCTCGTCGCGCCGCGGCAGCCAGCGCAGGCCCAGCAGAATGAGGATGGTGGTGACCACCTCCACCACGATCTGCGTGAGCGCCAGGTCGGGCGCCGAGAACCACAGGAAGGTCAGGCACACGCACAGCCCGGAGCCACCCAGCAGCGTCAGTGCCGCCAGGCGGTGGTACTTGGCCTGCCAGGCTGCCGCCACGGCGCACACGGCACCCAGCAACCACAGCAGCGCAAAGGCGGGGGACAGCGGCAGCTGCACCCGGTCGCCAATAGGCAAGCCCCGCGCCCACAGGGGCAGGGTGCCCGCCACCAGCGCGGCGCACACCAGCCACAGCATTTGCCACTGCAGGCGACCGGTGCCCAGCAGGCGGCGGCCATTGCGGCCCATCAGGCTGAGCAAGGCCAGCGTGGCCTCAAAGGCCCGCTGGCCGCTGATGCGGCGCATGACGGGTGGCGCATCGATGGCACCCTTTTCGCGCTGCCAGCGCAGCAGTGCGTAGAGCGCGATGCCCCCGCCCAAAGCCACCAGACTCATCACAAAGGGGGTGTTGAACCCATGCCAGACCGCCAGGCTGTAGGTGGGCAGCTCGCCTCCCACCACGGGCCGTGCGGCAGCGGCCAGGTAGGCCCCCACCGACCATGCGGGCAACGTGCCCACCACGAGGCAGGCCAGCACCAGCAGTTCCACCGGCACGCGCATCCAGTGTGGCGGCTCATGGGGCGGGCGCGGCAGGTCGGTGGCGGGCGGGCCAAAGAACACATCCACCGTGAAGCGCAGTGAGTACGCCACGCTGAACATGCCGGCCACCGTGGCGGCCACCGGCAGCAGCCATTCGAGCAATGGCGTGGTGTTCACGTACACCGTCTCGGCAAAGAACATTTCCTTGGACAGGAAGCCATTGAGCAGCGGCACGCCCGCCATGGCTGCACTGGCCACCATGGCCAGGGTGGCGGTGATCGGCATCATGGTGCGCAGGCCCGACAGGCGCCGGATGTCCCGCGTGCCGCTTTCATGGTCCACGATGCCCACGGCCATGAACAGCGAGGCCTTGAAGGTGGCGTGGTTCATGATGTGGAACACGGCCGCCACGGCGGCCAGCGGGCTGTTCAGGCCCAGCAGCAGGGTGATGAGGCCCAGGTGCGAGATGGTCGAGTACGCCAGCAGCCCCTTGAGGTCGTTCTGGAACATGGCCGCGTAGCCGCCCACCAGCAAGGTGGCCAGGCCCGCGCCGCCCACCAGCCAGAACCACTGCTCGGTGCCCGCCAGCGCGGGCCACAGGCGCGCCAGCAGAAACACGCCCGCCTTGACCATGGTGGCTGAATGCAGGTAGGCCGACACAGGTGTGGGCGCGGCCATGGCATGGGGCAGCCAGAAGTGGAAGGGGAACTGCGCGCTTTTGGTGAGCGCGCCCAGCAGAATCAGTACGAGCGCGGTGGTGTACAGCGCGTGGTTCTGGATGAGCTGGCCGGCGGCGAGCACATGATCGAGGTCATAGCTGCCAACGATGTGCCCCAGCACCAGCATGCCCGCCAGCATGGCCAGGCCGCCCGTGCCGGTGACGGTGAGCGCCATGCGCGCGCCGCGCCGCGCATCCTTGCGGTGGTGCCAGTAGCCGATCAGCAGGAAGGAAAACAGGCTGGTCAGCTCCCAGAAAAACGCAATCTGGATGATGTTGCCCGACAGCACCACGCCTGCCATCGCACCCATGAAGGCCAGAAAAAACGAGAAGAAGCGCGGCACCGGGTCGGCCGCAGACATGTAGTAGCGCGCATACAGCACCACCAGGCTGCCCACGCCCAGCACCAGCATGCAGAACATCCAGGCAAAGCCGTCCATGCGGATGACGAGGTTCAGGCCCAGCGCGGGCAGCCAGGCCAGCTCTTGCCGGATCACACCGCCGTCTGCAATCTGCGGGAAGTAGAGCGCCGCCTGCACGGTGCAGAACAGTGCGATGAGTCCTGCCAGGGTGGACTCGGTATTGCGGGCGTTGGAGGGCAGAACCGCTGCCAGCAGGCTGCCGATGAAGGGGAGAAGGATGAGCGTAATCAGGGGCATGCGCGATTGATTCTAGGGCGTGTCCCCCTTCAATTCCCCCACGCGCTGGCGGTGCAATGCGGATGGATGCGCGAAGGGGGGGCGCAGCCAATAGCGTGGCTATTGGCAAGCCGCCCGACAAAGCAGACGCCGCATTGCGCAGCCAGCCCGAAGGGAAAGCCAGCCAAGCCGCACATTGCGTCGTTGCCCTTCGCTTGTGTAGCCAAGCTACACGGCGCTCAGGGCGCCTGGCACTGCACGGCCTGGATGGCTTTCGCGTGGGGGAATTGAAGGGGGACACGCCCTGGGGGCAGCGCCTAAAAACCCTGCCCGCCCCTTGCTGTCGCGCATGCCCTGCCGCAAAAAAACAAGCCCGCTGGAGCGGGCTTGCTGCTTGTGAAGCGTGCTTAGTTTTTGCTAGCGCCGGTTGCCGGTGCTGGCGCGGCCGGTGCCGCAGTCGCCGTGGCGGGTGGTGTGGCTGGCGTGGTTGCCGTTGCGGCCTCCTTGTCAGCGCTGCCACGGGCCTTGCGGTCTGCTGCCTGAGAGCTGCTGTGCTTTTTGCCGGATTTGGCTTCGGCCTTGGCAGCGGCTGCTGCGCTGTACTTCTTGCCGTTGACGGTCAGGCCCTCTTTGGAGAAGTTGACGGCACTCTTGTTGCCCACGCCGCCCACACGGCCGATGAAGTCGGCCCAGTCCTTGAAGGGGGCACTCTGGCGCTCCTGGAGGATGCGGCCCGACAGGCCGGGCCCGATGCCCTTGATGCCATCCAGTTCGGCCTCGGTGGCGGTGTTCACGTCCACGGCGGCCCAGGTGGCGGTGGCGAGCAGCGTGGCAACCAGCAGGGTCAGCAGTTTCTTCAGCATGGCAAGGGTCTTACAGCGTTGGGGATGAAGGCTTGGGTCAGAGTTCTTCGACCCGGCGTGCGGGGTAGCTGTCCCAGGTCTGGCAGCCGGGGCATTGCCAGAAATGCTGGCGCGCCTCGAAGCCACAGGCCGCGCAGCGATAGCGGGTCAGGGGCTTGACGGCATGGTCCAGGGCACGTTGAACCTGGGGGTGGAATTCTTCGTGTTCCAGCTTTTCGGTGGCCAGCCATTTGGCAGCAGCGACCAGGGAGCGCTCCTTGTCCAGGTGCTCCACATAACGCTGGCGGGCGGATGGGCGGGTGGCCTCGTCGGCGGCTTCCATGGCCACGATGCTTTCCAGCACGTCCAGCGAAGGCGCTTGCGCATAGTGCGCCTGCAAAAGGGCATGCACTTCCTGGGTGCGGCCGGTAGCGGTGGCAGCCTCGACCATCAGCGGAGCGGCCAGGGGCAGCGCTGCGGGGTTGCGCTCGCCCAGCGCCTTGAGCGTGGACAGCACGGCAGCCGGCTGACCCATCAGGCGTTGCAGGCGCGCCAGTTCAATGCGCGCGCGCGCGGCCTCGGGAGCAGCGGCCACTGCCTGGTCCAGCAGGGCCTGAGCGCCCGGCAGGTCGCCTTGCGCGCTCAGCGCCAGCGCCTGCTCACACAGGTAGTGGGCTTGCCGGGTGCTGAAGTCGCCCTGATCGGCATCGTGCATCTTGCGGGCAATGGTGGCGGCATGGGGCCAGTCGCGCGAACGTTCGTAGATGGCCAGCAGCGCCAGGCGGGCCTGGGCCTCGAACGGGGTGCCCTCCAGGCGCTGCAGCGCATCTTCGGCGCGGTCGAGCAGCCCGGCCTTGAGGAAGTCGAGCGCCAGTGCATGCTGGGCGCGTTCGCGGTCAGTACGGCTCAGGTCGCCGCGCGAGAGCAGGTGCTCGTGCACACGCACGGCACGGTCGTATTCGCCCCGGCGGCGAAACAGGTTGCCCAGGGCGAAGTGCAGCTCGGAGGTGTCGGGGTCGTTCTGCACGGCCTCGATGAAGGCGTCGATGGCTTGGTCCTGCTGCTCGTTGAGCAGGAAGTTCAGACCCTTGAAGTACGCCTTTGGGGCGCGGCGGTTTTCGGCGCGCAGCTGGCGCAGGTCAAAACGCGACGCCAGCCAGCCCAGCACAAATGCCAGGGGCAGGCCCAGCAGTATCCAGCTCAGGTCAAATTCCATGGATCGAAGGCAGGTCAGGAGGTGGTGGGGGCGCTGCCGGGGTGGCGCTGGCGGCGGGGGCCGTTACGGGCGTTGGTGCCACCACGACTGCTGCCTGGGCGCGGCGTGCAGCGTTGCGGTGGCGCCACCAGCGCGGCACCATGCCCAAGGCCCCAACGACCAGACCTGCGGCAAATGCGGTCAGCACCACCAGCACCAGCGGCGCGCGCCATTGCGTGCCAAAGAAGAAATGCACGGTCGCATCCTGCTGGTTGTTCAGCGCGAAGGCGAAGAGCGTAAAAAAAATGGCTGCCTTGAGCAGCCACAGGAGGTATTTCATCGGTCTCCCCAGTGGTGGGGCGATTCTAAGAGCTTGGCGCAGGGGGCCTGTGGATGCCTTCTCTCAGGTCAATACAAGCCAAAACGGCAGCAGGCGCTAGTGAATCATGCGCTTGCTGCTATCAATTTGATATCAGTTGCCCAGGGTGCCCGTTGCGGGCGGTGCCTTTTCTTCCATTTCGGCCGTGCGTTTGTCGACGGCTTCGCGCAGGGCCTTGCCCGGCTTGAAATGGGGCACACGCTTTTCGGGAATGGCCACGGCCTCGCCGCTGCGTGGATTGCGGCCCATGCGGGGAGGGCGGTGGTTGACCGAGAAGCTGCCAAAGCCCCGGATCTCGATGCGGTGCCCGCGCACCAGGGCCTCGCCCACGGCGTCCAGAATGGTCTTGACGGCGTATTCGGCATCGCGGTGGGTGAGCTGGCCGAAACGGGCGGCCAGTTCTTCGACGAGGTCTGAGCGGGTCATGGAATCTTGGGACATAGGCAGTCTTGGCTGAAAAAAGAGCGGGCGCCGAGGCGCCCGCTGTCTGACCGTTTAACGGGTCAGCGCTTTACTTTTCCGAGTTGTCCAGCTTGGCGCGCAGCAGGGCGCCCAGGCTGGTCGTGCCGGCGCTTTCGCGGCTCGATTGCTGGCTCAGGTTGGCCATGGCGCCTTGTTCGTCAGCCATGTCCTTTTGCTTGATCGACAGCTGGATGTTGCGGGTCTTGCGATCCACGTTCACCACCACGGCCGTGACTTCGTCGCCTTCCTTGAGCACGTTGCGGGCATCTTCCACGCGGTCGCGGGAGATTTCCGAAGCGCGCAGGTAGCCCACGATGTCTTCGCCGAGGTCGATTTCAGCGCCACGGGCGTCCACGGTCTTGACCTTGCCGGTCACCGTCTGGCCCTTGTCGTTCACGGTCACGAAGGTCGTGAATGGGTCGCCGTCGAGCTGCTTGATGCCCAGCGAGATGCGTTCGCGGTCCACGTCCACGGCCAGCACGATCGCTTCCACTTCCTGGCCCTTCTTGTAGTTGCGAACAGCGGCTTCGCCGGGTTCGTTCCACGACAGGTCAGACAGGTGCACCAGGCCGTCGATGCCGGCAGCCAGGCCCACGAACACGCCGAAGTCGGTGATCGACTTGATCGGACCCTTGACGCGGTCGCCGCGCTTCGTGTCCTGAGCGAATTCTTGCCATGGGTTGGCCTTGCACTGCTTCATGCCCAGGCTGATACGGCGCTTGTCTTCGTCGATTTCCAGAACCATGACTTCGACTTCGTCGCCCAGCGAAACCAGCTTGGCGGGAGCGATGTTCTTGTTGGTCCAGTCCATTTCAGACACGTGCACCAGGCCTTCGATGCCGGGTTCGAGTTCCACGAATGCGCCGTAGTCGGCAATGTTCGTGATCTTGCCGAACAGGCGGGTGCCTTGGGGGTAGCGGCGGTTCACGCCCATCCATGGGTCATCGCCCATTTGCTTCAGACCCAGCGAGACACGGTTCTTTTCGGTGTCGAACTTCAGGATCTTGGCCGTGATTTCCTGGCCAGCGGTCACCACTTCGGAGGGGTGACGCACGCGGCGCCATGCCATGTCGGTGATGTGCAGCAGGCCGTCGATGCCGCCCAGGTCCACGAACGCACCGTATTCGGTGATGTTCTTGACCACGCCTTGAACGATGGAGCCTTCCTTCAGGGTTTCCATCAGCTTGGCGCGCTCTTCGCCCATGGAGGCTTCCACCACAGCGCGGCGGCTCAGCACCACGTTGTTGCGCTTGCGGTCCAGCTTGATGACCTTGAATTCCATGGTCTTGTTTTCGTACGGCGTCAGATCCTTGATCGGACGGGTATCGATCAGCGAACCGGGCAGGAATGCGCGGATGCCGTTGACCAGAACGGTCAGGCCGCCCTTGACCTTGCCGCTGGTCGTGCCAGTGACGAATTCGCCGGATTCCAGGGCCTTTTCCAGGCTCATCCAGGAAGCCAGACGCTTGGCGGTGTCGCGCGACAGGATGGTGTCGCCGTAGCCGTTTTCGATGGAGCCAATGGCCACCGACACGAAGTCACCCACTTGGACTTCGACTTCGCCCTTGTCGTTCTTGAACTCTTCCAGCGGCACGTAGGCTTCGGACTTGAGGCCAGCGTTCACGACCACGAAGTTGTGCTCGACGCGCACGACTTCAGCGGTGATGACTTCGCCTGGGCGCATTTCCGTGCGCTGCAAGGATTCTTCAAAAAGGGCGGCAAAAGATTCGGACATGTGTTTCCTTGCCACAAACAGGATTCCGGCAGCACCATTGCTACCGTTTTTATAGCTGCTTGCGGTGGTTTTTTGCGGCAGAGCCGCGGGTTAGGTTATCGATCCACACAACCTGTGCGCTGACGCGCGATGGGGGCTGCGTGGGCCTGTGGCAAGGCCTTTCGGCACTGCCTGGAGCCCGAGGGCTCCACATTGTCAGCGCTGCGCAGAAGCTGCGAAGGGCTGGCGCTCCTGCCACCAGGCCAAAACCTTTTCGACGGCTTGTTCAATCGTCAAATCGGAGTTGTCCAGGACCAGAGCGTCTTGCGCGGGCTTCAAGGGTGCAACGCTACGGGAACTGTCCCGGGCGTCGCGCGCCTCCAAATCTGCGCGAAGGTCTTCGATACTAGCCGAAAAACCCTTAGAAATCAACTGCTTATAACGGCGTTCTGCGCGGCAGGCGGCGCTGGCCGTGAGATACACCTTCAAGGGGGCCTCGGGGAAGATCACGGTGCCCATGTCGCGGCCATCGGCCACCAGCCCCGGCAGGCGCTGGAAGCTGTGTTGCAGGTCCACCAGCGCCGTGCGCACGGCAGGCAGGGCGGACACACGGGACGCGTTCATACCGGCTTCTTCGGTGCGGATGGCCTCGGTCACGTCGTCGCTGCCCAGCCACACCTTGCCGCCCTCAAACCGCACCGGCAGCGTCTGGGCCAGGGTGGCGATACGGGCTTCGTGGTCCGCATCGATGGCGAAACCCGCCCGCAGCGCGGCGAGGGCGGTGATGCGGTACATCGCGCCGGAATCCAAAAAGCGATAGCCCAGCCGTTGCGCCACCGCCGCCGCCACCGTGCCCTTGCCCGAGGCCGTGGGGCCGTCAATACAGATCACCGGGATGTGGGCTGTGTCGACCTGGGCGACCGAGAACAGCGCCTCGAAATAGTCCGGGAAGGTCTTGGCTACGCACTTGGGGTCTTCGATGCGCACCGGCAGACGCGCCGGGTTGAAGGCGGCCAGCGAGAAGCACATGGCCACGCGGTGGTCGTCGTAGGTGTGGATGCTGGCGGCTTTCCAGTCAGCGGACTGGGCGGGAGGCGTCACGCGGATGTAGTCCGCACCTTCCTCCACCGTGGCGCCGAGCTTGCGCAGCTCGGTGGCCATGGCGGCGATGCGGTCGGTTTCCTTCACGCGCCAGCTAGCGATGTTGGTCAGCGTGGTCGTGCCCTCGGCATACAGGGCCATCACGGCCAGCGTCATGGCCGCATCAGGGATGTGGTTGCAGTCCAGGTCAATGGCCTTGAGGGGCCAGGCGCCGCGTTCGATCTGCAGCCAGTTGGGGCCCCCGGTGATCACCGCGCCCATGGCCCGGGCCGCTTCGACAAAGCGAATATCGCCCTGGATCGAGTCGAGGCCCACGCCTTGTATCTTGATGCCGGATTTGGCATCTTTTTGGCCAGTAGCGCCAGTCGCTATTGCTCCAAGCGCTATGAAATAGCTAGCGGATGAGGCGTCTGCCTCCACATGAATACTGCCGGGCGACTGGTAGCGGCTGCATGCAGGGATGGTGAAACGCTGCCAGTTCTGGTGCTCGACCACGATGCCAAAGCGCGCCAGCAACTGCAGCGTGATGGCGATGTAGGGCTTGGAGATCAGCTCGCCCACCACCTCGATCACGATGGCCTGCGCGCCAGCCGCCAGCGGCAGCGCCATGAGCAGGGCTGTGAGGAACTGGCTGGACACGTCGCCACGTACGCGGATGGGCGCGGCCAGCGCCAGCGAAGGCACGCCCTGGCCGTGGGCGATCCTGAGTGGTGGGTAGCCGTCGTTGCCCAGGTAGTCGATCTGGCAGCCCAGCTGGCGCAGGGCATCAATCAGGTCGCCAATCGGGCGCTCGTGCATGCGCGGGACGCCGGACAGCTCGAACTCGCCGCCCAGCAGTGCCAGCGCTGCAGTGAGTGGGCGCATGGCCGTGCCCGCATTGCCCAGGAACAGCTTGGCGGGGGATTGGGGCAGGCGGCCACCCAGGCCCGTGATACGCACCGTGCTTCCAGCCTCATCCACCGTGCACCCGATCTGGCGCAGAGCGTCCAGCATCACGCGCGTGTCGTCGGACGCCAGCAGGTCGTGCACGGTGGTGGTGCCATTGCTCAGCGCCGCCAGCAGCAGCACCCGGTTGGAGATGCTCTTGGAGCCCGGCAGATGGACTTCGCCTGCAGCGGCTTGCAGGGGGGGGAGATCAAGGAATGCGGTGCTGTACATCGGTATCTTTCGTCCATTGGGTGCAAGCGCCCGTCATTACTGGCGCAGCCCCATCCCAGTGCACCCGTGGAGCTGGCTTTGCCAGGCCACCGGGTGCGTCCCCCTTGGGGGAAGGCGCCGCAGGCGGCTCAGGGGGTTACTTTCTCTTCGCGCCCATGCGCCAATGCGCACGGGTTTCGCTGGCCAAGGTCAGCATGTCTTCAAGCGCCTGGGCATTGCCTTTTTCCATGGCCTGCTCGATGTTGCGCAGGGCCTGCTGGAACAGCTTGGACTGGGCAATCAGCTCGTCCCGGTTGGACAGCAGAATGTCGCGCCACACCTTGGGGTCGCTGGCGGCAATGCGGGTGAAGTCGCGGAACCCGGGGCCTGCGAGGGACAGAAAGTCGTCACCGTGCGTCTGGCCCGTGATGCTGTTCATCATTGCAAACGCGAGCAAATGGGGCAGGTGGCTGACGGCGGCAAAGGCCGCGTCGTGCGACTCCGGCGACATGCTGGTCACGCGGCAGCCCAGCGCAGTCCAGATCTTTTCGGCGTCCTGCAGCTGGGCCGTCAGGGTGCGCTCGGTGGGAGTCAGGATCACCTGGCGCCCGCTGTACAGGTCGGCTTCGGCGTGTTCCACGCCCGACACTTCGCGCCCCGTGATGGGGTGCGCGGGCACAAAGGAGCCCACCTGGTCCCGCAGCGAACGCTGTGCGGCCTGCACCACATCAGACTTGGTCGACCCCACGTCCATGATGAGCATCTGGGGGGTGACAAGGTGCTTGATGGCCTTGAGGGTGGCCTCGGTGGCTGCCACGGGGACTGCCACCAGCACAATGTCGGCGCCCGCCACAGCCAGTAGCGCGGAAGGCGCCTCGACGTCGATCACGCCCAGCTGGCGGGCGCGGTCGGTGGTGGAGGGCGACTTGCTGTAGCCCACCACGCGTTTGACCAACCCGGCCTTCTTCATGGCCAGGGCGAATGAGCCTCCCATGAGCCCACAGCCGATCAGTCCCAATTGTTCAAACATGGCGGCTGCTCCTCAGGATGACACGGGGTAAGTGCCCAGGACCTTGTAGAACGCACACAGGCTGCGCAGTTCTTCCAGCGCCCGTGCCACGTGGGGCTGGGCGGGGTGGCCGTCGAGATCGATGTAGAAGTAGTACTCCCACTGGCCCGTGCGGGCAGGGCGCGACTCAAAGCGCGTCATGGACACGCCGTGCGTCTTGAGCGGCACCAGCAGGTCGTGCACGGCGCCGGGGCGGTTGGGCACCGACACCACGAGGCTGGTGCAATCCTTGCCCGAAGGAGGCGGCGTCTGCAGCGTGTGGGGCAGGCAGATGATGGCGAAGCGGGTACGGTTGTAGGCGTCGTCCTGGATGGCGTGGGAGACGATGTGCAAGCCAAACTGGGTGGCCGCACGCTCGCTGGAGAGTGCTGCCCAGGCCGGGTTGGTGGTGGCCAGTCGCGCGCCTTCGGCATTGCTGGACACCGGGCGGCGCTCGGCATGCGGCAGGTGCTTGGACAACCACGCCTGGCACTGTGCGAGTGCTTGCGGATGGGCCAGCACCACTTCGATGCCATCGAGCGAGTTGCTGGTGCGCAGCAGGTTGTGGCGCACCAGCAGGCTGACCTCGCCCACCACATGCGTAGGGGTGTGCAGGAACAGGTCCAGAGAGCGGGTGACCACGCCCTCGGTGGAGTTCTCTACGCCCACCACACCATATTGGGCACTGCCCGCCGCCGTGGCGTGGAACACCTCGTCGAAGTTGGCGCAGTACATCAGATCGGCGGCACCGCCGAAGAATTCAATCGCGGCCTGCTCGCAGAACGTGCCCTCGGGGCCCAGCACGGCCACACGCTGGGGTGATTCGAGGGCCAGGCAGGCAGACATGATCTCGCGCCAGATCGCCGCCACGTGCGCACCCTTGAGCGGGCCCGGGTTGGCGTTGGTGATCTTGTCGATGACCTGCGCCACACGGTCGGGGCGGAAGAAGGGCGTGCCCTCACGTTTCTTGACCTCACCCACCTGTTCGGCCACCAGCGCCCTCTGGTTCAGCAGCGTGAGCAGTTGCTGGTCGATGCTGTCGATCTGCACGCGCAGGCTGGCGAGGTCGGGTGAGGCTTGCGGATTGTTCATGGACGGTGGGGTAGCGGTGCGTGCTCTGGGAGCCGTTTTTTGTTGCTGTCGTGTCGGGTGCGCGCTCAGGCGTGCTTTTGCTCAAATTCTCGCATGTAGTCCACCAGCGCCTGCACGCCCGCCAATGGCATGGCGTTGTAGATGCTGGCGCGCATGCCTCCCACGGACTTGTGGCCCTTGAGCTGCAGCAGCCCGCGCTCCTTGGCACCGGCCAGGAAGGCGTCGTTACGGCTTTCGTCACGCAGGAAGAACGGGACGTTCATGCGCGAGCGGCAGTTGGCCGCCACCTTGTTGACGTACAGCTGTGATTGGTCGATGGCGTTGTACAGCAGCGTGGCCTTGGCGATGTTGCGCTGCTCCATGGCGGCCACGCCAGTCAGGCTGCCTTCGGTCTGGCGCTTGAGCCACTGGAAGGTCAGCCCGGCGACGTAGATGCCCCAGGTGGGCGGCGTGTTGTACATGGACTGGTTGTCGGCCACGATTTTGTAGTCGAAGGCACTGGGGCAGGCGGGGAGGGCATGGCCCAGCAGGTCGTCGCGCACGATCACCAGCGTGAGGCCAGCGGGCCCCAGATTCTTTTGCGCGCCGCCAAAGGCCAGGCCCACGCGGCTCCAGTCCACAGGCCGCGACGCCACATGCGAGGAGAAATCGATCACCAGCGGCGCATCGCTGCCCAGCGCCTTGAGGTCGGGCAGCTGGTGGAACTCGGTGCCGTGGATGGTTTCGTTGCTGCACAGGTGCAGGTAGCTCGCGCCCCGACTCACTGTCCACGAAGCTGGGTCCGGCACGGTGGTATAGCCCGTCTCTTCACCCGTGGCAACGATGTTGACTTCGGACGCATATTTGCGTGCTTCCTTTTGCGACTTCTGGCTCCAGCTGCCGGTCACCACAAAATCGACCACGCCGGCACGCGACAGGTTGAGCGGAACGATGGCGTTTTCGGCCAAGCCACCACCTTGCATGAAGAGGATCTTGAAATGCGACGGCACGGCCAGCAGCTCGCGCAGGTCGGCTTCCGCCTTTTCGTAGATGGACAGAAACTCCTTGCCGCGGTGGCTCATTTCCATCACACCCATGCCGCTGCCGTGCCAGTCCAGCATCTCGGCGGCGGCTTGTTCCAGGACTTCGGAGGGGATGGCGGCAGGGCCTGCGGAGAAGTTGTAAGGGCGTTTCATGAGATGAGCTAAAAATGCATCAGGCGCTTATTCAATAAGCGCCTGATGCTTCGCTTTTGATAGCGTTGGCAGGGCGACTTCACGCCCTGCGGTGGTCAGGCGTCGGGGGCTTCAGGTGCGGAGGAAGTGCCACTGTCCGGGCTTGCATCCCCATCAGCTTCTGCATCCGTCACATTGGCGTCGTTCTCAACAATGCGCTGCAAGCCACTGAGCTTGGAGCCTTCGTCCAGTGCGATCAACGTCACGCCCTGCGTGGCACGACCCAGTTCGCGGATCTCGCTCACGCGGGTGCGTACCAGCACGCCCTTGTCGGTGATCAGCATGATCTCGTCATCCGCGTGCACCAGCGTGGCGGCAACGACCTTGCCGTTGCGCTCGCTCTGCTGGATGGCGATCATGCCCTTGGTGCCACGGCCATGGCGGGTGTACTCGACGATGCTGGTGCGCTTGCCGTAGCCGTTTTCTGTAGCAGTCAACACACTCTGCGTTTCGTCTTCGGCGACCAGCATGGCGATCACGCTCTGTCCGTCTTCCAGCATCATGCCGCGCACGCCACGTGCCGCACGGCCCAGGGGACGCACATCGTTTTCGTCGAAGCGCACGGCCTTGCCACCGTCGCTGAACAACATGACGTCGTGCTTGCCATCGGTGAGGGCGGCACCGATCAGGTAGTCGCCGTCATCCAGGTTCACGGCAATGATGCCGCCCTTGCGCGGGTTGCTGAACTCGTCCAGTGCCGTCTTCTTCACGGTGCCCATGCTTGTGGCCATGAACACGTAGCGGTCCGCAGGGAAGCTGCGCATGTCGCCGGTGAGCGGCAGTACCACGTTGATCTTTTCGCCGTCCTGCAGCGGGAACATGTTGACGATGGGGCGTCCACGCGAGCCGCGCGAGCCTGCCGGCACTTCCCACACCTTGAGCCAATACAGGCGGCCACGGTTGGAGAAGCACAAGATGTAGTCGTGTGTGTTGGCGATGAAGAGCTGGTCGATCCAGTCATCTTCCTTTGTCGCGGTCGCCTGCTTGCCGCGTCCGCCACGCTTTTGGGCACGGTATTCGGACAGGGGCTGGCTCTTGATGTAGCCGGTGTGGGACAGCGTCACCACCATGTCGGTGGGGGTGATCAGGTCCTCAGTGGAGAGATCCTGTGCGCTGTATTCAACGATGGAGCGACGTGCGCCCAGCTTGTGCTGGCCGAACTCCTGCTTGATGGAGGTGAGTTCGTCGCCGATGATGACCGACACGCGCTCGGGCTTGGCCAGGATGTCCAGCAGGTCTTCGATGACCGCCATGACTTCCTTGTACTCGGCGACGATCTTGTCCTGCTCCAGGCCCGTGAGGCGTTGCAGGCGCATCTGCAGGATTTCCTGGGCCTGCGTTTCCGACAGCCGGTACAGGCCGTCCTGGCCCATGCCGAATTCCTTTTCCAGGCCGTCGGGGCGATAGTCGTCGGCGTTGATCACACCGCCATCGGCACGCGTGCGCGTGAGCATCTCGCGCACCAGCTTGCTGTCCCAGGGGCGGGCCATCAGCTCAGCCTTGGCCACAGGCGGCGTGGGCGCGTTGCGAATGATGGCGATGAAGTCGTCGATGTTGGCCAAGGCCACGGCCAAGCCTTCCAGCACATGGCCACGGTCGCGTGCCTTGCGCAGCTCGAACACCGTGCGGCGAGTCACCACTTCGCGGCGGTGCTGCAGGAAGACGCTGATCAGATCCTTCAGGTTGCACAGGCGGGGCTGGCCGTCAATCAGCGCCACCATGTTCATGCCGAACGTGTCCTGCAGCTGCGTCTGCTTGTACAGGTTGTTGAGTACCACCTCGGGCACTTCACCGCGCTTGAGTTCGATCACCAGGCGCATGCCGGATTTGTCCGACTCGTCCTGGATGTGGCTGATGCCTTCGATCTTCTTTTCGTGCACCAGCTCGGCCATACGCTCCTGCAGCGTCTTCTTGTTGACCTGGTAGGGCAGCTCGTCCACGATGATGGCCTGGCGCTGGCCGCGGTCGATGTCCTCAAAGTGGCACTTGGCACGCATCACCACCTTGCCGCGTCCGGTGCGGTAGCCATCCTTCACGCCGTTAATGCCGTAGATGATGCCGGCGGTGGGGAAGTCTGGGGCCGGGATGATTTCCATCAACTCATCGATGGTCGTCTCGGGATTGCGCAGCATGTGCAGGCACGCATCGACCACTTCGTTGAGGTTATGTGGCGGAATGTTGGTGGCCATACCCACCGCAATACCCGCCGATCCATTCACCAGCAAGTTGGGCAGCTTGCTGGGTAATACCAGCGGTTCTTTCTCGCTGCCGTCGTAGTTGGGGCCGAAATCGACAGTTTCCTTGTCAATATCTCCCAGCATTTCATGGGCGATTTTGGCCAGGCGGATTTCGGTGTATCGCATGGCCGCAGCGTTGTCGCCGTCCACGGATCCGAAATTACCTTGCCCATCCACCAGCATATGGCGCAACGAGAAGTCCTGCGCCATCCGCACAATGGTGTCGTACACCGCAGAGTCCCCGTGCGGGTGGTATTTGCCGATCACGTCGCCCACGATACGAGCCGACTTTTTATAAGGCCGGTTCCAGTCGTTATTGAGCTCATGCATGGCGAAAAGAACGCGGCGGTGCACAGGCTTCAAGCCGTCACGCGCGTCGGGCAGTGCACGACCCACAATCACGCTCATCGCGTAATCGAGGTAACTGCGCCGCATCTCTTCTTCGAGGCTGATCGGCAGGGTTTCTTTGGCAAACTGGGTCATTGGGACGGCGGGAGCGGCAAAGGAGAGCCATTTTAGGCGTAAGACCGTGTAGCGACGGCGCAACATATCGAAGCAATTCAGGTTTTGTCCTACGGGCCCCGACCAGCGCGCGCAGCTTTTGCCCTGTTACGTATGGCACAATCGTTTGAACGCTTAGGGTGGTGGTCACCCCAGGCGTCCTGATTCGCAGCGCGGCTGCGGCTTTTTCCCCAAGAGGAGAACCATGAAGAAACTGAACAAAGTGGCGATGTTGTTTGCCTCTGCAGCGCTCGCAACCGCCGCTGGCGCACAAACCGTTGACAACTGGCGCGATGCTTCTGGCCAACTGGTCTGGAAGAACGGTACCAACGAATACTGCTGGCGCGATGCCAACTGGACGCCTGCTACGGCAGCTCCTGGCTGCGACGGCGCAATCGCTGCTCCCGCTCCTGCCGCTGCACCAGCTCCTGCTGCTGCTCCAGCACCTGCTGCCGCCCCTGCACCCGCTCCCGCACCAGCTCCTGCAGTCGCCACCAAGGTGACCTACGCTGCTGACGCCTTCTTCGACTTCGACAAGTCGGTGCTCAAGCCAGAAGGCAAGGCCAAGCTGGACGACCTGGTTTCCAAGGTCAAGGGCATCAATCTGGAAGTGATCATTGCTGTGGGTCACACTGACTCCGTCGGCTCTGATGCTTACAACCAGAAGCTGTCGGTGCGTCGTTCTGAAGCCGTGAAGGCTTACTTGGTGTCCAAGGGCATCGAAAAGAACCGCGTGTACACCGAAGGCAAGGGCGAAAAGCAACCCGTGGCTGACAACAAGACCGCCGAAGGCCGTGCGAAGAACCGTCGCGTGGAAATCGAAGTGGTTGGCACCCGCGCCGCTCAGTAATCTTCGGATTGCTTCACAAAAAAGCCCCGCTCGCGGGGCTTTTTTGCGTCCAGGGCTTTTCGTACTCTCCCTTCATGGACAATCAGCGACATGATCGAAACCGTCAATGCAGATCCGGCCGAATTGGCCAAGTTTTCCGAACTTGCCCACCGGTGGTGGGACCCTGACAGTGAATTTCGTCCCTTGCACCAGATCAACCCGCTGCGGCTTGACTGGATTCACGGCCTGGGCGCCTTGACCGGCAAACGCGTGCTGGATGTGGGTTGTGGCGGTGGCATTTTGGCCGACTCCATGGCGCGCAAGGGGGCAGACGTGCTGGGTATTGACCTGGCAACCAAGGCGTTGCGCGTGGCGCAGTTGCATGCTCTGGAGGCTGGAACCCAAAACGTGCAGTACCGTGAAATCAGCGCTGAAGCGATGGCCTTGGAGCAACCTGCTGGTTTTGATGTGGTGACCTGCATGGAAATGCTGGAGCATGTCCCGGATCCCGCCTCGGTGGTCCGCGCGTGCGCCACGTTGGTCAAACCCGGGGGCTGGGTCTTTTTCTCCACCATCAATCGCAACGCCAAGGCGTTTATGCTGGGCATTGTGGCCGCGGAATACGTGCTTAACATGCTGCCGCGCGGCACCCACGAATACGCCAAGATGATCCGCCCCAGCGAGCTTGCAGGGCATTGCCGTAGTGCGGGCTTGGATGTTCTGCACACCAAGGGCCTGGAATACAACCCCCTCACGCGTCGCTATTGGCTCAGCGCCAACACCAGCGTCAATTACCTGTTTGCCGCGCGTCGCCTGGGCTGATATGGCTACCGTTTTTCATGGCATTCGCGCAGTCCTTTTTGATTTGGATGGGACTCTGATCGACAGCGCACCAGACTTGGGGGCGGCTGCAGACAAAATGCGCACCGACCGAGGTCTGCCTTCGCTGCCCCCGGCCCGATATCGCCCCATGGCGGGAGCAGGGGCCCGTGGCATGCTGGCAGAAGCCTTTTGCATGAGGCCAGATCACCCAGACTTTGCCGTCATGCGCGAAGAGTTTTTCGTGAACTATGAAACTCGCATGACCGAGCAGACCACCATTTTTGAAGGTGTGCCTGAATTGGTTCACCAGATTCTCGAACGTAACATGACGTGGGGTGTGGTCACCAACAAGGCTGCCCGCTTTACCGAACCCCTGACCCAGGCCATTCCGCTGTTTGCCACCGCTTCGGCAGTGGTCAGTGGCGACACCACGCCACACGCCAAGCCCCATCCCGCGCCCCTGCTGGAAGCGGCTGCGCGGTTGCGTGTGCCGCCGGAGCAGTGCATTTACGTGGGTGATGACGAGCGTGACATCGTGGCAGGTCTGGCGGCAGGCATGGGTACAGTGGCCGCCATCTACGGCTATTTGGGCGCCAAGACCGACCCTGCAGAGTGGGGCGCGCACGCCGCAATTAAATCTCCCAGCGAGCTCTTGCAATTGCTCGCGAACGCCTAAAATAAGAAGTCTAGGGGCTGTCCTGGTTTCGACGTGGGTTCGGGATCAGTGTGGTGCATGTCGAGCTTGAGTCACGCTCGTAAATCTCGATTTAACAAACTAACTGCAAACGACGAACGTTTCGCACTCGCTGCTTAATTGCCAGTGAGCCTTGCAACAGTTGGCCGATGGGCTGGGCAAGGGGGTTCTGAGCAATCAGTGCCTCCCGGCTGCAAGGATAATTACATGGGCTGGCTTCCATCCGGGTACCTTGGGTGGAGGCGAGAAAATAGGGTGCTGGCGGCCCATGTAGCGTGCGACTGCGCGACATGGGTAGCGAGATCCAAATCAGACCGCTAAACATGTAGATCTGCCTGACGAAGGCTTGCGGACGCGGGTTCAATTCCCGCCAGCTCCACCATTACGACGTCCAAGGGCGTTCACCAACATCCGGTGAACGCCCTTTTTCTTTGGTAAATCAATGGGTTACGGTGTGGAGACGTCCGGAGCGATCTCCTGGCAGCCAGGCTGAGGCGGGGGAACAGACGGGGGAACAAAATCCGAAAAGGGTAGACTGGCGGTATTTGTTCCCCCATTTCCGAGGGGAAATCCGAGCTGAACCTCTGGAGGTGTTCCCCATGTTGACCGACGCACAGTGTCGTAACGCCGTCTGTTCCCCCACATCGAAGCGGGAGCGTTTGTCGGACTCGGGAGGCCTGTATCTGGAGGTTGCTCCCGGGGGATCGAGGCGTTGGTTCTGGAAGTATCGGCATGAGGGCAAGGAAGGGCGCATGGCTCTGGGCAGCTATCCCTCGGTCTGTTAGAGCCGATCCAATCCTGACCACCAGGGGATGCGGACAAAAACTTGGACTACCAGGAGGTAGTTCATGTATTCCTACGAAGATCGAATCCGAGCCGTTGAGCTCTACATCAAGCTGGGCAAGCGCGTCAGGCCCACCATACGGCAGCTGGGC
>NZ_JACUZU010000009.1:0-221975 GCF_014851475.1 Acidovorax sp. ACV02
GCTTGCCCAGCTTGATGTAGAGCTCAACGGCTCGGATTCGATCTTCGTAGGAATACATGAACTACCTCCTGGTAGTCCAAGTTTTTGTCCGCATCCCCTGGTGGTCAGGATTGGATCGGCTCTAACACTTACGAGACCAACGGCGTTGTGGGCTTGTTGGGCTACGTCGAGCCTGAAATAGCTCTGGAAATGGTCAATGAGGCCGGAAGGTGTATGAGTAACGATAAGCGCTTCGCACATGTTGGGGTGCATGATCTGATCGTCGAAGGTTCGACTCACGTACCTCGTACCGTAGTAGGGCAAATCGTCAATGCCAAGCCCCAAGTATGTATTGCCAACATGCTGGCCCTGAACCTCACAGCCTAAACAGGAAAGCCAGCTCCCAGTTTTAAGATTGCTTCCGATCAGTCATGGGGATTAGTGGGTCACTTCTGCGTGGAAATCAACACTGTACAGGGCCAAACTAACGTGAACCGCATCGAGCGGCAGGCGATCTAGCATCTGTCAAAGGTCTATCCGTCACACCCCAAGCACGGTGTATCTGTAGTGCGCTCGCCTACCGCAGCTTCTCTAGGTCTCGCAATCGCTGGCCTACTCTTAGGTTGCTGCTGGTAGCCATCCCTAGCAGATGACAAACGTCGCTCACTTTCACGAAAACTCGTCCGTCAGTACCCTCGGGTGAATTCAACGCCATGTAATCTGGTAGACCAACTGCTTGAGTTGGTTTGAAGCAGTTGCGGGACTTCCCATGGTGGTGGCACTTTGCATTTGCGGGTGCTGTTGCCATGGGGAGTGTTAACTGAGCCGCAGGGGCGGGCAGGCAGATCGAGCTCTCTTTGGGAGCCCTTTCTGTTTGGGCCCCCATCTCTGCAAGCAGCGGTAAAACCGTGCGGGATCTGAGCATTTGGACAACAAACGGGAGGTGAGCGGTGCTCAAATCCTGCCAGGAGCGGTCTGTAGCGGCAGATTAAAGTGGATGCTTAACGTGTCTGTACGCCCTATAAGTTAGGCCTCATTTCGTAGCTCAAGAACATACATTGCAATCTGCCGAAGAGGCGCCAAATTTCTTCACTTCTGCAGTGGCGTTAACCTCTCCATTCTCAGTGGAGCAGCGGACGCAAAGTGATAAATGACCGTCCCGTTTTCCAAGTCGGTGAACTGCACATCGATTGCTCCGGCGGTCCGAGACGCCTCTCTCGCAAATGCAGCTCCATCCTCTAGAACGATCTGTTCAGGCCAGTCTTTGCCAGGTAGAGCACGGAATCTCATAAGAGAAGCTGTGCCAAAACGAACCTTCACTATGCAACCGGATGGTTTGCAGTCCATCGCACCTGCTCCCTGCAGCCGCTTCTCTATAGTCAACGCAACCTTCACAGGCCGTCGGGGGTCATTGCGTACCGAGATGTATCCGTAGTTGGTCAATTTCGTCTCGGCGGGACGTGGCAACGTGTTCCGGCTCATAAGCGTAGCCTCTGGCTGGAGATCGCCCGTATGAAGATCCGGCTGCTGACCGTATGCCCACTCGCGCTGCGTCGGAAACTCTTGGCTCGATTGTGCGAAGCTTGCCCGGACTGAGCCCACGACCACAGTGGAAGCAATAAGTGGTGCGACGAGCCAAGCGCGTGTTCTATCGGATGTTTTCATGGGCGTGCGTGATTGTGAAAGATGGCCACGGTGAGTTCCAACGTAATGTATCCCGCGAAATCTGCGGAATAAACTGGACCATGCGGGATATCCTGGGCACGGCCCTTGCCGGAAGCGGCTTGCAGCACAGGGTTGCAAGGGATCGCCTGTGCAATCATCCAGGTATAAGAATTCTGCGAAGCGCGGCAGCGTCAACTCAGCCAACTATAGTTTTGCAGCTAGCAGACATCGGGATTTCCAACAGCAGCGTGCGGCAAGCCAAAGTCAGCTTACGGGTGGTTCTTCTAAAAGGTGGTTGAGGGCCGCCCGCTAGCGTCCCTCAGCGTGGGGCAGAAACCGGCCAATACCGGCCGCTGGCTGATGCCGTTCAAACCGACCAGAAGAAGCCGCAACACTCCGCATCGCGGCCAACAGTCGAACTTAGTTGTCACAGCTACTATGAAATGTCCTTGGTGTAATCGCGAAATCGGCTTCGTTCCTCCGACGAAGTCGCACCCGGACATCTGCCCGGTCTGTCAGCACTACATTGCTAGCGTTTTTCATCGGCGTACGGTGTTTCTTTGCGCATCGGTGTTGATTCCTGCTGCTTGGGTTCTAGCACCCTTGGCTGATCCCATGACGAGCAAAGTAGTCTGGCTCGTTGCTGTAGTGGCGCCATTGATTACCGGTATGCGTCTGGAGAAGTGGCGCTAACTGCGCCTGGTGCTATGCCAGAGACCACGGGTTGAGTTTCGACCGCTTAGGGCCCGCTAGGGTCCCTCGCTGTCGGGCAGAATCCGCCCTGCAAAGCCGTCGGCCTGGCCCACATGCAGGTCAGCTTGCGCCAGCTTGTGCCGTGGCTGCGGGCAACGTGACCATCGATTGCAAACTCTATTCCGAGGCGCTAGGCCTTACGATCCGAAAAGTTGCAAACTCTATTTCGCATTTGTGAACTTTATTCCGATAGACCACACCGGCGTGGACGCCGCCATCATCGACCTGGACGGAACCATGGTGGACACCATGGGTGATTTCAACGAGGCACTGAACCGCATGCTGCGCGAACTGGAGCTGCCGTCGATTGCGGCACAGACCATCGAACACATGGTGGGCAAGGGGTCGGAGCATTTGCTACGTTTAGTGCTCCACCACGTGCTGGCGCAGATAAATCATGCCTCTGTTGCTACTGAAATTGAAGCGTTTTATCCATCGGCCTGGGCCAGCTACCAACGCCACTATCTCGCCATCAATGGTCAGTATGCCGGGGTGTATGACGGTGTGGAGGCGGGGCTCCAGGCTTTGCGCGCCCGGGGGCTGCGTCTCGCCTGTCTGACCAACAAGCCCCGGGACTTTGCGCTGCCCTTGCTGCAGTCCAAGGGGCTTGACGGCTATTTCGAGAAGGTCTTCGGTGGCGACTCGTTCGAGCGCAAGAAGCCCGATCCGTTGCCTTTGCTCAAGACCTGCGAAGCCTTGGGTACCGACCCCGCGCGCACGCTCATGGTGGGCGACTCCAGCAACGATGCGCAGGCCGCGCGGGCTGCGGGCTGCCCGGTGGTGCTGGTCACCTATGGCTACAACCACGGCCAGCCCGTGCGGGCCGTGGATGCCGATGGTTTTGTGGATGCGCTGGCGCAGCTCGCCTGAGCTGGCCGAGCCTGCCTGTTCAGGCGGTCAGCTGGCGCGGCGCCACGCTGCGGTAGTCCAGACGTGATGACGCGGGGGGATTGCTGCGCACGGGGGCGGGCACGGTGCTGGTGTGGCGCGTGGCGTTGTCCGAGAGGCGGAAGACCGCCACGGCATCCACCAGCTGGCCGGCCTGGGTCTTGAGGCTGTCGGCGGCGGCCGCACTTTGTTCCACCAGGGCGGCGTTTTGCTGGGTGGCCTGGTCCATCTGCGTGATGGCCTCGCCGACCTGTGAGACGCCCTGGCTTTGTTCGCTGCTGGCAGCGCTGATCTCGCCCATGATGTCGGTCACGCGCCGGATGGCGCTGACCACTTCGGTCATCGTGGCGCCGGCCTTGTCCACCAGGGCCGTGCCGCGCTCCACGCGTTCCACGCTGGTCCCAATCAGACCCTTGATCTCCTTGGCGGCCTCGGCGCTGCGTTGTGCCAAGCTGCGCACCTCGCCCGCCACCACGGCAAAGCCCCGACCCTGTTCGCCCGCGCGTGCGGCCTCCACAGCCGCGTTCAGCGCCAGGATGTTGGTCTGGAAGGCGATGCCGTCGATGACGCTGATGATGTCTGCGATCTTGCGGCTGCTGTCGTTGATGCCCTTCATGGTGTCCACCACCTCGGCCACAACGTCTCCGCCCTGCACGGCCACGGTGCTGGCACTCATGGCCAGCTGGTTGGCGGTGCGGGCGTTGTCGGCGTTCTGGCGCACGGTGGAGCCCAGCTCTTCCATGGAGGCTGCGGTTTCCTCCAGTGCGCTGGCCTGCTGTTCTGTGCGGGCACTCAGGTCGTTGTTGCCGGATGCAATCTCGGCACTGGCCGTGGCCACGCCCTCGGCACTGTTGCGCACGTTGCCCACGATGGTGGCCAGGCGCGATTGCATGGTGGACAGTGCCTGCAGCAACTGGCCGGTTTCGTCATTGCCGCTGGTGGTAATGGGGTGGGTCAGGTCGCCATCTGCAATGCTTTCGGCGGCTTGTTGGCCTTGCTGCAAGGGGCGCACGATGGAGCGCGTGACGGTCAGGCCCATCAATGCGCCGAGCGCGACGGCCACCAGCGTGCCTACGCCCAACAGCACCTGGCTGGCTTTGGCCAGGGTGGAGGTGTCTGCCTGGCTTTCGGCCAGCTGGGCGGCCATGGTTTTGCGCAGGTCGTCGAGGGATTGAAGGTATTTGTCGGCCAGCGGGCGCAGGTCCTTGTCCACGAGGGCGGGCACGTTGGGTTCGCCACCGCGGTGCAGTTCCCGGATTTCGTTGAGCTTGTCGTTGTAGGCCTGCCGGGCCGTCGCAATTGCGGCCAGAAGCCCCTTGGCCTGGTCGCCTTGCACCAGTGCCTCAATGCGCTTGACCTTGGCTTCCATGCCCTTCGCCGTCGCCTGGGTATCGGCGGTGAGCTTGTCCATGTAGTCGCGGTCGATGGCCTTGAGGAAGGCCTCGGTGCGTACCCAGTTCAGCCGGATGTCTGACGCCCAGTCCTCCACAAGGGTTTGCTGCTCGATCTCCTGCGTGGCGACGCGCTCGCTGGCACTTTGCAGGCTGGCAATGCGCCACATCCCTGTGGCCGCAATTAGAGCCGTGATGAGAAGAATGGCGCCGAAGGATGCGCCCAGGCGCAGGCCGACGGAAAGGTTGCTGAGTTTCATGGTGGTGTCTGGCGCGTAAGGGGGCTGGGGGCAGAAGGGGCGTTACAGACGGCTCGTTGCGGGGCGCGGATAGCGCACAAAGCTCGGTTCAGGCCGTGGCCTCGGGCGCTGCGGGTGCACGCAGCGGGAGGCCGGTTGTCGCGTTGTCAAAAAGGGCTGGAAAGGTTGGGCAATGGCTGAGGCGGGGACTGAGGCACAGGCTACTCCCGGGTAGGGGGCGCGTCTGTCGGGCGCGCGACAGCCTTTGCCGGGAGGGCGTGGGTGTTTGCCCTAGGAGGACTAGGACGATGACTGGGCGGTCTTGCCCAGCAACGCGTCCTTGAGCTTCCAGTCAGCTGGCGCATTGCCCAGCCAGATACCCAGCAACGCGTTGAAGAACTCGGGTTCCTTGAAGGGCTCTCCCTGCGGCTTGCCCTTGACGGTGATGATGGTGCCGGTACCCGGAATCCAGTCGATCTGGAACTGGTCTCCCGCCACCAGCTTCTTGTGGTCCGAGAAGATCTGGCTCATGCGTAGCACGCCAGGAATGAGCTTGGAGAATGCCGCGCGGTCCATGTTGTCCTCCATGCCGCGCGAGAACAGCTTGCCCAGCTCGGTGGAGTCGATGTCGCGCAGCATGGTGATGCTCATGCGCTTGGGGCCCTTCTGGGCCATGACGTCGGCGGGTGTGCCAGCTTTCTTTTCGAGATAAAGCCCCGCCGTGTATACCTTGAACACTGCCTTGTAGCGCACCCCTGCGCCGTTGAGCTGCAGGGTGCTGCCGCTCAGGCTGGCGGTTTCTTCGTATTTCACGTCGGCCACGGTAATGGGCTGGGCAATGGCACTGGCTGCCAACAGGCAAGCTCCCGCCATCACAGCGCATCGCGTCAGGAATTTCATGCGCAGCTCCTAAAAAAGAACGGTCGTTCGTTTCAAATTGTTGCAGCGCTCCTGTCGGGCCGCAACAGGGTTTTCGAGCGGTTGTGCGATCTCGCTGTGAGGGCTGTCAAATCAGCCCGCTAAAAAAGCTTTGCTACACTTTGGCCCATGTTCATTCACCACGTGTTCATCACAGGTTGCAGCGACCGGGGAGCCTGGCCCTGGCGTCAGCCTGTCGCTTTGAACGCCTGATGGCACCTGGGCAGCAGCCCCAGCGTGCACCCGTGGCCTCCACCCGAATGCGGTGAGGCCGATTGAATGGACCGCAGCGCCCCTTTTCCATTGCACAGGGACACGCGCTGCGACAGCTGGGAGCCCTCCCCGTGATCACAGAACTTGAATTCAAAAGCCTGGCCAGCGAAGGCTACAACCGCATTCCGCTCATGGCCGAGGCCTTTGCGGACCTGGAAACTCCGCTCTCGCTCTATTTGAAGCTGGCGCACACCAAAGACGGCGGCAAGCACAGCTTCCTGCTCGAATCCGTGGTGGGCGGCGAGCGCTTCGGGCGCTACAGCTTCATTGGCCTGCCCGCCCGCACCCTGCTGCGCGCCAGCGGCTTTGGCGACCAGGCCAAGACCGAGGTGGTGACCGACGGTCAGGTGGTCGAGACCGCGCAAGGCAACCCGCTCGATTTCATCGAGGCCTACCAAAAGCGTTTCAAAGTGGCTTTGCGCCCCGGCCTGCCGCGTTTTTGTGGCGGCCTGGCCGGTTACTTCGGCTACGACGCGGTGCGCTACATCGAAAAGAAGCTGGAGACCACCTGCCCACCCGATACCCTAGGCTGCCCCGACATTCTGCTGCTGCAGTGCGAGGAGCTGGCCGTCATCGACAACCTCTCGGGCAAGCTCTACCTCATCGTCTACGCCGACCCGGCCCAGCCGGAGGCGTACGCCAAGGCCAAGAAGCGCCTGCGCGAGCTGAAAGAGCAGCTCAAGTATTCGGTGAGTGCCCCCGTGGTCAGGGCCACCGAAAGCCACCCCGCCCAGCGCGACTTTGCCAAGGCTGACTACCTGGCCGCCGTGGAGCGCGCCAAGGAGCTGATCGCTGCGGGCGACTTCATGCAGGTGCAGGTGGGCCAGCGCATCCACAAGCGCTACACCGAGTCGCCCCTGTCGCTGTACCGCGCGCTGCGTTCGCTGAACCCGTCGCCGTACATGTATTTCTACGACTTTGGCGACTTCCATGTGGTGGGCGCCAGCCCCGAGATCCTGGTGCGTCAGGAGAAGACCGACGAAGGCACCAAGGTCACCATCCGCCCGTTGGCGGGCACCCGCCCGCGCGGCGCCACACCCGAGAAGGACAAGGCCACCGAGGTTGAACTCATCAACGACCCCAAGGAACGTGCCGAGCACGTGATGCTGATCGACCTGGCGCGCAACGACATCGGCCGCATTGCCAAAACGGGCACCGTGAAGGTGACCGAGGCCTTTGCAGTGGAGCGCTACAGCCACGTGATGCACATCGTGAGCAACGTGGAAGGCATCCTGCACGACGGCATGACCAGCATGGATGTGCTCAAGGCCACCTTCCCCGCCGGCACACTCACCGGCGCGCCCAAGGTGCACGCCATGGAACTCATCGACCAGCTGGAACCCACCAAGCGCGGCCTGTACGGCGGCGCCTGCGGCTACCTGAGCTACGCGGGCGACATGGACGTGGCGATTGCGATCCGCACCGGCATCATCAAGAACGGAACGCTCTACGTGCAGGCGGCAGCCGGTGTGGTGGCTGACTCGGTGCCCGAGCTGGAATGGAAAGAAACCGAACACAAGGCCCGTGCGCTGCTGCGCGCCGCCGAACTGGTCGAGGAGGGGCTGGAATGACCCTCGCTATCACCCGAGTCAAACCCTGCGCCACCATGCAGGACGTGCGCCGCGAAGTGAACGCGCTGGACGACGTCCTGGTGCCCTTGCTGGTGGAGCGCGTGGGCTACATGACCCAGGCCGCCCGCATCAAGCAAGGTGTGGAACAGGTGCGCGATGAAGCGCGCATCGAGGCCATCGTGGCCCGCGTGCGCGAGCGCGCCCAGGCCGAAGGCGGCGACGCCGACGTGATGGAAGCCATCTACCGCAGCCTCATGGAAGCCTGCATTGCCTATGAACACCGCGAGTTCGCCCGTTTGCGCGAGCCCGCCCTTGCCGGGAGCGCCGCATGAAACTCTTGATGGTCGACAACTACGACAGCTTCACTTACAACATCGTCCAGTACTTTGGTGAACTGGGCGCCGAGGTCGAGGTGTTCCGCAACGACGAGATCACCGTGGCCGAGATCGAGGCGCGCCTCAACGCGGGCCAGCTCGACCGCCTGGTGATTTCACCCGGGCCTTGCTCGCCTGCGGAAGCGGGCATCTCGGTGGCCGCTATCAAGCACTTTGCCGGCAAGCTGCCCATCCTGGGCGTTTGCCTGGGCCACCAGAGTATTGGCGCGGCCTTCGGCGGCAACATCATCCGCGCGCAGGAGCTGATGCACGGCAAGACCAGCGTCATCACCACCACGCAAAAGGGCGTGTTTGCGGGGCTACCCGAGCAGTTCACCGTCAACCGCTACCACTCGCTGGCCATCGAGCGCGCCACCTGCCCCGATGTGCTGGAGGTGACGGCCTGGACGGAGGACGGCGAGATCATGGGCGTACGCCACAAGACGCTGGCGATCGAAGGCGTGCAGTTCCACCCCGAAAGCATCCTCACCGAACACGGCCACGCCATGCTCAAGAACTTTCTGGAGCAGCGCGCATGAGCTTCATCGACGCCCACCAGCTGGTGATGTTTATCGCCGCAGGCTGGCTGCTCAACCTCACGCCAGGCCCCGATGTGCTTTACATCGTGACCAACGCGCTCAAGTCCGGCACCCGCGCGGGCATCGTGGCGGGCCTGGGCATCACGGCTGGGTGTTTTGTGCACATCTTTGCGGCCGCCGTGGGCGTGGGTGCGCTGCTGGCCGCATCGGCCACGGCGTTCACCGTGCTCAAGTGGATCGGAGCAGCGTACCTGATGTGGATGGGTGTGCGCATGCTGTTGTCCAAGCCCGGTGCCGATGGGGGCAACAGCGCAGCGCTGGCAGCCGCGCAGGCGGCCCCTGCGCAGCACACACCGCTGCGCAAGGTGTTCCTCGGTGGCTTCTGGACCAATGTGCTCAACCCCAAGGTCGCGATCTTCTTCCTGGCCTTTGTGCCGCAGTTCATCGCGCCGGGCGCGGACAACAAGGCGCTGGCCTTTGTGCTGTTGGGCGTGCTGTTCAACCTCAACGCCGTCCCCGTCAATGTGGGCTGGGCGCTGGCGGCATCGTGGATGGCACGGCGCGCCGGGGTGATCCAGCGCGGCATGTACTGGCTGGACCGCGTGGCCGGTGCCATGTTCATCGGCTTCGGGCTCAAGCTGGCCTTCACAGACCAGCCCTCTGCATAAATACCAGGAGACATTCCATGCCCATTACCCCCCAGGAAGCGCTGCAGCGCACCATCGAGCACCGCGAAATCTTCCACGACGAGATGCTGCACCTGATGCGGCTCATCATGAACGGCGAACTCTCGCCCGTCATGACCGCGTCCATCATCACCGGCCTGCGCGTGAAGAAGGAAACCATCGGCGAGATCACCGCTGCCGCGCAGGTGATGCGCGAGTTCAGCACCAAGGTGCACGTCAAGGACGCGACCCACATGGTGGACATCGTGGGTACGGGCGGCGACGGTGCCAACACCTTCAACATCTCCACCTGCTCGATGTTCGTGGCCGCCGCCGCGGGCGCCAAGGTCAGCAAACATGGCGGGCGCGGTGTGTCGAGCAAAAGCGGCAGCGCCGATGTGATGGAGGCCCTGGGCATCCACATCAACCTCAAGCCCGAGCAGATCGCCCAGTGCATCGCTGAAGTCGGCATCGGCTTCATGTTTGCGCCCAACCACCACCCGGCCATGAAGAACGTGGCCCCGGTGCGCAAGGAATTGGGCGTGCGCACCATCTTCAACATCCTGGGCCCGCTGACCAACCCGGCCGGTGCGCCCAACATCCTGATGGGCGTGTTCCACCCCGACCTCGTCGGCATCCAGGTGCGCGCGCTGCAGCGCCTGGGCGCAGAACACGCGCTGGTGGTGTACGGCCGTGACGGCATGGACGAAGTGAGCCTGGGCGCCGCCACGCTGGTCGGTGAGCTGAAGAACGGCCAGATCACCGAATACGAGATCCACCCTGAAGACTTCGGCCTGCCTATGGCGAGCAACCGCGCCCTCAAGGTCGAAACACCCGAGCAGTCGCGTGAGATGCTGATCGGCGTGCTGAAGGGCGAACCCGGTGCCGCGCAGGACATCGTCTGCCTGAATGCAGGCGTGGCCCTGTACGCCGCCAACGTGGCCGAGTCCATCCAGACGGGCATTGCCAAGGCACGCGCTGCGATTGCCTCCGGCGCCGCGCTCGCCAAGCTGGAGCAGGTGGTCACACGCACGCATGCGCTGGCCACAGCGGTCTGATACGGCGGCCTGACCCCGCCATGTGGCACGACCCGGGCACCTGGATCGCACTGGGCGTCTCTGCCCTGTTCATCGTGGCCGGGGTCGTGATGCACCGCGTGTTCACCCGCATTCTGAAACAGGGCTCCGCTGAGCCCACCGAAACCGACAAGGCAGCCAACCATGAGTAGTGACATCCTCAACAAGATCGTGGCCGTCAAGCACGAAGAAGTGGCCGCCGCCAAGAAGCGCCTGCCGTTCGACGCGATGCGCGCCGATGCCGAGAGCCGCGTGCTCACGCGCGACTTTGAAGGCGCGCTGCGGGCCAAGATCGCCAAGGGCCAGGCGGCGGTGATTGCCGAGGTCAAGAAGGCCAGCCCCAGCAAGGGCGTGCTGCGCGCTGACTTCGAGCCCGCTGACATTGCGCAAAGCTATATGGAAGGCGATGGCAAGGTCAGCGCGGCCTGCCTGTCGGTGCTGACCGACCGGCAGTTCTTTCAGGGCCAGCCCGACTACCTGAAGCAGGCCCGCGCCAGCACCTTGCTGCCTGTGCTGCGCAAGGACTTCATGGTGGATGCGTACCAGATCTACGAATCGCGGGCCATGGGCGCCGACGCCATCCTGCTGATCGCCGCGAGCCTGGATGACGCCCAGATGGCTGACTTCGAGGCCATTGCCCGCAGCCTGGACATGGCGGTGCTGGTGGAGGTGCACGACCGCGCCGAACTGGAGCGGGCGCTCAAGCTCAAGACCCCGCTGGTGGGCATCAACAACCGCAACCTGCGCACGTTTGAAGTCACGCTGGACACCACCCTGGGCATGCTCAAGGATGTGCCTGCGGACCGTTTGCTGGTCACCGAGTCCGGCATCCTCAAGCCCGCCGACGTGAAGACCATGCGCGACGCGGGTGTGCACGCCTTCCTGGTGGGCGAGGCCTTCATGCGGGCGGATGACCCCGGCCTGGCGCTGGCCAAGCTGTTCGCTTGACTGTGATCAATCACTATGTTTTTGATAGCTGCTGGAGCATATGTAACTAGCGCTACCAACCCATTTCGCCATGAATTCCTCTGAAATGCCCGCCACGCAACTCCAGACGGCCCAACCCGCCGACTGGCCGGTGGCCCCTGGCTGGCAACCTTTGGTGGACGCCTTTTTTGCAGGCGCGCGTGGGCAGGCGTTGCTCGCTCACTTGCAGGCGCGGCTGCAGGCCGGGGCTGCGATCTTTCCGCCCCAGCCGTTGCGCGCGCTGGACCTGACGCCACCCGAAGACGTGCGCGTGGTCATCCTGGGGCAGGACCCGTACCACGGCCGGGGCCAGGCCGAGGGTCTGGCATTTTCCGTGGCGCCGGGCGTGCGGCTGCCGCCCTCGCTGCAGAACATCTTCAAGGAAATGCAGCGCGACCTGGGGGTGGCCTTTCCCCCGTTCCCGAACCCCGGCGGTAGCCTGGTCAAGTGGGCAAAGAATGGCGTGCTGCTGCTCAACACCTGCCTCACGGTGGAAGAGGGCCAGGCCGCCAGCCATGCGGGCAAGGGCTGGGAAAAGCTGACTGACACCGTCATCCGCCACGTGGCCGAGGGCCCGCGTCCGGTGGTGTTCATGCTCTGGGGCTCGCACGCACAGGGAAAGCGCGCGTGGATTCCCGCAGACCGGGGGCACCTGGTGCTCACGTCCAACCACCCCTCGCCGTTATCGGCGCTGCGCCCGCCCGTGCCCTTCATTGGCAACGGGCACTTTGGCAAGGCGCGGGATTTTCGCGCGCAGCACGGTTACTGAGCCCTTGCACGGCGGCCCCCAGGGGTCATGGGCCGCCCTTTCGGTTTTCAAACCCTTCGCGTGCGGGTCTGGGCAGGTGACTCGCCATAGCGCTCACGGTAGAACGCTGAAAAGCTGCTGGCGCTGGCAAACCCGCAATCCATGGCAATCTGCGCGATGCTGTCCGCGCTGTCCTGAAGCAGGTGTTGGCGCGCGGTCGCCAGCCGCTGGTCGCGCAGCCACTGCATGGGGGACTGCCCAAACCGGTGCTGAAACGCGTATTGCAGCGCCCGGACCGACAGGCAGCCCAGCTGGGCCAGCTCGCTGAGGGTGAAGCGAGCCCCGGGCTCGGCCAGCATCGCATCGCACACCTTGTCCACGGCCACGCGTTCGCGCAGGCTGCCCGGGCGGGGTGGGCGGGTCTCCGCAGTCAGCCAGTCCGGCCGGAACAGCAGCACCAGCTGGCGGTAAACAAAGTCCTGAAAACCCAGCCGATGCAGCAGCTCTGGCTGGTCCAGGTGCAGGTGGATGGTGGCCCCGATGTGCCGCGCCAGGGCCTCCAGAGAAGGGCCCATCTGCGAAGTCAGAAAGCGGACCCGCCCATGGTCCAGGTCGACCGGGCACCCCGCTTCCAGACCCCGCAATGCGCGCGCCGCCATGTGCAGCCCCTGGGGGTCCAGTTGCAGCATGAGCACGTTCTGGCCCTGGCCGACGGCTTCCTGGGGGCCAGAACCCGCCGGAATGAACACGCAGCGGGGGCCGGTCAGCTCCAGCTTCTGGTTCTGCACCCGCAACTCGTTGTGGCCTTGCAGCTTGAAGGACACGGAGGCGCGCGTGTTGTCTTCCACCGCAACACGCAGCGACGTAAACGACGCGGCTATGGCGGATATGCCGGGCAGCACCACGGAGGCCGACTGGCCCGCAAAGGCTTTGTCCCGTGGCTGTGCATCGCAATCCTGGAGCTTGGGCCACAGGGGCAGGACCGATTCTCCGAACGCTGCGGGGGTGGAGAAGGTGGCGCAACGGTCGTTGCCGAACAGCAAAGGGGACGGGACGGACGTTGGGTTCAGAGCGCGATACCGCTGAATGCGGGAAGAAAACCAGAGGTGGCCGGGTGTGAGCCTTGGGCTCTGCATCGAGTTCCTGGGTGGCGCAGTGTACAAGCAGACCTTGCGGTCAATGGCTGCCAAATAAACACCTGGAGGTTACTTTTGCGTTAAACATGCACACAACTGCGCGAATCGTGTAGACGGTAGTCAGGCTGTGTTTGGACAATCCCGCTGAGTCGGGGGGAGGTCTGCGGGCCCGGCGGCGCATGCCGCCGCCGGGTGGCTGTGGCGCGGAGCATCCACGGTGTCTTGCCATCGACAAGAACACAGCAAAGGAAATGACGTCGTGGAATGGTTCAAGAAGCTTTCGGTAGGGAGCAAGCTGATTGGCGGGTTTCTCGCCGTCGCGGCCGTGGGGGCGGTGATCGGGATCAACGGAGTCCAGAAATCGTCCCAGATCAATGACCTGGCCCAGCTGATGTATGAGCGCGAGATCGCTGGCATGTTGCATGCCACCGAAGCCAACATCAACCTTGTCGTCGCCGGGCGGGCCATGCGCAGTGCGCTGCTGGCGGTGTCGGAGCAGGAGCGCGCCACCCAATTGCAGGCTGCCGGCGAGAGCGTGTCGCAGGCACAGAGCGAACTGGAGCGCTCCGCCCAGTACTTCGTCACCGACAGCGGCAAGGCCCTGGCACGGGACGCTGGCGCTGCCTTGCGCGATTACGCAGCCGGGCTGGACCAGGTCGCGGCCTTGCTCAAGGAGGAGGAGCTGGCCAACGTGCGCGCCTCCACCGACAAGATGCGCGCAGTGCGCACCCTGGCCGACAAGGCCGACGACCTGCTGGGCAAGCTGGTCGAGCGCAAGCGCAGCGACGCCAAGGCGCTCAACGATGAGACGGACGCGATCTACGGCCGCATCCGCGTGCTGCTGATCTCCTTGACGGCCGGTGGTGCCCTGGTAGGGCTCGCGATTGGCGTGGCCCTCACCCGCAGCCTCACGCGCGCGCTGGGCGGCGAGCCGGCCGCTGTGGCGCAGGCTGCCAATGCCATCGCTGCCGGGGACCTGTCTCTGCCCATCGATACATCGCGTGCCGGGGCGGGCAGTGTGGTGGCTGCGATGCACGACATGCAGCGCTCGCTGCGCAGCGTGGTGGGTACGGTGCGCGAGGCCAGCGACAGCATTGCCACGGGCGCCGGTCAGATCTCGGTGGGCAATGCCGACCTGTCCCAGCGCACCGAGGAGCAGGCCAGCAACCTGGAGGAGACGGCGGCCTCGATGGAAGAGCTGACCAGCACCGTGCAAAGCAGTGCCGACGTGTCGCGCCAGGCGGCCGAGCTTGCGCGCAGCGCCAGCGCGGCGGCCCACGATGGCGGCCGCGTGGTGGGGCAGGTGGTGGCGACGATGGCAGAGATCAACACATCGTCCCAGCGCATCTCCGACATCATCGGCGTGATCGACGGCATCGCTTTCCAGACCAACATCCTGGCGCTGAACGCTGCGGTGGAGGCGGCGCGTGCAGGCGAGCAGGGCCGTGGTTTTGCCGTGGTGGCGAGCGAAGTGCGCAGCCTGGCCCAGCGCAGCGCAGCGGCGGCGAAAGAGATCAAGGGCCTGATCGAGGACAGCGTGGGCCGGGTCGAGAAAGGCAGCCAGCTGGTCAACGATGCCGGCCAGGTGATGGACACCCTGGTGGCCCAGGTGCGCAGCGTGGCCGACCTGATCGGCGACATCACCACCGCCACGCAGGAGCAAACTGCAGGCATCAGCCAGATCAACGAAGCCGTGACCCAGCTGGACACGGTGACCCAGCAAAACGCCGCCCTGGTCGAAGAGGCGGCCGCCGCCGCAGACAGCCTGAACAGCCAGGCCCAGCAACTGGTGCAGGCGGTGGCCGTGTTTCGCCTGGGGCCGGATGCGCAGCGACCCGCCCCCGCGACCGGTCTTGCCGCGCCCGGGGCGTCACAGCGGCTGGCCCCTGCACTGCCACGCGCGGCACAGAAGGCGGTACCGGGCGCCGGTACTACCGCCCGACAGGCGGCCTCGGCAGGCGATGGGGATGCCTGGACGCGTTACTGAACAAGGTGGGGAGTGGCATGGGCTGAACCCCGCCGGGTTCCCCATGCCAGGTAGGTCGCAATGGATGGTGCCCCTGTGTTGAAAAGGATTCCGGTCGATCAGGCCCTGCCAGGCATGTTTGTGCACGCGCTGGATGCGTCGTGGATGGACCATCCCTTCTGGCGCAGCCGGTTTGCCCTGCAGGGTGAGGACGATGTCCTGGCCCTGCGCAGCAGTGGGGTGGCGCATTGCTGGATCGATGTCTCGCGCGGCGCGGATGTGGCTGCCGGGGCTGCATCTGTGCGCGAGGGCGGTGCGTACACCCCGGCGGACCTGCCAGCCGCCCCTGCCACGCAGGCTGCATCGCGGCAGCACCACATCCCGGCCCGGGGCGATGCGGTGACCCCGCCCCACCGCGCCGAACGGCTGGCAGTGAAGGCGCGCGAGGTGGTCCGGGCGCTGTTCTGCCAGGCCCGTGCGGGGCAGGCGATATCCCTGGACCACAGCTTGGCCATCGTGGATGAGCTGACGGCGGCGGTGGCGACGCAGCCCGGAGCGCTGATCGGGCTGGTGCGCCTCAAAAGCAAGGACAACTACACCTTCGCGCATTCCGTGGCGGTGTGCACCTTGATGATCGCGCTGGCGCGCCAACTGGGTTTGGCGCCCGACCAGGTGCGGGAGGCGGGCATGTGCGGGTTGCTGCACGACGTGGGCAAGCTGCGGGTGCCTGGCCACATCCTGGACAAGCCGGGCAAGCTCACGCCCGAAGAGTTCCGGGTGATGCAGATGCACCCGCAGCACGGGGTGGAGATCCTGCGTCGTGGTGGCCAGGTACCGGACTCCGTGATCGACGTCTGTCTGCACCACCATGAAAAGATGGACGGCAGCGGCTACCCGCATGGCTTGCCACAGGGACAGATCAGCCTGCTGGCACGCATGGCGGCGGTCTGCGATGTGTATGACGCGGTGACTTCCGAGCGGGCCTACAAGAGCGCCTGGGACCCGGCCATGGCCCTGGCGCGGATGGCGCAGTGGGAGGGGCATTTCGACCCGTCGATCCTGCACGCCTTCGTACGGGTGGTGGGTATCTACCCGGTGGGGTCGCTGGTGCGTCTGGCCTCGCACAGGCTCGCCGTGGTGGTGGAGCACAACCCCGAGGCCCTGACGGCGCCCCGGGTGCGCGTGTTCTTCTCGCTGCGCTCTGGCTCGCACATCGAACAGCGGGTGGTGGACTTGTCCCGCACCGGCGAGGCAGACCACATCGTCGCGCGGGAGGACCCGCACACTCACGGGTTCATGCGGCTGGCCCACCTCTGGCAGCCGCAGTGACCGGAGTGCCTCAGCGCCTGTTCACGATCTCGCCGGGGACCGATTGTCAGCAGGCTCTTCGCCCGGCAGCTGTTCCTTGAGCAGTTCCAGAAACGCCTGCGCCGCCACCGGCAGGCTGCGCCCGGCCAGGGTCTGGAGTTCGATGTCGCGCAGGTCCATGCCAGGGTCGCTGATGGGCAGGGCCACGATGGCGCCTTCGGCCACCAGGTGGCGCACGGCGATCTCGCTGGCTACGGACAGGCCGCCGCCCAGCTGTACAAAGTTGACCACCGTCTTGGCGTGGTTGCTGATGAGCACGGCTTCGAGCTGCAGGCCCTGGCGGCTGCAGACGATGTCGATCATCTGGCGCACCGTGGTTTCGGCCGGGGGCAGCGCGAGGGGGTGCCCGGCCATCTGCGCCAGGGTCACGCTGCCTGCGCTGGCCAGTGGGTGGCCCGGGGGCAGCAGGGCCAGCACCGGCGCGCTCTGGCGGTAGGCCACGTCGATGTCCTTGTGCGGTGCGCGGCTGAAGCACAGGCCGATGTCGGCTGCGCCGCTGCGCACGGCGTCGGGCACCTGGGCGGTGGGCAAGGCGATCACGCTGAACTGCACCCCTGCGTACGTGCGCTGGAACTCCACGCACAGGCGCGGCACCAGCTCGTTCGCGAACGCATCCGATGTGGCCAGACGCACCTGCCCCGCACGCAGGCCCTGCAGCGCGCCGATCTCGCCCAGCGCGCGCTCGGCGTCCAGCAACGTGCGGCGCGCGTGCACCGCCAGGATCTCGCCCGCCGCCGTCAGCACCATGCCGCGCGGGTGGCGCTCAAAGAGGGGCGTGCCCAGCTGGGCTTCCAGCCCCGCGATCTGGCGGCTCAGTGCCGAGGCGGCCACATGCAGCCGGGCCGAAGCCTCGGTGAGCGATCCACTCTGCGCCACGGCCAGAAAGTAGCGCAGGGTGGTGTCTTGCAGCAGGTGGGGACGCATGGAGGAAGGGGCGGAGAGGGAGGTGTTCAGTATGCGCCGGTTTGCCGTGGTGGCAAAGCAGCTTGCTGAAATGCTGGTGGTCAAGCAAGGCGCAGCTTCCTAAGATGGTTCCATCCTCTGTTGTGTCCGATTTCTTTGCGGGAGTGCTCTGTATGCGTCTACTTTCCTGGGGCCGTGGTGTCTGGGGCCTGGCCGGCCTGCTGGTGCTGGCATCTGCCGCGCAGGCACAAGCCAACTGGCCGGATCGCCCTGTGCGGGTGATCGTGCCCTTCCCCGCCAGCGGCGCGACCGACCTGGTGGCCCGTACCGTTACCCAGCGCGTCGCGGCCGACCTGGGGCAGCAACTGGTGGTGGACAACAAGCCCGGCGCTGGCGGCACCCTGGGCACGGCCGAGGCGGCCAAGGCCGCACCCGACGGCTACACCCTGCTGCTGACCACGAGCAGCACACATGCCATCTCGCCCCACCTCATGCCCAAGCTGGCTTATGACCCGCGCAAGGACTTCACGCCGGTGGCCCATGTGGCCGACGCACCCAGCGTGCTGCTGGTCACCAACAGCCTGCCGGTCAAGACCGTGGGTGAACTGATTGCCTACGCCAAGGCCCACCCCGGCAAGCTCAACTACGCCACCAGCGGCAACGGCACCATCGTGCACCTGAACACGGCCGCCTTCAGCGCCCAGGCGGGTGTGGAGATGACGCACATCCCCTACAAGGGCACGGCCCTGGCCATCCCTGACCTGATTGCCGGGCAGACGCATGTGCTGTTTGACTCGCTGCCCACCGGCATGCCGCACGCCAAGGCCGGCCGCCTGCGCGCGCTGGCCGTGACCAGCGAAAAGCGCAGCACCCTGGCGCCTGAGCTGCCCACGCTGGCCGAATCTGGCCTGCCCGGCTATTCGTCGGTGACCTGGTTTGGTGTGTACCTGCCTGCCGGGGCATCCCCCGCGCTGGTGGAGAAGGTGCACAAGGCCTTTGCCAAAGCCGTGCAGGCTCCCGAAGTGGCCGAGAGCTTGGCCAAGCTGGGCGTGGAGCCCGCCGCACCGCGCACGCCCGCGCAGTTTGGTGCCATGGTGCAGGCCGATAGCAATCGCTGGGCGACGGTGATTCGCCAACACAAAATAAATATCGATTAACCCCCCTGAGTCGCCTTCGGCGCCTTCCCCCAAGGGGGACGACGCCCTCGGTGCGGGGCGGCCCTTTCTCGGCGTCTCTCGCCTGCGCCATGCCTGTTCTACCCGTGTCTGGCTCACCGGACATGGGCCTTGGAGACACACGCTTTATGAATTCCAATTCTCTCGACTGGTCCCTTCCCTACGCCTCCAACCGCAGCGCGGTCATGGGCCGCAATGTGGTCTCCACCTCGCAGCCGCTGGCCGCGCAGGCGGGCCTTCGCATGCTGCTGGCGGGTGGCAACGCGGTGGACGCCGCCATTGCCGCTGCCATGGCGCTCACGGTGGTGGAGCCCACGGGCTGCGGCCTGGGCAGCGACGGGTTTGCCATCGTGTGGGATGGCAAGGAGCTGCACGGCCTCAATGCCTCGGGCCGTTCGCCTGCGGCATGGACGCCTGAATACTTCGAGAAGCTGGGCGGCATTCCTGAAACGGGCTGGAACGCCGTCACCGTGCCGGGTGCCGTGTCGGCCTGGGTGGCCTTGTCCAAGCGCCTGGGCAAGCTGCCGTTTGCACAACTGGCCCAGCCCGCCATCGACTACGCGCGCAACGGCTTTCCGGTGTCGCCCACCATCGCCCGCCTGTGGGCGCTGGGCGCTGCCAAGCTGGGCACGCAGCCCGGTTTTGCCGAGTGCTTCATGCCGAATGGTCGCGTGCCCCAGGCGGGTGAAATCTTTCGCAGTGACGCCCATGCGCGCACGCTGGAGCTGATTGCCGAAACCGAGGGCGAGGCCTTCTACCGGGGCGTGATTGCCGAGCGCATCGCCGCCCATGCGCAAGCCAACGGAGGCGCCATGACGATGGCCGACCTGGCCGCCCACCAGGCCGACTGGGTGGGCACCATCCAGCAGCGGTTTGGCGACTCGGTGGTCCATGAGATTCCGCCCAACGGCCAGGGCATTGCGGCGCTGATGGCGCTGGGCATGCTCGACGCGCATGGCATTGGCAAGCACCCGCTGGACGACGTGGAAACCGTGCACGCCAGCATCGAGGCCATGAAGCTCGCGTTTGCCGACCTGCACCAGTACAACGCCGACATCGACGCCATGCACGTCAAGCCCGATGCGCTGCTGAACCCCGACTACCTGCGCAGCCGCGCCGCGCTGATCGACACCACGCGCGCTGGCGACCCCGGCTATGGCGCGCCACGCCCCGGCGGCACGGTGTACCTGGCGGCAGCCGACGCGTCGGGCATGATGGTCTCGTTCATCCAGTCCAACTACATGGGCTTTGGCTCGGGCGTGGTGGTGCCGGGCACGGGCATCAGCCTGCAGAACCGGGGCCACGGCTTCAACCTGATCCGGGGCCATGCCAACCAGGTGGCGCCGCGCAAGCGCCCCTCGCACACCATCATCCCGGCCTTTGCCATGCATGCCGACGGCACGCCGCAGATGGCTTTCGGCGTGATGGGCGGCCCCATGCAGAGCCAGGGCCACACGCAGATGGCGCTGCGCGTGCTGCGCTACGGCCAGAACCCGCAGGCAGCCGCCGATGCGCCGCGCTGGCGCATCACCGGCGGCAAGGGTGTGGCGGTGGAGCCAGGGTTCGACCCCGCCGTGGTCGCCGCGCTGCGCGCGCGCGGGCACGAGGTGACGGTGGAAGAGGGCAACGGCGTGTTCGCCTTTGGCGGCGCCCAACTGGTGCTTAAGAACGGCAACAGCTACATCGCGGGCTCCGACCCGCGCAAGGACGGGCACGCGGTGGCGTTCTGATCCATGCCCAGGCGGTGGGCTTGATGCTATTGAATATATAGCTGCTCAGGCATATTGCACTAGCGCTACCGGCTGTTTTGGTGCTTAACGTGTCTCGCGCACGGTCAGCCAGGCGCTGGCCGCGCCGCTGAGCACGATGGCCGCAATGCCCGCCATCGACCGCGCATCGGGCACATGGCGGTACACCAGCCAGCCCGCCAGCATGGCAAACCCGATCTGTGAATACAGGAACGGCGCAATCGTCACCGGCGTGGTGCGCGCATAGGCGTTGAGCAGCAGCATGTGGCCCACCGCGCTCGACAGGCCCATGGTGAACATGCCGGCCCACAGCCACGGGTCCCTCACCGGCTGCCAGAAGAACGGCACGCCCAGCGACACCAGCGCGGTGGCGATCCAGCTGGTGTAGAGCTGCGTGGTAGCGGGGCTCTCGTGCCCGGCCATCTTGCTGCTCAGCACCTGGTAGCCGGTGCCCGCAGCCAGCATGCACAGCGGCCACAGCAGCGCCCAGGTGAAGGCATCACCGCCGGGCCGGATGATGGCCAGCGTGCCCGCCAGGCCCGTCACCACCAGCAGCCAGCGCAAAGGGCTCACCGGCTGGTGCAGCCACAGGGCCGCTACCACCGTCACACACAGCGGCACCGTGGCCACGATGGCCGTGAACTCCGCCAGCGGCAGGGCCGTGAGGCTGATGAAGCCGAACAGGCTGGTCATGGCGAACAGCGCGCCGCGCAAGGCCTGGAAGCGGGGCTGTGTGGTGCGCAGCGCCGTGCGCCCCGCGCGCTGCAGCACGAAGGCCGTGGTCAGCAGCGACTGGAATACATAGCGCATCCACAGCGCCATGACGATGGGCACACCCACACTGACCAGCTTGCTCGCGGTGTCCAGCAGCGCAAAGAACGCGCAGGCCGTGACGGCGAGCGCGATGCCCGCCAGCGCCGCACGTCGGCGGGCTGCAGGACTGGTCGACGGCGCAGGGCCGGGGGGACTCACGGCGTGCCGCGCGCACGCTCCAGCAGCATGGCGTCGCCATAGCTGAAGAAGCGGTACTGATGCGCAATGGCGTGCCGGTACACGCCCATGATGTGGGCGTAGCCCGCAAACGCGCTCACCAGCATCATCAGCGTGCTCTTGGGCAGGTGGAAGTTGGTGATCAGCACATCCACCACCTGAAATGCAAAGCCCGGTGTGATGAAGATGTTGGTGTCGCCAGAGGCCTGGCCCGTCTTCGCCCAGGATTCGAGTGTGCGCACGGTGGTGGTGCCCACGGCCACCACGCGGCCGCCGCGCTGGCGGCAACGCTCCAGCGCCGCCAGCGTGGCCAGCGGGATCTCGTACCACTCGCTGTGCATCTGGTGCTCGGCCAGGTTCTCGGTCTTGCAGGGCTGGAAGGTGCCTGCGCCCACATGCAGCGTGACGCTGGCGCGCTCGATGCCGCGTGCGGCCAGGTCGGCCAGCACGCCTTCGTCAAAATGCAGCGCGGCCGTGGGCGCTGCCACGGCGCCGGGGTTGCGGGCAAACACGGTCTGGTAGCGCTGGCTGTCCTCGGCCTCGTCGGGGTCGTGGTCGGTGTTTTGCTGGCGCTCGATGTAGGGCGGCAGCGGCAGGTGGCCGTGGCGGTCCATCAGCTCCCAGGGCGACTCGCCTGCGGGGCCGTGCAGCGCAAAGCGGAACAGCGGGCCGTCCTCGGTGGGCCAGCGGCCCAGCAACTGCGCGTCAAAGCCGCCCGCCTTGCGGCCACCGGCCATGTGCACCACGCTGCCGGGCAGGGGCTTCTTGCTGACCTTCATGTGGGCCACGACTTCGTTACCCGGGTTGCCAGCCTCGGCGGGCAACACGCGTTCGATCAGCAGCTCCAGCTTGCCGCCGCTGGCCTTCTCGCCAAAGATGCGCGCCTTGACCACGCGCGTGTCGTTGAATACGAGCAGGTCGCCCTCGCGCAGCAGGCCGGGCAGCTCACGAAAGATGCGGTCCACCGGCTGCATGGCGCGGCCGTCGAGCAGGCGCGAGGCGCTGCGCTCGGGCGCGGGGTGCTGGGCAATGAGTTCGGGGGGCAGCGAGAAGTCGAAGTCGCTGAGGGTGAACACGCGGGGCGTGGAAGGGCCGCCGGAGGCGAGGGGCGCACTGGTTGCGCCGCTGGAGAGATCAGTCATCGTGCTTGAGGGCCGAACGGGCCCGTGCCAAGGTAAAAATTGCGGAAGGCGCGATTGTCCCACGGGGCTGCAGCCCCTGCAGGCGCGGTGCTATGGCTGGATGTTGAATGCCACTGGTGCCGGTACGCTGTGCACCAGCCGTTGCACGTCATCGGCCTGGGCCAGGGTGGTGCCCGGATGCAGCAAGGCGGCAGCGCCTGCGGCCACGCCCCAGCGCAGCGCCTCGGCAGGCGCATCGCCCCGGTCCAGCGCCCAGACCAGTGCCGCCAAAAAGCAGTCCCCAGCGCCCGTGGTGCCGGTCGTAGCGGGCACGTTCAGCGCTGGCGCCTGCCATACCCCCTCCCGCGTGGCCAGCACGGCGCCTTGCTCGCCCACCGACAGGGCCACGGTGTGGGCGGCGCCGCTGCGCACCAGCGACTGGGCGGCAGTGCACCAGTCGGCCGCCTGTTCCAGGGGCTGTTGCAACAGGTCGCGCAGCTCGCGCAGGCTGGGTTTGACCAGCGCCACCCCGGCCTGCAATGCCGTCGCCAGCGGCGGCCCCGAGGTGTCGACGGCCACATGCACGCCCCGGCCGGATGCGGCGTGCGCCAGCTGGGCGTAGAAGTCGTCCGGCGTGCCAGGCGGCAGGCTGCCGCTGGCAATCAGCCAGCGGGGTGGAGGGGTGTGGGTAGCCAGCGCATCCAGGCAGGCCTGCCACTCGCTGGCCTGCAGCGTGGGCCCGGGCAGCACAAACCGAAACTCCTGGCCCGTGCTGGTCTCGACCACCGAAAAGTTCTCGCGCGTGTCGCCCGCAATGCGCTGCAGCCGCGTGGGCACGCCCTCGCCGGCCAGCAACTGCTGCACCTGGGCGCCCGCCGCGCCGCCCGCCAGTGCCCACGCGCTCACGTCCGCGCCCAGGCGGTGCAGCACCCGCGCCACGTTGATGCCGCCGCCCCCCGCAAACCGCCGCACCGGGCCGCAGCGCAGCTTGTGTGTGGGGGCCACGTGGTCGGTGGTGGTCGCCAGGTCGAGGGCGGGGTTGAGCGTCAGGGTGATGATCAGTGCAGGCATGGGCTACCAGACCTTGTCGGAGAAGCCGGACCACAGCTCGTCCAGGTCGGGAAAGCGCCACTTCTCGGGGTCTTCGCGTGCCACGATCTTCTCGTTGCAGTCCGGGGCGGCCAGGTTCACCACCTCGGGCGGAATGCGCAGGTCGGACTTGGTCGAGAAAAACACCTTGACGATGGGGGTGGTCAGCGCGGTGGGCGATTGCTCAGTCACGATGCCGATGCGGCCCGAGGTCAGCCGCACCAGCGAGCCCACGGGGTAGATGCCGATGCTTTTGACAAACGCCTGAAAGATGCGTGCGTCAAAGTGGTCCCTGGTCCACTCGGCCATGCGGCGCAGCGACTCGGCCGGGTCCCAGCCGCGCTTGTAGGGCCGGTCGGAGGTAATGGCGTCGTATACGTCGCAGATGGCCGTCATGCGGGCGATCACGCTGATGCCTTCTCCCTGCAGCTTGTCGGGGTAGCCCGAGCCGTCCACCTTTTCATGGTGGTGCAGGCAGGCGTCCAGCACGGCGTCGGGCACGTTGCCGCCTTCCTTGAGCATGTGGTAGCCCTCCACCGGGTGGCTGCGCACCACGGTGAATTCCTGGTCAGTGAGCTTGCCGGGCTTGTTGAGCACTGCCAGCGGGATGGCCGCCTTGCCCAGGTCGTGCAGCAGGCCCGCCATGCCGGCGAGCCGCTGCTGGTCGTCCTTGAGCTTGAGCTGCTTGGCCAGGGCCACCATGAGCGCGCACACCGCCACCGAATGCATGTAGGTGTAGTCGTCGGCCGTCTTCAGCCGCGCCAGGCTGATGAGTGCGCCGGGGTTGCGGGTGACGGAGTCGGAGATTTCTTCCACCAGGCTCTGTGCACTGGCCGAGTCCACTGCGCGGCCCATGCGGGCCTCGTTGAACATCGAGACCACCGCTTCCTTGGACTTGACGCAGATGGCGGCGGCCATCCTCAGTTCGCTGTGCATGTCCGCCGGTTGGCGGTCCCGCTTGGGGGGAGGAGGGGGTGAGGGCAGCGTCACCTTGATGGGGGGCAGGTCCTCCAGGCGGCTGAAGTCGGTCTCGATCTGCGCATCCACCTCTTCGCGCGACATCGACGCCGTGCCTGCGGCCACATCCAGGCCCTTGTCAGTGTCGATCCAGATTTCCTGAATGGCGGTGGCCTGGATGCGGGCGAGGTCCTTGGGGTCCTTGAGCAGGAACTTGGCCCGCCAGAAGGGGTGCTCCATCCACGAGCCGCAAAACTCATGCAGGTACATGCCCAGGGTCAGGTGTTGGATTTGAATGCGCTTGAGCATGACGGGGCCCCGGACTCGAAAACACGCCGTGATCAGGCGTTAGCAATGGTAACCATGGTAGCCTTTTCAGGCTGCGATCTCCGCTCGTTTTCCCTAGCAAATTGCTCTCCATGCCCGCTGCCGCCCCTGCTCCCGCCAAACCCACTGCGCGCTCCGCCGTCCCGGCCGCGCGTGGCCAGGGTGCGGCCTCGGTGGCGCAGAAGGCACTGCAAAAACTGGGCCTGTGCCGCGATATCGACCTGGCCCTGCACCTGCCCTTGCGCTATGAGGATGAAACCCGCATCACCCCGCTGGCCAACGCGCGCGACGGGCAAACGGTACAGATCGAGGCCACGGTCACTGCCAGCGAGGTGCAACTGCGCCCCCGCCGCCAGCTGCTGGTGCAGGTAGAGGATGACACCGGCAGTTGTGAGCTGCGCTTTTTCAGCTTCTACCCGTCGCACCAGAAGACCCTGGCCGTGGGCGCGCGCCTGCGCATTCGGGGCGAGGTCAAAGGCGGCTTCTGGGGGCGGCAGATGCTGCACCCGGCCTTCCGCGTGGCGGGTGGCGAGTTGCCCGCCGCTCTCACGCCCGTCTACCCCACCACCGCCGGACTGCCCCAGCCCTACCTGCGCCGGGCCGTCGTCAGTGCGCTGACGCGGGTGGATTTGTCGGACACCCTGCCACCCGGCACAGAGCCACCGATGGCCCGGGTTTATGGCCCCAATGGCCTGCAGCGCAGGTTCAGCTTGCGCGAGGCGCTCACTTTTTTGCACCATCCCACGCCCGATGTGGCGCTGTCCACGCTGGAAGACCAGAGCCACCCCGCCTGGCAGCGGTTGAAGGCGGAGGAGTTGCTGGCCCAGCAGCTGTCGCAGCAGCAGTCGCGGCGCGAACGCGACATGCTGCGCGCGCCGGTGCTGCGGCCCCGGCGCAGTGCCGACGGCGCCTTGCCATTGCACGAACAGTTGATGGGCGTATTGCCGTTTGACCTGACGGCGGCCCAGCGCCGCGTGGGCGAAGAGATTGCGGCCGATCTGGCCCGCCAGGTGCCCATGCACCGATTGCTGCAGGGCGATGTGGGTTCGGGCAAAACCGTGGTGTCGGCCCTGGCCGCCTGCCTGGCCATGGACGCGGGCTGGCAGTGCGCGCTGATGGCACCCACCGAAATCCTGGCCGAGCAGCACTTTGCCAAGATGATCGGCTGGCTCGAACCGCTGCTGGCCGCACACGGCCGCAAGGTGGCCTGGCTGGTGGGCGGGCAAAAGAAGAAGGACCGTACTGCCATGCTGGCGCTGGTGGCCAGCGGCGAGGCGGCGCTGGTGGTGGGCACGCACGCCGTGATCCAGGACCAGGTGCAGTTCAAGAACCTGGCGCTGGCCATCATCGACGAGCAACACCGCTTTGGCGTGGCCCAGCGGCTGGCCTTGCGGCAAAAGTTGGCTGCCCACGGCATGGAGCCGCACATGCTCATGATGAGTGCCACGCCCATCCCGCGCACTTTGGCGATGAGCTACTACGCGGACCTGGATGTGTCGGTGATCGACGAGCTGCCGCCAGGCCGCACGCCCATCGTCACCAAGCTGATTGCCGACAGCCGCAAGGACGAGGTGATCGAACGCATCGGCGCGCAGGTGGAGGCCGGGCGGCAGGTGTACTGGGTGTGCCCGCTGATCGAAGAGAGCGAGGCGCTGGACCTCTCCAACGCCACCGCGACCCACGCTGACCTGAGCGAGGCCTTGCCGGGCTGCATGGTCGGCCTGCTGCACTCGCGCATGCCCACCGCTGAGAAGAAGGCTGTGATGGCGCTCTTCACCAGTGGCCAGATGGGCGTGCTGGTCAGCACCACCGTGATCGAGGTGGGCGTGGATGTGCCCAACGCCTCGCTCATGGTCATTGAACATGCCGAGCGTTTTGGGCTGAGCCAGCTGCACCAGCTGCGCGGCCGCGTGGGGCGCGGCGCGGCGGCCTCGGCCTGTGTGCTGCTGTACGCCACCAACGACAGCGGCCGCGTGGGCGAAACCGCCAAGGAGCGCCTGCGCGCCATGGCCGAGACCAACGACGGCTTCGAGATCGCCCGGCGCGACCTGGAGATCCGGGGCCCCGGCGAGTTTCTGGGCGCCCGCCAGTCGGGCGATGCGCTGCTGCGGTTTGCCGACCTGGCGACCGATACCCATCTGCTGGAATGGGCGCGTGAACTGGCCCCAAAGATGCTGGACCGCTACCCGGAATTGGCCGCCAAACACGTGGCGCGCTGGATGGGTGGAAAATCGGACTATCTCAAGGCATGAGACGCTCAGAACGACACTGACGTGGCCCGCAGGAACACACCATGACCCTCACCGAACTCAAGTACATCGTTGCGGTGGCCCGCGAGAAGCACTTTGGCCATGCGGCCGACGCCTGCTATGTGTCGCAACCCACGCTCTCGGTGGCCATCAAGAAGCTGGAAGAAGAGCTGGACGTGAAGCTGTTCGAGCGCAGCGCGGGCGAAGTCACGGTGACCCCGCTGGGCGAGGACATTGTTCGCCAGGCGCAAAGCGTGCTGGAGCAGGCCGCGGCCATCAAGGAAATCGCCAAGCGCGGCAAGGACCCGCTGGCCGGTCCGCTCACGCTGGGCGTGATCTACACCATCGGGCCCTATCTGCTGCCCGAGCTGGTGCGCCAGTCCATCACGCGCACCCCGCAGATGCCGCTGATGCTGCAGGAGAACTTCACCGTCAAGCTGCTGGAGATGCTGCGCACGGGCGAGATCGACTGCGCCATCCTGGCCGAGCCTTTCCCCGACACCGGCCTGGCCATGGCGCCGCTGTACGACGAGCCCTTCATGGCGGCCGTGCCCAGCACGCACCCGCTGGCGGCCAAGAAGTCCGTCACGGCTGCCGAGTTGAAAAACGAGACCATGCTGCTGCTGGGGGCGGGCCATTGCTTCCGGGACCATGTGCTGGAGGTGTGCCCCGAGTTCGCGCGCTTTGCGAGCAATGCCGAGGGCATCCGCAAGTCGTTTGAGGGCTCGTCGCTGGAGACCATCAAGCACATGGTGGCCGCCGGCATGGGGGTGACGCTGGTGCCACGCCTGTCGGTGCCGCGCGATGCGTTGCTCACGGTGTCGCGCCGCCGCAAGAGCGACGAGACCTACATCCGCTACCTGCCCATCCGTGAGGAAGACGGTGGCCCGCCGCCCGTGCGCCGCGTGGTGCTGGCGTGGCGCCGCAGCTTCACCCGCTACGAAGCCATTGCCGCCCTGCGCAACGCCATCTATGCGTGCGAGCTGCCAGGCGTGACGCGACTGTCCTGAACGGCTGCTGGGCACTGATTCGCTTCCTGGAATCGGCGCTACACTCCCGCCGCCCCTGCGCAGGTCCACCCGGCCCGGGCAGGCCATGCTCCACGGCGCCCTCTGCCCATCGGCGGTCGGTGCCTTTGCCCCCACAAGAGGTTTTTATGAAGACGCTTTGGCTCACCGCCACGCTGGTTGCCGCCCTGACGGCTTGCTCCACCCCCACCCCCCCACCCGCGACCCAGACGCTGAAGAAGCCTGCGCTCGACCGCATTGCGGCCGCGCCGGCCGCCGCTGCAGCAGCGGACTTTCGCCAGTTCCTGGCGCTGGCTGCACAGATGCAGCCGCAGCTGCAGACCGCCGTGTCGGCTTACCTGGCGCACAAGCCTTTGGTGGGTGATGACCTGGTCAACATCAGCCGCTTGCTGGGTCTGCACAACCGCTTGCGCAACCAGGCGGCGGCGATCGACGCCACGGCGAAGATGGTGGCCATTCCCACGGTGCGGGCCGACAAGGTGCCGCCGCACGAAGACAAGCACATCATCGCGTTCGGTGCCTTGGTCGAAGGGATGGCCAAGGACTTTGGCCTGCAGTACCGCAATGTGGACAACCGCATCTTTGAAGTGAAGCTGCCCGGCAGTGGCCCCGAAGAATTCGGCATCCTCACCCATGCCGACGTGGTGCCCGTGGTGGCCGACGAATGGGTGCTGGACGATGGCACGAAGCTTGACCCCTTCCAGCTGACCCGCGTGGGCGGCAACTTGTATGGCCGGGGCTCCATCGACGACAAGGGCTCCATCGCCACCGTGCTGTTTGCGATGAAAGCCGTCAAGGACAGCGGCCTGCCGCTGGCGCGCACCATCCGACTCATGATCGAAACCACCGAGGAAACCGGTGGCGACGCGATGAAGTACTACCGCGCCAAGACCTCTCTGCCTGAGTACAACATCGTGCTCGATAGCAAATATCCTGCGGTGGTGGCCGAGAAGGGCTCGGGTGCGCTGCGCACCACCTTTGCCTTGGGCGCCGCGGCAGGCAACCAGCCCACCATCGTGGCCATGGCGGGCGCCGCATCGGCCAACGCCGTGCCCCAGACGGCCACGGCCCGCCTGCGTGGCGGCAACGCCGATGCCACCACCCGCCAGCTCAGCGCTGGCAAGGACGCCTTTATCGGCAAATACACCAGCCAGGGCGGCAAGTTCAGCATCGATGTGGCGCGTGAAGGCGCAGACGTCTTGGTCAAGGTCACGGGCGCATCGGCCCACGGCTCGCGCCCCGAAGAAGGCGTGAATCCGCTGCCGCGCCTGGCGCTGTTCCTCAAGGAGTCGGGCCTAGTGCTGGCCCCCAACGGCTACGCGCAGGCCGTGCGTTACCTCACAGACCTGTATGGCACCGACTACCTGGGTCGTACGATGGGGCTGGCCTACAGCGATGACTTCATGGGCCCGCTCACGATGTCTCCCAACCTCATCCGCGAAAAGGATGGCAAGGTCGATGTGCTGGTGAACGTGCGCATGCCCCGGGGCAACACGCCCGAAGCACTGGCCAAAGCCACCACCGAACGCATCAAGGCCTGGGGCGCCCAGGCCGGTGTGGCGGTGGAGGTGGACCACAACCAAGGCAACTGGATGGCCCGCGACCCCAAGGGCGCCTGGCTGGCCACGTTGCTCAACACCTTTGGCGACACCACCGGCCTCGAAGCCAAGCCCGTGCCCACGGCCGGCAGCACCACCGCCAAGCTGATGCCCAACGCCATCAACTTTGGCCCTGCCATGCCTGGCAAGAAGTACACCGCCCACAATGCCAAGGAGTTCAAGGAAGTGGCGGACCTGGATGCCGACATGCAGATGTTCACCGAGATGCTGGTGCGCATTGGCAACTTGCCGCACATGCAATAAGCCTGTAAGGCTTGGCTCCGCTTGCGCTTTCTTGACCCAGGTGCAAGGCATCGGCCTTGGCTGACACTGGGGGACCAGTCGCTTGCGCTACAGTATTTGAGGACCCCGCACAGCGCGGGGTGTTTCATGTTCTCCGCACGGAAGGAACCTCCCCATGGCCAAAGCTCCTGGCAAAGCCGCATCCGGCAAACCCTCTGCCCCCAGTATCAACATCGGCATCAGCGACAAGGATCGCGCTGCCATCGCTCAGGGCCTGTCGCGCCTGCTGGCCGACACCTATACGCTGTACCTCACCACCCACAACTTCCACTGGAACGTCACGGGCCCCATGTTCAACACCCTGCACACCATGTTCATGGCGCAGTACACAGAACTGTGGAACGCGGTGGATCCGATTGCCGAGCGCATCCGCTCGCTGGGCCATGTGGCACCAGGTTCTTATGCCGAGTTTGGCAAGCTGGCGACGGTACCCGACGCCCCCGCCAAGCCCCCCAAGGCGCTGGACATGGTGCGTGTGCTGGTTGAGGGCCACGAAGCCGTGGCCCGCACGGCGCGCAGCCTGTTCCCCCTGGCCGACAAGGCCAGCGACGAGCCCACGGCCGACCTGCTGACCCAGCGCCTCACGGTGCACGAACAGACGGCGTGGATGCTGCGCTCGCTGCTGGAAGAATAAAAGGGCTCTCCTTCCCCTGCGCGCGTCGGCCGACGCACGGCCCGGCTGCGCGCGGCGGAGATGGCACAGGCGCGCAGAATAGCGCCTTGTCCTACACGGCGCAGCACGGTCGCCTGCGCATGATGCGGGTTTTGGTCATGCTCCCTTTCCGCAGGACGGCATGGCGGATCAACTCCCTGTGATGTATGCGAATCCTGTACGTTGAAGACAACCCGGAGCTGCGCGAGACCATCGGCATGCTCATGGAAGGCGAAGGCCGGACGGTCACGCCCTGCGCCTCTGCCGAAGAGGCGCTGGCGCTGGATGCTGGCGACCCCTTTGACGTGCTGGTGACCGATGTCAGCCTGCCCGGCCTTTCGGGCACGGATCTGGCCCGCCAGCTGCTGGCAGATGATCCGCAGCGCTGGGTGGTGCTGTGCTCCGGGTATGAACTGGGCAGCCATCCGAGCAATTGGGGGCCGAACGTGCGCGCCTTGCTCAAACCCTTCGAGCTGGAAGAGCTGGAGCAGCTGCTCGATTCCATCCAAAGCGCGCTGGCCTCGGCCGCCGGCTGACGCTTGCGGGCACGGCCCGCTCGCGGTTCGTCTCCCCCCCCCTGTCACATCACCCTGGTAGCGCCTTCACGGCTTCCTGCGGTCGGCTTGTCTGCTGGTTGGCACGCTGGCTGCGCGCGCTTGGCATGGTCAACTGCGGTGCGGGCGCGCTGGCGAATGGCGCGGCAGTGTTACCTGAAAGGTGGTGACATTGTCTTGCGACCTGGCTTCGATGGTTCCACGGTGGGCCCGCACGATCTGGTGTGCAATAAAAAGCCCCAGCCCCAGACCCTGGTGGCGGCCAGGCTCGCGTTCTCCTCCCCGGAAAGGGTCGAACAAATGCGGTAACAGCTCGGGGGGGATGGTGCCGCCGTTGGCCACCGTGATGCTTACCTGATCGGGGCGGGTCCCGTCCACCGCAATTCGTACGGGGTGGTCGGCGCTGCCGTGGTGCAGTGCATTGCCGACCAGATTGGTGACCACCTGGCACAGGCGCTCCGCATCCCAGGTGCCTGCCAGGTCTCCCTGCAGGGTGGAATCGATGGGGCGTTCCGGGTGGCTGGTGGCCACCTCCTCCAGCGTGCGCTGCACCAGCGCCTGCATGTGGGCAGGGCCCAGCTGAAGGGCCAGCCCACCCGCCTGGCGGATGCGGGTCACGTCCAGCAGGTCTTCGATCATGTGGCCCATGCGCTGGCTGGCGCCCAGCACCCGGTCGGCCATGAGCACTGCCTTGTCGGGGGGCGGCTGGCGCTTGAGCACGGTGGCCGCCGCAACGATGGACTGCAGCGGTGTGCGAAGGTCGTGGCTCAGCACGGCCATGAACATTTCGTTGATGCGCAAGGCCTCGGTGCGCGCGCGCAGCTCGTGCGCCAGCGCCTGCTTGCGCCGGTGCAGTTCAAAGAACACGCTCGCCTTGTTGGTGAGCATGTGCGGGTCGATGGGTTTGTAGAGAAAGTCCACCGCCCCGCTCTCGTACCCCCGGAACTGCCAGTTCTGCTCGCGTGAGCCCGCCGTCATGAAGATGAGCGGAATGTGCCGGGTGCGCTCGCTGCCCCGGATCAGTTCCGCCAGCTCGAAGCCGTTCATGTCGGGCATCTGCACGTCCAGCAAGGCCAGGGCCACGTCGTCATGGGCCAGCAGCAGTTCCAGGGCCTCGGGGCCCGACTGGGCCTTGAGGATGTCCAGCCCGTCGCGTTGCAGCAGCGCCTCCAGGGCGATCAGGTTTTCCTCGACATCGTCAACGAGCAGGCATTTGGTGCGGTCGGTCTGGGGCATGGGCGGTGGGGAGGGTGGATGGGGTTCTCAAGGAAGGACGCATATGCCCGTATCAAAGCTGCTGGCGCTGGTGCAGGTCCACCAGCAGCCTGCCAATGCCTTCAGGGGGCAGGATGTGGTCAACCGCCAAGGCCGCGATGGCCGCCTGCGGCATGGTGGGCATGCTGGCGCTGGCGGGGTCTTGCACGATCGTGAGGCCGCCCGCCGCCTGAATGGCTTGCAGGCCGTGCACACCGTCTTCGTTGGCGCCCGACAGCAGGATGCCCACCAGCCGGGGACCGTAGTGGTCTGCCGCCGATTCGAACAGCACGTCGATGGAGGGGCGGGAAAAATGCAGAGGCGCGTCCAGCGACAGCCCCACATGCGGTCCCTGGGGGCCGGCATCGACCAGCAGGTGATAGTCGGGTGGCGCAAAGCTGGCCGAGCCTGGCGTGATGGCGTCCTTGTCCTGCGCCTCGCGCAGCGTCAGGGCGCAGCGGGGCTGGAAGATGTCCACCAGCAGGCTGCGCCGGTCCCGGGGCAGGTGCAGCACGACCAGAACCGCGGCCTGCAGTGTGGCGGGCAGCGCGGGCAGCAGCTGCAAGAGGGCATCAATACCGCCCGAAGAACCACCCACCACGACGGCGTGATAGCCCCCCGGTGGCGATGGCCTTGGCGCCAGGGCGGGGCTGGTCATAGTCCGGCCCTTTTTCGGTAGATGCGGTCCTCCAGCACGAAGTCCTCGAAGGCATCGGTGTGCGCAGAAAACCGCAGTGACTCCTTGGAGCCCAGGCCCAGGAAGCCCCGGTGGCACAGCGACTCGCGGAACAGACCGAGTGCACGGTTCTGCAGGTCGCGCTCGAAGTAGATGAGCACATTGCGGCAGGACACCAGATGAACCTCGGCAAACACGCTGTCGGTGGCCAGGCTGTGGTCAGAGAACACCATGTGCTCGCGCAAGCCCTTGTCGAACACCACGCGGCCATAGCCGGCAGCGTAGTAGTCCGACAACGAGCTGCGGGCGCCGGAGCGCGCATGGTTCTCGGTGAAGGCAGGCACCCGGGACAGGTCGAACACACCCGCCTCGGCGGCGCGCAGCGCGTGCGGGTTGATGTCCGTGGCGTAGATCAGCGTGCGGTCCAGCAGGCCTTCTTCCTGCAGTAGGATGGCCAGCGAATACACCTCTTCCCCCGCGCTGCACCCGGCCACCCAGACCTTGAGCGACGGGTAGGTGCGCAGCAGTGGCACCACCTCCTGGCGCAGCGCCTGGAAGTAACTGGGGTCGCGGAACATGTCGCTCACCTGCACGGTGAGGTATTCGAGCAGCGCAGGGAACACGGCGGGTTCGTGCAGCACGCGGTCCTGCAGCTGCGACAGCGTCTTGCAGTCAAACTGCACCAGCGCCGACGCCAGCCGCCGCTTGAGCGACGCCTGCGCGTAGCCCCGGAAGTCGTAGTGGTAGCGGTGGTAGATGGCATCGATCAGCAGGCGCTGCTCGATGTCGGCGGTGCGGGCCTTGCGATGGGGCATGGCGGGGCCTACTTGGGCATCCACACCCGCACCAGGGACAGCAGCTTCTCCACGTCCAGCGGTTTGGCGATGTAGTCATTGGCCCCGGCGGCCAGGCATTTTTCCTGATCGTCCTTCATGGCCTTGGCGGTCAGCGCGATGATGGGCAGGCGACGCCACTCGGTGCGGTTGCGGATCTCGCGCATGGCGGTGTAGCCGTCCATCTCCGGCATCATGATGTCCATCAGCACCAGGTCAATCGCAGGGTGGCCGCCGCTGCCGGCGCGCTCCAGCGCCTGCAGGGCCTCCAGGCCGTTGCGCGCAATCTCCACGCGGATGCCGGTGGGCTCCAGGATGCTGGAGAGCGCAAACACGTTGCGCACATCGTCTTCCACCACCAGCACGTTGCGGCCTTCCAGGGCAGTCTCGCGGTTGCGGGCCACCTGCAGCATCTGGCGGTGCTCGGCCGACAGCTCCGACTCCACCTGGTGCAGGAACAGCGTGACCTCGTCGAGCAGCCGCTCGGGGGAGCGCGCGTCTTTGATGATGATGGACTTGGAAAACCGGCGCAGCTGCTGCTCCTCGTCGCGCGACAGGGCGCGGCCTGTGTACACGATGACGGGCGGGAAGGAGACGCCATCCTGCTCTGTCATCTGCTGCAGCAATTCGTAGCCGCTCAGGTCGGGCAGGTTCAGGTCCATCACCATGCAGTCGAAGGTGGAGCCGCGCAGGTGCGCCAGCGCCTCGGCCGCCGTGCCCGCGCCCACGATCTCCACGTCGTCGTTGGTGAGCAGGTGGCGCACGCTCTCGCGCTGGCGCTCGTCGTCTTCCACCACCAGCACGCGCCGCAGGTCCTGGGTGAATTTGGCTTCGAGCCGCTGCAGGGCATGCACCAGCTCGTCGCGCTTGACGGGCTTGAGGGCGTAGCCCACGGCGCCCCGGCCCAGGGCCTCTTGCGAGTAGTCGGCCACCGAGACCACGTGCACCGGAATGTGGCGCGTGGCCGGGTTGCGCTTGAGCTGGTCGAGCACGCCCAGGCCCGAGAAGTCGGGCAGGTTCACGTCCAGCACGATGGCGCTGGGCAGGCTGTGTACGGCGTAGGCCAGGCCATCCGCTGCGTTGTGGGCCAGGTGGCAGTCAAAGTCCATCTCACCGGCCAGGTCGCTCAGGATCTGCGCAAAGCGCACGTCGTCCTCAATCACCAGAATGCTGCGCGCGCTCGCGCGGCGCGGGGCTGCGGGTGCGGTGGGGGCCGCCACGGGTGGCAACGCGGGGGCCGAAGGAACCGGTGCGACGACCGGTGCCTTCGCGTGGGCTGGCGCAGGCGCCGCCAGCGGCATTGCGGATTCAGCTTCAGGCGACGAAGGCACCAGCTTCTGGGGCAGGACCAGGGTGAAGACGCTGCCCTCGCCCGGCGTGCTGTGCACGTGGATGGACCCACCCAGCAGCTGAGCCAGATCGCGCGAGATCGACAGGCCCAGGCCCGTGCCGCCGTACTTGCGGTGGGTGCTGCCATCGGCCTGGCGGAAGGCTTCGAAAATCAGCTCCTGCTGGTGCGCCGGAATGCCGATGCCGGTGTCCTTGACGGCAAACGACAGCGTGTCGTCCGGGTTGCGCGACACATGCAGCGCCACCGAGCCCTTCTCGGTGAACTTGAGCGCGTTGGACAGCAGGTTCTTGAGCACCTGCCCCAGGCGCTGCGGGTCGGTGTCCAGCGTGGCGGGTGCGTCGGGGGCGACGGTGGCCGTGAGCGTCAGGCCCTTCTCTTGCGCCAGCGGGCGCAGCGGGTCGATCAGGGTTTGCAGGGCCTTGGACAGCGTCACCGTTTCCACCGACACGGTGGCCTGGCCAGCCTCGATCTTGGACAGGTCGAGGATGTCGTTGATGAGTGCCAGCAGGTCGTTGCCCGCCGCGTAGATGGTCTGCGCGTACTTCACCTGCTCGGCGCTCAGGTTGCCAGGCTTGTTGTCGGACAGCAGTTTGGCGAGGATCAGGGTGGAGTTGAGCGGTGTGCGCAGCTCGTGGCTCATGTTGGCCAGGAACTCGCTCTTGTACTGGCTGGCCAGCTCCAGTTCGCGCGCCTTGTCCGTCATGGCGCTTTGGGCGCGCAGCAGTTGCTCGCGCTGGTATTCCAGCTGCTGGGTCTGCGCCTCCAGGTGGGCGTTGGTCTGCTCCAGCTCGGTCTGCTGCACCTCCATCTGGGCCTGCGACTCTTGCAGGATGCGGCTTTGCTGCTCCAGCTCCTCGTTGCTCACACGTAGCTCTTCTTGCTGGGTCTGCAGCTCCTCGGACTGGCGCTGGGTTTCTTCCAGCAAGGCTTCCAGGCGGTTGCGGTCAATCCCAGCGCGGATCGCCACCGCCAGAATGCCCGAGGCGCGTTCCATCAGGGTGCGTTCGGGCTCTGTCAGCGGGCGATGAAAGCCCAGTTCGATCACGGCAAACACTTCGCCGTTCTCGATGGCGGGGGCCAGCAGCAGCTCGGTCGGTGCGGACTGGCCGGTGCTGGACGACACCATCAGGTGCCCGGCGGGCACATCGCGCACATGCAGCATCTGGCGGGAGCGCGCGACCTGGCCCACCAGGCCTTCGCCGGGCAGCAGGCGCTGCTCCAGCCGTTCGCGGGGCAGGGCGTAGCCACCAAACAGGGTGAGCGCGCCGTTGCAGTCGGCCACGTAGCCCGCCCCCACGGCGGCGCGCAGGTATTGCGCCAGGTATTCGAGCGTGAGCTGGCCCAGGTCCTCCAGCCGGTGGTCGCCCTGGATGCGCTGGCTCAGCCCGTTGAGGCCGGCCGCCACCCACGACTGCTGCGCCTTGAGGCGGTACTCCCGTGCATTGGCGGCGGCCGACAGACAGATGAGCACCAGCAGCACGAACGAGCCGCCCCAGGAGTAGTAGGTGGACATCGAGGCCGCCTCTACCCACTGCTTGCGGTCACTTTCCAGCTGCTGGTTCAGCAGCGTGGACAGGTCCGATGCCAGGTCGCGGATGCGGTCCATCAGCACCCTGCCGGCATCACTGCGGGTTACGGCCACGGCGGCCTCCTGGCCTTTTGAGCGGCGCAGTTCAATGGTCTCGCCCAGCTCGCGCAGTTTTTCGTGGCGCAGGTCGTCGATCTGCACGACGAGGCGGCGCTGCACGGCGCTGTCGTTCGTCAGCTCCTTGAGGCGCGCCATGTTGCGCTCCATGGCGCCCAGGGACAGGTTGTAGGGCTGCAGATAGGTGTCGTCCCCCGTCAGCAGATAGCCGCGTTGCCCGGTCTCGGCGTCTTTCAGCGAGGACACGAACAGGTTGAGGTGGCGCATGGTCACCGTGGTTTCGTCCATGGCTTCCACCGCTTGCGCGCGCACCTGGGCGGTGCGGAAGTTCACCAGCGCGATCAGCACCGTGGCGAGGGCAGCAATCACAAATCCCACCAGCATTCCGCGGGGGACAGCAAAACGCGTGGCGGCCTGGGAGGTCGATGTATGGGGCATGCGTGGGTGCCCCAGGGGGCGGTGCGTTGGGGGAACGAGCGGAGACTTTAACGGGTTTTGTGCTCGCGCTGGGGCTGTTACTTGGCTCCGGTGATGCGTGCCCCAGTCGCGGCGCTGCTGCTACATTCTGTGCGCCCGTGGCCCGCCACCCGCCACCCGCCACCCGCCACCCGCCGCAGCGTCTTGCTGCTGAGCCTGTTCTTGTAATGGTCCCATCATGTCGTCGTCCCCTGTTTCTCCCCGCAGCCGTTTTTCGCTCTATCTCGACCTGATCCGCTGGGACCGCCCCGCTGGCTGGCTGGTGTGCCTGTGGCCTACGCTGAGCGCGCTGTGGATTGCGGCCGACGGCTTCCCGGGCTGGCACCTGCTGGCGGTGTTTGTGCTGGGCACCATCCTCATGCGCAGCGCGGGCTGCTGTGTGAACGACGTGGCCGACCGCGACTTTGACAAACACGTCAAGCGCACGGCGCGGCGCCCGGTCACCACCGGTGCGGTGTCGGTGAAGGAGGCGCTGGGCCTGGGCGCGGTGCTGGCGCTGGTGTCGTTTGGCCTGGTGCTCACCACCAACACCTCCGCCATCGCCTGGTCGGTGCCCGCCGTGCTGGTGGCCATTGCCTACCCCTTCACCAAACGCATCATCTCCATGCCCCAGGCGGTGCTGGGCATTGCGTTCAACTTCGGCATCGTCATCGCGTTTGCCGCCGTGCAGGGCAGCGTGCCCGCGGTGGCGTGGTGGATGTGGCTGGGCAATATGTTCTGGGTGCTGGCCTACGACACCGAATACGCCATGGTGGACCGCGACGACGACCTCAAGATCGGCATCAAGACCTCGGCCATCACCCTCGGGCGGCTGGATGTGGCCGCCATCGTGGTGTTTTATCTGCTTTTCTTGGGTATTTGGGCGGTAGCGCTACAACCGTATGCTTTAGGTGCTATATTTTATGTAGCGATTGCGGTGGCGCTGGCCCAGGCCGTGTGGCACTTTACCCTGATCCGCACCCGCACCCGCGACGGCTGCTTCAAGGCGTTCCGCATCAACCACTGGCTGGGCGCCACGGTGTTTGCGGGCATTGCGGGCAGCTATCTGGTGCGGGCGGTACTCACAAATTAATAGCAGTCAGCGCTTGATCGACTAGCGCTACCGCCCAAAAACATCAAGATCCGAACTCGTTGCCGAGTTCGTTGGCACGCTTTTCGGCGGCGCGCATGGCGGCCTCGAACGCCTGCGACACGCCGCTGGCTTCCATCGACTGCAGGGCCGCATAGGTCGTGCCGCCCTTGGAGGTGACACGTTCGCGCAGCACGGCCGGCGGCTCGTCCGAGCGGCGGGCCAGCTCCGAGGCGCCCACAAAGGTGCCCACGGCCAGCTGGTGCGCCTGCGCTTCGGTCAGGCCCATGCCCACACCAGCGCGCGTCATGGCTTCGAGGAAATAGAACACATAGGCCGGGCCCGAGCCCGAGAGGGCGGTGACAGCGTCCAGCTGGGTCTCGCTCTCCACCCACAGGAATTCGCCGGTGGACGCCATGATGGCCTCCACGTTCTGGCGCTCGGCGCTGGTCACGGCGGGGCGTGCGTAGATCGCGCTCATGCCCTTGCCCACCAGCGCGGGCGTGTTGGGCATGGTGCGCACGATGCGCTCGGTGCCCAGCCACTGGGCGATGCTGTCCGAGCGGATGCCCGCCGCCACGCTCAGGTGCAGGGCCTGCTGGGTGTGCGCCTTGGCCTGTGCGGCGGCGTCCTTGAAGGTCTGGGGCTTGACCGCCCAGACCACGATGCTGGCGCGCTGCAGTGCAGCGCCCGCCTCGGGCTGCGCCGTGAGTCCAAAGTTCTTGAGCAACGCCTCGCGCGTGGGGGCGTAGGGCTCGACCACCTCGATCTGGCTCACGGGGTGGCCCTGGCCGATCAGGCCGCCGATGATGGCGCTGGCCATGTTGCCGCCGCCGATGAAGGCGATGGTGGGGAGGTTTGGGGAGGCAGTGGTCTGGCTCATGGTGCGTGCAGGCAAGGTGGCAAACAAGGAAGGGCCACGATGGTAGCGCCGCCGGGCCGTCAGTCCATGTCTGCAGCGGCGACAGCGGCAGGACTCATGGGAGGAAAGACGGGCTACTGGGACGGCAGAGACCTTTTCACCCCAGCGCCGCGGGGACCTCAGGCTGCCGTAGTTTGGCGCACCGCATGCTCCCAGTTCGCCATCAGCTCCTGCGCACGCGCGCTGCTGAGCGTGGGCACAAAGCGGCGGTCGGCGCGCCACAGCCGCGCGAGTTCATCCGTGCTGCGGTACACGCCGCTCGACAGCCCTGCCAGGTAGGCTGCGCCCAAAGCGGTGGTCTCGATGACTGCAGGCCGCACCACCGGGATGCCCAGCAGGTCGGCCTGGAACTGCATCAGCAAGTCGTTGATGCAGGCGCCGCCGTCCACACGCAGCTCGCTCACCGGGGCGCCGCCGGCGGCCACGGCGTCGCGGCTCATGGCCAGCAGCAGGGCGGCGCTCTGGTAGGCAATGCTTTCGAGCGCCGCGCGCGCAATGTGGCCCAGCGTGGTGCCGCGTGTGAGGCCCGTGATGGTGCCGCGTGCGTCAGGCTTCCAGTACGGGGCGCCCAGGCCGGTGAAGGCGGGCACCATCATCACGCCGCCCGAATCGGGAACGCTTTGGGCCAGTGACTCCACCTCGTTGCTGGTGGAGATGGCGCGCAGGCCGTCGCGCAGCCACTGGACCACGGCGCCGCCCACGAACACGCTGCCTTCCATGGCGAATTCGGGCTGCGTGCCCGGCTGCGCCGCGCTGGTGGTGAGCAGGCCGTTTTGCGATGTCTGGAAACTGTCGCCTGTGTGCATGAGCATGAAGCAGCCCGTGCCATAGGTGTTCTTGGCCATGCCCGCCGTGAAGCAGGCCTGGCCGAACAGCGCGCTTTGCTGGTCGCCCGCCACGCCGCCAATACGGATAGGGTGGCCCAGCAGGTCGGCCGCGATGTCGCCAAAGTGGGCGCTGGACGGCAGCACCTCGGGCATCAGCGCCTTGGGAATGCGCAGCAGCGCCAGCAGCTCGTCGTCCCACTGGTTGGTGTGCACATTGAACAGCATGGTGCGCGAGGCGTTGCTCACATCCGTCACGTGCACTTTGCCGTGGGTGAGCTTCCACATCAGCCAGCTGTCCACCGTGCCAAAGGCCAGCTCGCCGCGCCCGGCCGCTTGCCGCGCGCCTGGCACATGGTCCAGCATCCACTGCAGTTTGGTGCCGGAGAAGTAGGCGTCCACCAGCAGGCCGGTCTTGGCCTGGATGGTGGCGGCATGGCCTTGTTCGCGCAGCTGGGCGCAGGCGGGTTCGGCGCGCCGGTCCTGCCACACGATGGCGTGGTGCACGGGCTGCCCGGTTTGGCGGTTCCACAGCACGGTGGTCTCGCGCTGGTTGGTGATGCCGACAGCGCGTATGTCGCTGGCCGCAATGCCCGCCTTGGCCAGCGCATCGCGTGCGGTGGCGAGCTGGGTGCGCCAGATCTCCAGTGGGTCGTGCTCCACCCAGCCGGGCTGGGGGTAGATCTGCGGCAGCTCCAGCTGCGCCTGCGCCACGATGTGGCCGCCTTCGTCAAAAACGATGCTGCGGGAGCTGGAGGTGCCTTGGTCGAGAGCGAGCAGGTAGGTCATGAGGGCAAAGGATAGGTGAAGCTATGCAGCTACCGTGCAGATGACTTCAGCATCTTGCAGAAGGGCCGGGAAGGGCTCGGGCGGTGGTGCGTCGGTGAACAGGCGGTCGATCTGCGCCAGCGTGGCCAGTTGCACCATCGCCGGGCGGTTGAACTTGCTGAAGTCGGCCGCCAGCCAGACCTCGCGCGCGTGCTCGATGATGGTTTGCGCCACTTTCACCTCGCGGTAGTCGAAGTCGCGCAGCGACCCGTCCGGCTCGATGCCCGAAATGCCGATGAGCGCAATGTCCACCTTGAACTGGCGGATGAAGTCCACCGCCGCTTCGCCCACGATGCCCCGGTCACGGGCGCGCACCACGCCGCCGGCCACGATGACCTCGCACTCGGGGTTGCCGCTCAGGATCGCGGCCACATTGAGGTTGTTGGTGATCACGCGCAGGCCCCGGTGGTGCAGCAGCGCCTTGGCAATGGCCTCGGTGGTGGTGCCGATGTTCAGGATCAGCGAGCAGTCGTTGGGCACCTGTTCGGCCACGGCGCGCGCAATGCGCGCTTTGCCTTCGGCATGCAGGTTTTCGCGCTGGGTGTGGGCCAGATTCTCCACCGTGGAGCTGGGCACGCGCACGCCGCCATGAAAGCGCGTCAGCAGTCCCGACTCCGCCAGGCGCTGCACATCTCGGCGCACCGTCTGCAGCGTGACCCCCAGGGTGTCGGCAAGTTGTTCCACCGTGGCGGACTTGCGCGCGCGCACTTCTTCGAGGAGTTGGAGTTGGCGGGGATTGGTGTTCACGGTGGGGTGTTGTGCGCAGTGTTATGTCACCGAATCGTAACGAATCTGAAACATTCGCTTTGGCGCCCGGTGGCACGCTGAAGACTGTAAATCGAACAAAAACGAATTGATTAAGGGTAAACCTTGATTCGATTCGAACAAAAAGGAACAAAAATGAAAAAGATCGAAATTTGAGGGCTGCCGTGCGTGTGTGCAGCCCTTTCACACAGGCCTCAGGGCCGGAAGAGGATGCTTCATGCAGCTGGCGTTGGACAGCATCAGCAAAAAAGTCGGGGCGCAGACCTGGCTGTACGACATGAACCTGTCGCTGCAGCCCAATGCCGTGACGGTATTGCTGGGGGCGACCCAGGCGGGCAAGACCAGCCTGATGCGCATCATGGCCGGACTGGATACGCCCACGTCGGGCACCGTCAAGGTCGATGGTGTGGATGTGACTGGCATGCCCGTGCGCGACCGCAATGTCGCCATGGTGTACCAGCAGTTCATCAACTACCCCTCGATGAAGGTGGCGGCCAACATTGCGTCGCCCCTGAAGCTGCGCGGTGAAAAAAACATCGACGCCAGGGTGCGTGAGATTGCGAGCCGCCTGCACATCGACATGTTTCTGGATCGTTACCCGGCCGAACTCTCCGGCGGGCAGCAGCAGCGTGTGGCGCTGGCGCGTGCGCTGGCCAAGGGTGCGCCGCTGATGCTGCTGGACGAGCCGCTGGTGAACCTGGACTACAAGCTGCGCGAAGAACTGCGCGAGGAGCTGACCCAGCTGTTTGCTGCCGGCCAGTCCACCGTGGTCTATGCCACCACCGAGCCGGGCGAGGCCCTGCTGCTGGGCGGCTACACCGCAGTGCTCGACGAAGGTCAGTTGCTGCAGTACGGCCCCACCGCCGAGGTGTTCCATTCCCCCAATTCGCTGCGTGTGGCGCGCGCTTTCAGCGACCCGCCCATGAACCTCATTGCGGCCTCGGCGGCCCCTTCCGGGGTGCGTCTGCAGGGTGGGGTGGAGCTGGCGGTGCATCTGCCGCAAGGGGTGGCCACGGCCGCAGGGCTCACGGCAGGCGTGCGCGCCAGTGCGCTGCGCGTGGTGGCCCGCCCGGGTGACATCAGTGTGGGCGGAGTGGTCGAGCTGGCCGAAATTTCGGGCTCTGACACCTTTGTGCACGCGGCCACACCCTGGGGTGACCTGGTGGCGCAACTGACCGGTGTGCATTACTTTGAACTGGGCACGCCCATCACGCTGCACCTGGACCCTGCCCAGGTCTATGTGTTTGGTGCTGATGGCCGACTGGCTTGGGCGCCCGCAAGGCCCGCTACTGCACAAGGAGGGCGCTGACATGGCCCGCATCAGCCTGGACTTGGCGCATTCGTACAAGCCCAACCCGCAGCAGGACGGCGACTACGCGCTGCTGCCTTTGAAGATGGAGTTCGAGGACGGTGGTGCCTATGCGCTGCTCGGCCCCTCGGGCTGTGGCAAGACCACCATGCTCAACATCATGTCGGGCCTGCTCGTACCGTCGCACGGCAAGGTGCTGTTTGACGGGCGTGACGTGACGCGCGCCAGCCCCCAGGAGCGCAACATTGCCCAGGTGTTCCAGTTCCCGGTGATCTACGACACCATGACGGTGGCCGAGAACCTGGCCTTCCCGCTGCGCAACCGCAAGGTGCCCGAGGACCAGATCAAGCAGCGTGTGGGCGTGATCGCCGAGATGCTGGAAATGAGCGGCCAGCTCAACCAGCGCGCGGCAGGCCTCGCGGCCGACGCCAAGCAGAAGATCTCGCTGGGCCGTGGACTGGTGCGCGCCGATGTGGCAGCCGTGCTGTTCGACGAACCGCTCACGGTGATCGACCCGCACCTCAAGTGGCAGCTGCGCCGCAAGCTCAAGCAGATCCACCACGAACTCAAGCTCACGCTGATCTACGTGACCCACGACCAGGTGGAGGCGCTGACCTTTGCCGACCAGGTGGTGGTGATGACGCGCGGCAAGGCCGTGCAGGTGGGATCGGCCGATGCCTTGTTCGAGCGGCCTGCGCACACTTTTGTGGGGCACTTCATTGGCTCGCCGGGCATGAACTTTTTGCCTGCGCACAGCGAGGGCGACAGTCTCACCGTGGCCGGGCACCGCCTGGCCAGCCCCGTGAGCCGTGCGCTGCCGAATGGTGCCGTGCAGGTCGGCATCCGGCCCGAATACCTGGCGCTGGCCCAGCCGCAGCAGCCGGGCGCATTACCTTGCAACGTGGTGCAAGTGCAGGACATCGGCACCTACCAGATGCTGACCGCCAAGGTGGGCGAGCACACCGTCAAGGCGCGCTTCACGCCCGAGACGCGGCTGCCATCGGCCGGTGACACGGCATGGCTGCAGGTGCTGGGAACCCACACCTGCTTCTACCAGAACGAGCAGTTGCTGACCGCGGAGGTCGCCCCATGAGCGCCGCCCGGCCGCCCGAAGGCGCTCAGCACCGCAGTGCGCAGCACGGAGGTTTCCAATGAGTACCACGACCAAACCCGTGAACCAGAAGGCCTGGTTCCTGATCTTGCCCGTGATTTTGTGTGTGGCCTTCTCGGCCATCCTGCCGCTGATGACGGTGGTGAACTACTCGGTGCAAGACATCATCAGCCCGGAGCGCCGCGTGTTCGTGGGCACCGAGTGGTTCGTGCAGGTGATGCGCGACGAGGAACTGCACGCCGCGTTGCTGCGCCAGCTCACCTTCTCGCTGGCCGTATTGGCGGTGGAGATTCCGCTGGGCATCCTGCTGGCGCTGTCCATGCCTGCGCAGGGCTGGAAGTCGTCGGCCGTGCTGGTGGTGGTGGCGCTGTCGTTGCTGATCCCCTGGAACGTGGTGGGCACCATCTGGCAGATCTATGGCCGTGCCGATATCGGCCTCATGGGCAGGCTGCTGCAAGAGGTGGGCATCGAATACAGCTACACCGGCAACGCGACGCAGGCCTGGCTCACGGTGCTGCTGATGGATGTGTGGCACTGGACGCCGCTGGTCGCGCTGCTGGCCTTTGCCGGGTTGCGCTCCATCCCCGACGCGTACTACCAGGCGGCACGCATCGATGGCGCCAGCAAGTTCGCGGTGTTCCGCTACATCCAGCTGCCCAAGATGCGTGGCGTGCTGATGATTGCGGTGCTGCTGCGCTTCATGGACAGCTTCATGATCTACACCGAGCCGTTCGTGCTGACCGGCGGCGGACCGGGCAATGCCACCACCTTCTTGAGCCAGTACTTGACGACCAAGGCCGTGGGCCAGTTCGACCTGGGCCCTGCCGCAGCGTTTTCGCTGATCTATTTCTTCATCATCCTGCTGCTGTGCTTCATCCTCTATAACTGGATGCAGCGCGTGGGTACCGCCAGCAACGAAGGAGCCGGCCATGAATGAAAAGCGCTTCCAGAAGCGGTCGATCTTCCTTGTTGTCTACCTGCTGTTCGCGCTGTTGCCCATCTACTGGATGGTCAACATGAGCTTCAAGACGAACGAGGAGATTCTTTCGACCTTCACGTTCTTTCCCCAGCACTTCACCTGGGCCAACTACAAGACCATCTTCACGGACGAGTCCTGGTATTCGGGCTATATCAACAGCCTGATCTATGTGGGCATCAACACGGTGATCTCGCTCACCGTGGCGCTGCCCGCTGCTTATGCCTTCAGCCGCTATCAGTTCCTGGGCGACAAGCATGTGTTCTTCTGGCTGCTGACCAACCGCATGACGCCGCCCGCCGTGTTCCTGCTGCCGTTCTTTCAGCTCTACACCACCGTGGGGCTGATGGACACGCACATTGCCGTGGCACTGGCGCACCTGCTGTTCAACGTACCGCTGGCGGTGTGGATTCTGGAAGGCTTCATGAGCGGTATTCCGCGCGAGATCGATGAGACGGCCTATATCGATGGCTACAGCTTTCCGCGCTTTTTCATGACCATTTTCCTGCCGCTCATCAAGGCTGGTGTGGGTGTGGCCGCGTTCTTCTGCTTCATGTTCAGCTGGGTCGAGCTGCTGCTGGCGCGCACGCTGACCAGCGTGAATGCCAAGCCCATCGTGGCCACCATGACGCGCACCGTGAGCGCCTCGGGCATGGACTGGGCGACGCTGGCCGCCGCTGGCGTGCTGACCATCGTGCCGGGTGCGATCGTGATCTGGTTTGTTCGCCACTACATCGCAAAAGGCTTTGCGATGGGGCGGGTTTGAGGAGGCAGCGACATGTTTGATTGGATGGCCTGGACGCTGCCCGTGGCGGTGTTCTTCATTTGCATCGTGCTGATGCTGATCGGTATGACAGTGTGGGAGATCAAGTCGCCCACGACGATGCGCAAGGGTTTTTTGCCGCTGGAGACAACGCGCGGTGATCGGCTGTTCATTGGGCTGTTGTCGGCGGCCTACGTGAATCTGATTTTTGTCGGCGTCAGCGGCAAGCTGGCCCAGTGGTTCAGCCTGCAGGGCGACCCGTCGATCTGGATCAGCTTTGTGTTGTCGATGGCGCTGCTGCTGCTCATCCTGCGCAAGGGGTGAGGTGTTTGCAGGCAGCCTTGGTTTCAATGGTTCCCGTCGCGCGGCTCAACCCTTCCCCGGAGCCGCGTGACCCTTGCATCCAAAGGGGAGATGACTATGAGGAGACAGGCACTATGAAGACGCGGTACACAGCGCTGGCACTGGCAGTGGCGGTCATGACGGGTCAGGCCGCCATGGCGGGCGAGGCGGAGGCCAAAAAATGGATCGACACCGAGTTCCAGCCCTCCACGCTGAGCAAGGACCAGCAGATGGCCGAAATGAAGTGGTTCATGGACGCGGCCAAGAAGCTGCAGGCCAAGGGTGTGAAGGAAATCTCGGTGGTGTCCGAGACCATCACCACCCACGAATACGAATCCAAGACGCTCGCCAAGGCGTTCGAGGAAATCACTGGCATCAAGGTCAAGCACGACCTGATCCAGGAGGGCGACGTGGTCGAGAAGCTGCAGACCTCCATGCAGTCGGGCAAGTCCATCTATGACGGCTGGATCTCGGACTCGGACCTGATCGGAACGCACTACCGCTACGGCAAGATCATGAACCTGACCGACTACATGGGCGGTGCAGGCAAGGAGTGGACCAACCCCGGCATCGACATCAAGGACTACATCGGCACCAAGTTCACGACCGGGCCAGACGGCAAGCTGTACCAGTTGCCCGACCAGCAGTTCGCCAACCTGTACTGGTTCCGCGCCGACCTGTTCGACCGCAAGGACATCAAGGACAAGTTCAAGGCCAAGTATGGCTACGACCTGGGTGTGCCGCTCAACTGGAGCGCCTATGAGGATATCGCCGAGTTCTTCACCAACGACGTAAAGAACATCGATGGCAAGCCCATCTATGGCCACATGGACTACGGCAAGAAGGACCCATCCCTGGGCTGGCGTTTCACCGACGCATGGCTGTCCATGGCGGGCTCTGCCGACATCGGCGCGCCCAACGGCCTGCCGATCGACGAATGGGGCATCCGTGTGGCGGACGACAAGTGCACGCCAGTGGGCGCCAGCGTGGCCCGTGGCGGTGCGACCAACTCGCCCGCAGCCGTATATGCGCTGACCAAGTACGTGGACTGGATGAAGAAGTACGCGCCCAAGGAAGCCACGGGCATGACCTTCGGCGAAGCCGGCCCCGTGCCCGCGCAAGGTCAGATCGCGCAGCAGATCTTCTGGTACACCGCCTTCACGGCCGACATGACCAAGCCCGGCCTGCCCGTGGTGAACGCCGACGGCACGCCCAAGTGGCGCATGGCCCCCGGCCCCAACGGCCCCTACTGGAAGCAGGGCATGCAGAACGGCTACCAGGACGTGGGCTCCTGGACCTTCTTCAAGGACCATGACGCCAACAAGACGGCTGCCGCCTGGCTGTACGCCCAGTTCGTGACGGCCAAGACCACGTCGCTCAAGAAAACGCTGACGGGCCTGACCCCGATCCGCGAGAGCGACATCCAGTCCAAGGCCATGACGGACGCCGCGCCCAAGCTCGGTGGCCTGGTCGAGTTCTATCGCAGCCCGGCGCGCGTGGCATGGTCGCCTACCGGCACCAATGTGCCCGACTACCCCAAGCTGGCCCAGTTGTGGTGGAAGAACGTGGCGCAGGCGGTCACGGGCGAGAAGACTCCCCAGGGCGCCATGGACACCCTGGCCGACGAGATGGACCAGGTGATGGCCCGCCTGGAACGCGCAGGCATGGCGCACTGCGCGCCCAAGCTCAACCCCAAGAGCGACCCCAACAAGTGGCTGAGCGACAAGCAGGCCCCCTGGAAGAAGCTGGCCAATGAGAAGCCAAAGGGCGAAACCATTGCCTACGACAAGTTGCTGCAGGCGTGGAAGGACGGCAAGACGCGCTGATCCACAGATCAAGGTGTGGTTGTAACCACCATTGATCGGCAGCCAGGGCTCACAAGGTCTCTGGCTGCCTTTTTTGCTCGATACCGCCCTCGGCACCTGTGCGGCTGCGGGGCGGGTTCTCACCCCGGGAGTGTCAGGAATTCAAGGGTAAACCCTTGGTTTCTACTCCGCCCATGGACAATCACCCCATGACCATTGCCACCGCACCCCTTCCTACACGGCGCGCCGACCTCCTGGCCCGCCTCGCCCAGCCGCACCAGTATGACCTCGCCGTTATCGGCGGTGGCGCGACGGGCCTGGGGGTGGCGCTGGATGCCGCGGCGCGCGGCTTCAGCGTCGTGCTGGTGGATTCACACGATTTCGCCAAAGGAACCTCGTCCCGGGCCACCAAGCTGGTGCATGGCGGGGTCCGTTACCTGGCCCAGGGCAACATCGCGTTGGTGCGCGAGGCGCTGCATGAACGCACTACTCTGCTGCACAACGCGCCCCATCTGGCGCAACCGCTGCCCTTTGTGATGCCGTCGTACCGTTTCTGGGAAACACCCTTCTATGGCATCGGGCTGATGATGTATGACGCGCTTGCAGGCAAGGCTGGCCTGGGCGCTACGGAGTTTCTGGGGCGCGCTCGCACCCTGCAATGTCTGCCCACCGCCCGTACCGAGGGGCTCAAGGGCAGTGTCAAATATTGGGACGGCCAGTTCGATGACGCTCGCCTGGCCTTGGCGCTGGCGCGCACGGCCGCCAGCCTGGGCGCTTTGGTTGTCAATTACTGTCCTGCACGGTCGCTGGTTCACGAGGCTGGCAAGGTCGTGGGTTTTGTCTGCGAGGACGCGGACAGCGGCCAGCAATTCACGGTGCGCGCTCGGTCGGTGGTCAACGCCACGGGCGTGTGGGTGGACACCCTGCGCCAGATGGACGGCGAAGCCATCGGTCGGCCTGTCAAGCCCATGGTGGCGCCCAGCCAGGGGGTGCACATTGTGGTGGACCGGGAGTTCTTGCCGTCCGACCACGCGCTGATGGTGCCCAAGACGGCCGATGGCCGCGTGCTGTTTGCGGTGCCTTGGCTGGGCAAACTTATTCTGGGCACCACCGACAGCCCGCGCCAGGATGTGGTGCGCGAGCCTGAGCCCTTCCGGGAGGAAGTGCGGTTCATCCTGGAGGAATCCGCGCGCTACCTGACCCGCGCGCCCCGCGTCGAGGACATCCGTAGCATCTGGGTGGGCTTGCGTCCGCTGGTCAAGCCGCAGGACGACGACGGCGACAACACCAAGAAGATCAGCCGGGAGCATACCGTGCTGGCCAGCCGCAGCGGCCTGATCACCGTGACGGGTGGAAAATGGACCACCTACCGGGCAATGGCCGAAGATGTGTTGCAAAAATGCTTCACCACGGGGCTGTTGCCTGAAAAACCAGCTGGGGTGACCAATCATCTGCCGTTGGTGGGAACTCCTCGGGAGCCCGTACAGCACCGCATCAGCGACGCCCAAGGACTGCACTCTTACGGCACGGAAGCGGCTGAGGTGCGGGCAATGCCCGGAGCGCAGACGGATCTCGGGGGCGGCCTGACGGAGGCAATGGTGCGCTTTGCGGCCCGCTACGAATACGCCTGTACGGTGGAAGATATGCTGGCGCGGCGTTCGCGTCTGCTGTTCCTGGATGCCCGCAAGGCGATTGAGCTGGCGCCGGTTGTCGCAGGCCTCCTGCGCGAGGAGCTAGGCGCCGATCCGCAACTGGAGGCCTTTCTGGCCCTGGCGCAACAGTATCTGCATGTGCCCACATAACACGCGCTTGACTTCCTAAAAGTCTTTTGCAATAATCGAGGGCTTCGCGTTTCATACGTGAAGTTTCTGCCCAGCGGGAAGTGCTGCAAATGGTTTGCGGTGCGGACGACGGGCCCAAGACTGACTGGCTGATTTGCAGCCCTTGAGAAGTTCTCTGGGGCTGTCGTCTTCTGGTGCAAGTTGGGAATATTGAAATGATCCAGACAGAATCTCGGTTAGAGGTTGCCGACAATACCGGCGCCAAGTCCGTCCTTTGCATCAAGGTGCTGGGTGGCTCGAAGCGTCGCTATGCAAGCGTTGGCGACATCATCAAGGTGAGCATCAAAGAAGCCGCTCCACGTGGCCGCGTCAAAAAAGGCGAGGTTTACAGCGCAGTGGTGGTTCGCACGGCGAAGGGTATTCGTCGCGGCGACGGTTCGCTCGTCAAATTCGACGGCAACGCAGCAGTGTTGCTGAATGCAAAGTTGGAGCCCATTGGCACCCGCATCTTTGGACCCGTGACGCGTGAACTGCGTACCGAGAAGTTCATGAAGATCGTGTCCCTGGCTCCTGAAGTTCTCTAAGGACGCGCCATGAACAAGATTCGCAAGGGCGACGAAGTCATCGTGCTGACCGGCCGTGACAAGGGCAAGCGTGGCACTGTGTCGCTGCGCAAGGATGACTCTCACCTCGTCATCGACGGTATCAACCTGGTCAAGAAGCACGCCAAGCCAAACCCTATGAAGGGTACGACGGGCGGCATCATCGAAAAGGCCATGCCGATTCACCAGTCCAACGTGGCCATCTTCAATGCCGCTACTGGCAAGGCTGATCGCGTGGGCATCAAGGTGCAGGCTGACGGCACGCGCGTTCGCGTGTTCAAGTCCAGCGGCGCTGAAATCAAGGCGGCCTAAGGGGTAAACATGGCACGACTCCAAGAAATTTACCGCGACAAGATCGCTCCCGAGCTGACCAAGCAGTTCGGTTACACCTCGCCGATGCAGGTTCCCCGTCTGACTAAGATCACGCTGAACATGGGCGTGAGCGAAGCAGTCTCGGACAAGAAGGTGATGGACAACGCTGTGGCCGATCTGACCAAGATTGCTGGTCAGAAGCCTGTGGTGACCAAGGCCAAGAAGGCTATCGCTGGTTTCAAGATCCGCGAAGGTCAGGCCATTGGCTGTATGGTCACGCTGCGTGGCGTGCAGATGTATGAGTTCCTGGATCGTTTCGTGACCGTGGCGCTGCCCCGCGTTCGTGACTTCCGTGGTATCTCCGGTCGCGCCTTCGATGGCCGTGGCAACTACAACATCGGCGTCAAAGAACAGATCATTTTCCCTGAAATTGAGTACGACAAGGTTGACGCCCTGCGCGGTCTCAATATCAGCATCACCACGACGGCCAAGTCCGACGAAGAAGCCAAGGCGCTTCTCGCTGGTTTCCGTTTCCCGTTCAAGAACTGAGGCGAAGCATGGCTAAAGTAGCTTTGATCCAGCGCGAACTGAAGCGCGAAAAACTGGCAGCCAAGTACGCAACCAAGTATGCGGAACTGAAGGCAATCGCTGGCGATGCCAAGCGCAGCGACGAAGAGCGTGATGCAGCCCGCCTGGGCCTGCAAAAGCTCCCGCGCAACGCAAACCCCACACGTCAGCGTAACCGTTGCGAAATCACCGGTCGTCCACGTGGCACCTTCCGTCAATTCGGTCTGGCTCGCGCCAAGATCCGCGAACTGGCTTTCAATGGCGACATCCCAGGTGTCACCAAGGCCAGCTGGTAAGCAGGCAGGAGAGATTAAACATGAGCATGAGTGATCCCATCGCTGACTTGCTGACCCGCATCCGTAATGCACAGATGGTCTCCAAGGCCACGGTTCTGGTGCCATCTTCCAAAGTGAAGATCGCCATCGCCCAGGTGCTGAAGGACGAAGGTTATATCGACGGCTTCCAGGTCAAGACCGAAGCTGGCAAGTCCGAACTCGAAATTGCCCTGAAGTATTACGCAGGCCGTCCAGTGATTGAGCGCATCGAGCGCGTCAGCCGCCCTGGTCTGCGTGTCTACAAAGGCCGTGATTCCATTCCACAAGTCATGAACGGTCTGGGTGTGGCAATTGTCACAACGCCCAAGGGCGTGATGACCGATCGCAAGGCGCGCGCTACCGGTGTCGGTGGCGAAGTGCTCTGTTACGTGGCCTAACCCGCGGCATTGAGGAGAAACTGAAATGTCCCGAGTAGGAAAAATGCCCGTGACCATCCCCGCAGGTGTGGATGTGTCCGTGAAGAGTGACCAGATCTCCGTGAAGGGTTCTGGCGGCACCCTGTCGCTGGCGCAAAACGCGCTGGTGAAGGTGTCCAGCAATGAAGGCAAGCTCAGCTTTGAGCCTGCCAATGATTCCCGCGAAGCCAATGCCATGAGCGGCACGATTCGCCAGTTGGTCAACAACATGGTGGTCGGCGTCAGCAAGGGTTTCGAAAAGAAGCTGAGCTTGGTAGGCGTGGGTTACAAGGCTGCTGCAGCCGGTTCCAAGCTGAACCTGGCCGTCGGCTATTCGCACCCGGTCAACATCGAGATGCCCGCTGGTATCACGGTTGCCACCCCTACCCCCACTGAAGTGGTGATCAAGGGTGCTGATCGTCAACGCGTCGGTCAGATCGCCGCTGAGATCCGTGCTGTTCGTCCACCCGAGCCCTACAAGGGCAAGGGCATCCGCTACGCGGACGAAAAGATCACGATCAAAGAGACCAAGAAGAAATAAGGAGCTGCAACATGTTGACCAAGAAAGAGCAGCGTCTTCGTCGTTCGCGCCAGACCCGCATCCGCATTGCACAGCAAGGCGTGGCGCGTCTGACCGTGAACCGTACGAACCTCCATATCTACGCCAGTGTGATCTCCGGCGACGGCAGCAAGGTGCTGGCAAGCGCTTCGACGGCAGAAGCCGACGTGCGCAAGTCGCTCGGCGGTTCGGGCAAGGGTGGCAATGCCGCTGCAGCCCAGATCATCGGCAAGCGGATCGCTGAAAAGGCGAAAGCTGCAGGTGTCGAGAAGGTTGCATTTGATCGCGCAGGTTTTGCTTACCACGGTCGCGTCAAGGCTTTGGCCGACGCAGCCCGTGAAGCCGGCCTGCAGTTCTAAGCGGAGCGGAATAAAAAATGGCTAAATTTCAACCCAAAGTGCAAGACGAAGGTCGTGACGACGGTCTGCGCGAAAAAATGATCGCGGTCAACCGCGTGACCAAAGTCGTGAAGGGTGGCCGTATTCTCGGTTTCGCCGCACTGACTGTGGTTGGCGATGGTGACGGCCGCGTGGGCATGGGTAAGGGCAAGTCCAAGGAAGTGCCCGCTGCTGTGCAAAAGGCGATGGAAGAAGCCCGCCGCAACATGGTCAAGGTGTCCCTGAAGAACGGCACCATCTATCACAACGTGACCGGCCACCATGGCGCGGCAGTGGTGATGATGGCTCCCGCACCCAAGGGTACCGGTATCATCGCTGGCGGTCCTATGCGCGCAGTCTTTGAAGTACTGGGTGTGACCGACATCGTGGCCAAGAGCCATGGTTCGTCCAACCCCTACAACATGGTCCGTGCTACCTTTGACGCGCTCGTCAATTCGACGACTCCGTCGAACGTTGCAGCCAAGCGCGGCAAGACAGTCGAAGACATCTTCGCCTGAACCGGAGCCTGAATATGACAACGCAACAAACCGTCAAGATTCAACTGGTGCGCAGCCCGATCGGCACCAAGGAATCGCACCGCGCCACCGTCCGTGGCCTGGGTCTGCGCAAGCTGAACAGCGTCAGCGAATTGAAGGATTCGCCCGAAGTTCGCGGCATGATTAACAAGATCAGCTACCTGGTCAAAATCGTCTGAGAGATAGATCATGGAACTCAATAGCATCAAGCCCGCAGACGGCGCCAAGCATGCCAAGCGCCGCGTAGGCCGTGGTATCGGCTCCGGCCTGGGCAAGACCGCTGGCCGTGGTCACAAGGGCCAAAAGTCCCGCTCTGGTGGCTACCACAAGGTGGGCTTCGAAGGCGGTCAAATGCCGCTGCAACGTCGCTTGCCCAAGCGCGGCTTCAAGTCGCACCTGCTCAAGTTCAATGCAGAAGTTACGCTGACGGCGCTGGACCAACTGGGTCTGGCCGAAGTGGATGTGCTGGCACTGAAGCAAGCTGGTCTGGTGGGCGAGCTGGCCAAGGTGGTCAAGGTCATCAAGAGCGGTTCCCTGAGCAAGGCAGTCAAGCTGTCTGGCGTGGGTGCTACGGCTGGTGCCAAGGCAGCCATCGAAGCTGCTGGCGGCAGCGTCGCCTGAGTGTGGCACTGAAGGAAGGCATCTGTGGCTACTAGCGCGGCTCAAATTGCAAAGACCGGAAAATTCGGCGACCTGCGTCGTCGTCTGGTTTTTCTGTTGCTGGCGCTGGTCGTATACCGCATCGGGGCTCATATCCCTGTGCCTGGTATCGATCCAGCCCAACTTCAGCAGCTGTTCAGTGGCCAGCAGGGCGGCATCCTGAACCTGTTCAACATGTTTTCGGGTGGCGCGCTGTCGCGTTTCACAGTGTTCGCACTGGGGATCATGCCGTACATCTCTGCATCGATCATCATGCAGCTGATGACCTACGTGCTGCCCGCGTTTGAGCAGTTGAAGAAGGAAGGCGAAGCTGGTCGCAGGAAGATCACGCAATACACCCGTTACGGAACCCTGGGCCTGGCCCTGTTCCAGTCTCTGGGTATTGCCGTGGCTCTCGAAAGCTCTGCTGGCTTGGTTCTGAGCCCCGGTTTTGGCTTCCGCCTGACTGCGGTGGTCAGTTTGACGGCCGGAACCATGTTTCTGATGTGGTTGGGTGAGCAGATCACCGAGCGTGGTCTGGGCAACGGGATTTCGATCCTGATCTTCGGTGGTATCGCCGCCGGGCTGCCCAGTTCGATCGGTGGTCTTCTGGAGCTGGTTCGTACTGGCGCGATGAGCATCCTGGCAGCCATCTTCATTGTTATCGTGGTGGGTCTGGTGACTTACTTCGTGGTGTTTGTGGAGCGTGGTCAGCGCAAGATCCTGGTGAACTATGCGCGGCGACAAGTCGGCAACAAGGTGTATGGCGGTCAATCGTCACACTTGCCCTTGAAGCTGAACATGGCTGGTGTGATTCCTCCGATCTTCGCGTCGTCGATCATCTTGCTGCCTGCGACTGTGGTGAACTGGTTCAGTGCTGGTGAATCGATGCGTTGGCTCAAGGACATCTCGGGTGCACTGACTCCAGGTCAGCCGATCTATGTGATGTTCTATGCCGCTGCGATCATCTTCTTCTGCTTCTTCTACACGGCGTTGGTGTTCAACAGCCGCGAGACAGCAGACAACCTGAAGAAGAGTGGCGCGTTCATCCCAGGCATTCGTCCCGGTGAACAAACTGCCCGTTACATCGACAAGATCCTGGTTCGCCTGACCTTGGCCGGTGCCGTGTACATCACCTTCGTGTGTCTGTTGCCGGAGTTTCTGATCCTGAAGTACAACGTACCGTTTTACTTTGGTGGAACTTCCCTGCTGATCATTGTGGTGGTGACCATGGACTTCATGGCCCAGGTCCAGAACTACATGATGTCGCAACAGTACGAATCGCTGCTCAAGAAGGCGAACTTCAAAGGCAGTGCAGGCGGTTGACATCACGAGGGCAGTGCCCAGCGCTGCCTGCAAAGAGTTGGATATCGGTTGAGTTGGCGCCCCACGATTTTTCGCGGGCACAAATTGTGTTCCGTGCGAAGCAGCCGGGACGGATGGAAAAGTTTTAGGAGAATGCAATGAGAGTTTCGGCTTCGGTCAAAAAAATCTGCCGCAACTGCAAGATCATCCGCCGCAAGGGTGTGGTGCGCGTGATCTGCACGGATCTGCGTCACAAGCAGCGCCAAGGTTGATTGGAAAGTATTAGAGGACGCATATGGCACGTATCGCTGGCATTAACATTCCGCCGCACAAGCACGCGGAAATCGGTTTGACCGCCATTTTTGGCATTGGTCGCACCCGCGCTCGCAAGATCTGCGAAGCAACTGGTATCGCTTACTCCAAGAAGATCAAGGATCTGACGGACGGCGATCTGGAAAAAATTCGCGAACAAATCGAGCAGTTCACCATTGAAGGTGACCTGCGCCGCGAAACCACGATGAACATCAAGCGTTTGATGGACATCGGCTGCTATCGTGGCTTCCGCCATCGCCGCGGTCTGCCAATGCGTGGTCAGCGCACCCGTACCAATGCTCGCACTCGCAAGGGTCCGCGCAAGGGTGCAGCTGCACTGAAGAAATAAAGATTGAAAGATCATCATGGCTAAGTCTCCTGCCAATAACGCAGCTCAGCGCGTCCGCAAGAAGGTCCGGAAGAATGTTTCGGACGGCATTGCACACGTGCACGCCTCGTTCAACAACACCATCATCACGATCACCGACCGTCAGGGCAACGCCCTGTCATGGGCTTCGTCCGGTGGCCAAGGTTTCAAGGGTTCGCGCAAGTCCACCCCATTCGCAGCCCAGGTGGCTTCGGAAGTGGCCGGTCGCGCTGCCATCGATCAAGGTATCAAGAACCTTGACGTTGAAATCAAGGGCCCAGGTCCTGGTCGTGAGTCTTCGGTGCGCGCATTGGGCGCACTGGGCATCCGTATCACATCGATCTCCGATGTGACACCGGTGCCACACAACGGCTGCCGCCCTCAAAAGCGCCGTCGTATCTAATCTCTCTAAGCCCACCGCCGCCTGTGAACGCGCAAGCGCCTCAGGCGGCTCCCGCAATGGTTTGCGGTAGATGACACAAAGGAAGCTCAAGTGGCACGTTACCTCGGCCCCAAGGCCAAACTCTCCCGCCGTGAAGGCACTGACCTGTTCCTGAAGAGCGCACGCCGCTCGATCGCTGACAAGTCCAAGTTCGACTCCAAGCCTGGTCAGCACGGCCGCACCTCGGGTGCCCGCACCTCTGACTACGGTCTGCAACTGCGTGAAAAGCAGAAGGTCAAGCGCATGTACGGCGTGCTGGAAAAGCAATTCCGCCGTTACTTCGAAGCCGCCGAAGGCAAGAAGGGCAACACTGGCGCCAATCTGCTGTTCCTGTTGGAATCCCGTCTCGACAACGTCGTGTACCGCATGGGTTTCGGCTCCACTCGCGCTGAAGCGCGCCAGCTGGTGTCGCACAAGGCGATCACCGTGAACGGCAAGTCCGTGAACATTGCTTCGTACCTCGTGAAGACGGGTGACGTGGTGGCTGTGCGTGAAAAGTCCAAGAAGCAAAATCGCGTGGTGGAAGCCCTGCAACTGGCAGCTCAAGTGGGCATGCCCGCATGGGTGGAAGTGAATGCCGAGAAGGCAGAAGGCATCTTCAAGAAGGTGCCAGACCGTGATGAGTTTGGCGCCGACATCAACGAATCGCTGATCGTTGAGTTGTACTCGCGCTAATCGGTCGAGTACGTAATTCAAGAAAACCGTCCCTGAACCGCGAGGCATCGCGGTTTAGGCGCTTCACCAGCCTTACCGGTGTAACGAGCTGGGGGTATTGAGAGGAAGTCTGAATGCAAACCAATTTGCTGAAACCCAAGGCGATCAATGTCGAGCAGCTTGGCCACAACCGTGCCAAGGTCGCACTGGAGCCGTTCGAGCGTGGGTACGGCCACACGCTGGGCAACGCCATTCGGCGCGTCCTGCTCTCGTCCATGGTGGGTTACGCAGCGACGGAAGTCACCATTGCAGGCGTTCTGCACGAGTATTCGTCTATTGACGGTGTTCAAGAGGATGTGGTCAATATCCTGCTGAACCTCAAGGGTGTGGTGTTCAAGCTCCATAACCGTGATGAAGTGACGTTGAGCCTGCGCAAAGATGGCGAAGGTGTGGTCACTGCCCGTGACATACAGACCCCTCACGACGTGGAAATCGTCAACCCTGATCACGTGATCGCCAACCTGTCTGCTGGCGGGAAGCTGGACATGCAGATCAAGGTAGAGAAGGGTCGCGGCTATGTGCCCGGCAATCTGCGCCGCTATGCCGACGAATCGACCAAGTCGATTGGCCGCATCGTGCTGGACGCGTCGTTCTCCCCCGTGAAGCGTGTGAGCTACACCGTGGAAAGCGCCCGTGTGGAGCAGCGTACCGACTTGGACAAGCTGGTGGTCGAGATCGAGACCAACGGCGCGATCACTGCCGAAGATGCCGTGCGGGCATCTGCCAAGATCCTGGTGGAACAGCTGGCGGTATTCGCGCAGCTGGAAGGCGGCGAGCTGGCTGCGTTCGACGCACCCGCAGGCCCACGTGGCAATGCGACGTTCGATCCGATCCTGCTGCGTCCTGTGGACGAGCTGGAACTGACCGTGCGTTCTGCCAACTGCCTGAAGGCCGAGAACATCTATTACATCGGTGATCTGATTCAGCGCACCGAGAATGAGCTGCTCAAGACGCCTAACCTCGGCCGCAAGTCGCTGAACGAAATCAAGGAAGTGCTGGCATCGCGTGGCCTCACCTTGGGCATGAAGCTTGAGAACTGGCCGCCAGCAGGTCTGGACAAGCGTTAAGCCAAAGCTATAATCGAAGGCTGCCCAAATTTTGGGCGCCCGGTTTGATGTCCCCCGCAAGGGGGACTTTTCGTTCCCTCCGGGGAACAGTGCCTCGGACAGTACCTGATACGGCTGCCTGATTTAATTACATAGACAGTAGAAAGAAAGCACCATGCGCCACGGACACGGCCTTCGCAAACTCAACCGCACCAGCTCGCACCGCCTCGCGATGCTGCAGAACATGATGAACTCGCTCATCGAGCACGAAGTCATCAAGACCACCGTCCCCAAGGCCAAGGAACTGCGCCGCGTGATCGAGCCCATGATCACCTTGGCCAAGGAAGATTCTGTCGCCAACCGCCGCCTGGCATTCAACCGTCTGCGTGACCGTGACAGCGTGACCAAGCTGTTCAACGACCTGGGCCCGCGTTTCAAGGTGCGTCCTGGCGGTTACACCCGCATTCTGAAGATGGGCTTCCGCGTGGGCGACAATGCGCCTATGGCCCTGGTCGAATTGGTCGATCGTGCTGCAGAAACCGAAAATAATTCGGCAGCAGCTGAATAATAGGGTATAATTTATTTCTTACCGCGCGATGGAGCAGTCTGGTAGCTCGTTGGGCTCATAACCCAAAGGTCGGAGGTTCAAATCCTTCTCGCGCAACCAAAACATAGCAAGCATTGCTAAAACAAAACGCCCACTCCACAGTGGGCGTTTTGTTTGTGCTCTCACTCGTTGCTTGTGCTCCTCCATGAGGGCGCGAGTTGGCGTGTTGATGACAACTTGTTCCTCCTGCGCAGAGCGCCATCGCGCTCCTGCCGGCTCAGTGAGCGAACAGATCTGCCTTGGCGGCCTTGGTGATGGCCACCACACAGGGGTGCGTAATGCGCCTTTCAATGGAGATCGCAAAGAATTCCTCCACCAAGTCTGAGGAGCGGCCGATAACCTCCACGCCATACTGAGCAGTGGTCTCCTCTTCCAGCACGGAGGGGGATGTGAAGATGCCCCGGCCTTCACGCCCAAACGCATTCATCAACGCGCTGTCGTCAAACTCGCCGACGAGACGGGGTTGCAGGTGGTGCTTGTTCAGCCAGTGGTCGAGTTGCTGGCGAACGGACGACATAGGGCCTTGGATGAGCATGGGCGCGCCATGCAGGCACTGGGGGAACGGCCCCTCCAACTGCGCACGCAGGGCGGGAGCGCACAGAAAACTCATGCTGCTGGTGCCCAGTGGGTGGTTGAAGGCTTTGACGCCGATCTTGTTGGAAACAGGCTCGTCTGCCAGCACCAGGTCCAGCCGGTGCAGGCTCAACTGCGCAATCAATTCGGGGAACTTGCCCTCATGGCAGGTCATGTGCACGCGCTGCGGCATGCCCAGTGCGGGCTCCAGCAGGTGGTAGGCCACCGACTTGGCTATCGAGTCGGCCACCCCAACGCGGAATTCCAGCGGCTTCTCTTGTCCACGCGCCAGCCGGATGGATTTTTCCAGCTCGTCGCCCAGCGCGAAGATCTGTTCGGCATACCCCAGGGCCACACGCCCCTCACTGGTCAGCTCCAGTCCCCGTCCCCTTTTCCGGAACAGGTCGTGGCCCAGCCATTCTTCCAGCTGCTTGATCTGGCCGGACAGTGTTTGCGGAGTGGTGTTGAGCTGCTCACCGGCCCGCATCACACCGCCAGCCTTGGCAACCGTCCAGAAATAGCGCAGGTGCTTGAAGTTCATACAATCAATACTTCGTATAAATCGAAGAATACAACTCAATAAAACGAATATACGCGAAGTATGAAATTCTCTACATTGACGTTTGGCAGCTTCCGTGGCGATCTGCGCTGCGGCCTGGAGCTGCCTGTGTTCACAAGGAGTAGCAACGATGCGTATCACGACCCGAGGACAGCTGGCGGTGTCCGCCATGACCGACCTGGCCCTGCGCCAGAAGATGCGGCCCGTGCCCTTGTCCACCATCAGCGCACGGCAGGGGATTTCTCTGTCTTACCTTGAACAGCTGTTTAGCGCACTGCGCCGCGCCGGCTTGGTAGACAGTACCCGAGGGCCCGGTGGCGGCTATACCCTGGCGCGGCAAGCGGAGCAGGTATCGGTGGCTGAAATCATCCTGGCGGTAGAAAACCTCAAGACCGACGAGCTGCAGAACCTGGGGCCCAGTCAGGCCGCCCAGGTCAAATCCATGACGGGAGAACTGTGGACCAGCTTCAACTCCCGGGTGATGGAGTACCTGCAGTCGGTGACGCTTCAGGACCTTGTCACCCAGGCGCTGGAGCAGGGCACAGTCGTGGAAGAAAAAGCCCCTGCTGCGCGGGCCAAGCTGCCGCTGGCACCCAAGCCCCGCCCTTTGATGGCGCGGGTCAACGTGCCCAACTCGGTGTTTGCTCTGGGGACCATGCCGATCCTGCAGCGTCGCTGAAGCGGCCGCCGTGTGGTGCTGCGGGGCGCTGTGAACGGCGCCACGCACACACGAGGGCCGTTGCCAGCGGCTCCTGGCGCGGGCTACAGCTGGTGCGCCAGCTGCTTGATTCCCCGGATCAGCATCTCCACCGAGATCGCGACCAGGATCAGGCCCATCAGGCGTTCAAACGCCATCACCACGCGTTCGCCCACCAGGCGCTGGATGCGCTCGGCCAGCAGCAACACCACGGCACACACGGCCATGGTGACGCACAGTGCGCCCACCCATTCCCATCGCCGCTCGGGGGCCTGGGCCACCAGCAGCATCACCGTGGCCAGCGCCGAAGGGCCTGCCAGCGCGGGGATGGCCAGCGGCACGATCAGCGGCTCGCCCGGTAGCTCCGCCTGTGGTCCGTCCGCCGACGGAAAGATCATGCGCAGTGCGATCAGAAACAACACCACGGCACCGGCAATCTGCAACGACAGGTCGCTCAAATTCATGACCCGCAGGAACTCCGCCCCGAAGAACAGGAACACCAGCAGCAGTGCAAACGCAATCAGCACCTCCCGCAGGATCACCCGCGCCCGGCGCTCGGGCGCCACGCCCCGCAGGGCATTGGCAAAGATGGGGATGTTGCCCAGCGGATCGGTGATCAGCAGGAGCAGGATGGTGGCCGACGCGAAGGTGTAGCTCACGTTGCGTACACCGCGTCCAGCGAGCGAAAGCCCTTGATCTCAATCGGGTTGCCGCTGGGGTCGTGGAAGAACATCGTCCACTGTTCGCCCGGCTGGCCTTCAAAACGCACCTGCGGCTCCAGCACGAAGGCGGTGTCGGCGGCCTTCAGCCGTGCGGCCAGCGCATGCCAGTCGGGCAACTCCAGGATGGCGCCGAAGTGCGGCATGGGCACCAGATGGTCTCCCACGTGCCCGGTGCGGGCGCTGGCAAACGGCGTGCCCAGATGCAACGAGATCTGGTGGCCGAAGAAGTCGAAGTCCACCCAGGTGTCGGTGCTTCGGCCCTCCAGGCAGCCCAGCACGCCGCCGTAAAAGCGCCGGGCGGCATCCAGGTCGGTGACGTGAAAGGCGAGGTGAAAAAGGCTGCGCATCCCGCAGAGGATAGCAGCCAGTGCCACGCCGTGGCGCGGCCGGGAGGTCGGTCAGGCGACCGACGGATCGGCGGCCATGTTGTCAAACTTCTTGAAGTACTGGCGCGCCATGGCCACCAGCTGGGCGTCCGTCGGATGGTCTGCGGCCACCGAGTCGACCACCACGCCGGCCACGGCCGCATGGTGTTTGGCGGCCCAGTCGCGGAACTGGTTGCGCACCAGGCCCGGGCCGGCCAGCAGCACCTCGCGGGTGTCGGTCAGTGTCTGGGCGATATCGGCAAAAAACGGCGCGAGGTCGTCGGCCTTGCCCTGGTGCTTGTGGTGGCTGCGGGACTTGATGCGCTGGGCTTCCGCGTGTTCGCGATCGAACATCACTACATGGGCTTCGGATTGGTCCATCCAGACAACGGCGTGAAAAGTGCTCATGAATCGGCTTTCTTGAAGGAGTGAAAAAAAACGGGAAAGAAGCAGCCTGAGTGCGTGCGTTCGCTCATGCCGCCCGCCGGTGTTGCTCGGCCTTTTCCTGGCAATGCACACAGCGTGCGGCCTCGGGCGTGGCGTGCAGGCGGGCGGCGGTGATGTGGGTGCCGCAATCCGTGCACTCGCCGTAGGTGCCGGCCTCGATGCGGGCCAGGGCGGCCTCGACAGCCGCCAGGTGTGCGGTTTCGCGTTCGTCCAGGGCAAATTCCAGCTCGCGTTCGGTGGCAACCTGGGCACGCGGGTCTTCCGGTTGTCCGAAGTGGTCGGCGGCGGCCTCGGCGCGGCCGATGACACCGCCGCGCTGCGCGGCCAGTTGGGCCAGCAACTCGGATTGCTGGGCCAGTAACTGCTGGCGGAAAGGTGCGGCTTGGGTCTTGTCCATGCGGGGTCTCCTCGGGGTGATCGGATACCTGCATGGTGCGCCTGTGCGCGGCGCGCTGGGTTGACCAAGGTCAAGGGATGGCGCGCGGTGTCCCCACCCTGGTGACACCGCTGCGTGGCGGGCTCAGCGCTTGGGCGGGCGCGCCAGCATCTCGGCGGTGTTGGTCTTGCGGTCCGCGTTCACGCGCTGCACATGGGGGCGTTCGGCCATGCGGGCGAGGTAGTCGCGCACAGGCAGGTCGGCCAGGTAGTCCTTGCCGTAGATGATCTTGGTGGCGGAGCTGACCAGCGGCAGGTGAACGATGGCCGCGCAGTCGGCCATCGTGAAGGTGTCGCCGCCCACGTAGGGGCTGAACTTTGCCAACTGGCCGAAGGCGGCGATGTTCTTCTGCAGTTGTGCGCCCACCTTTTCCTTGGCGGTGTCGCTCACGGTACCGCCAAAGAACGCTTGCGGATACAGGTTGCGTGCCACCAGCTCCAGGTGCAACTCCAGAAAGGTGATCAGCTCGCGCACCTTGGCGGCCTGGAAGGGGTCGGCCGGGATCAGTGGGTGATCGGGGTGGGCGGCTTCGATGTAGTCGGCGATCACCGCCGATTCACACAGCGCTCCCTGCGGCGTGCGCAGGTAGGGCACCTTGCCCAGCGGGCTGGCGCTGCGATCGGTCTCGCCCACCCAGGCCAGTTCTTCGGTGAACGGCAGGCCCTTTTCGAGCAGCGCAAGCTTGACCTTGTTGTAGTAGTTGCTGGCCGAAAAGCCGCAGAGTGTGAGCATGGTGTGTCTCCGATGTGTTGTAGGGGCAAGCGCACATCCTAGGCCCGCACCTGGTGCGGGGCGGTCACGCAGATGACCCGTGCGCTGGCTGGCGCGGACTGCGCACCTACAATGGCGCTTCCATGTCGTTGCCGTCCCTCCAAACCATCCGCAGCCTTCGCTGGCTCGCCCGCTGTGTGCTGGCGTGGTTTGTGTTGTCGATCGGCGTGGCCGTGGCGTCGCCGCTGGTGCACCCGCAGGCCATGGAGCTGATCTGCTCCGGCTCGGGAGCGATCAAGGTGCTGGTCAAGACCGACGACGGCGCCAAGGAGCTGCCCAGCCACACGCTGGACTGCCCGCTGTGCGCGCATGTGGGCGCTCCCCCTCCCGCATCGCAGGCCCAGCTGCCTGTGGTCCACCCGCTGGCGCATGCCCTGCGCCCCATCCCTGCCGCGCACATTGCAGCGCGCACCGCCGCGCCCCTGCCGCCGCGCGGGCCCCCATCGCTCTCCTGAAATCGCTATTGATTCGATAGCTGCTGGCGCATGATTCACTTGCGCTTGCGGCCTATTTGGTTTGATTTTCAGGAGTTTCCATGCGCAACAGCCGCATGGCGCTGGCCGTGGCCAGTGCCTTTCCCGTCGTCCTTGGCATCGCGTCCGCCGGGGCTTCATCCGCATTCGCCCAGACCGCTGACAGCACCAGCACCACCAGCCATGCCCCCGTCAAGGAACTGGGCGTGGTCACCATCACCGGCGGCCAGCCCACCTCGCTGCCCACGCAGATCCCCACCACCATCGAGGGCGTGACGCGTGAGCAGATCGAGCATGCGATCAACGCCACCGACAGCGAAGACGCCCTCAAGTACCTGCCCAGTCTGCTGGTGCGCAAGCGCTATATCGGCGACTACAACCACGCCGTGCTGTCCACCCGCGCCTCGGGCACAGGCAACCCGGCGCGGTCCATGGTGTTTGCCGATGGCATTTTGCTGAGCAACTACTTGGGCAACGGCCCCACCAACGCGCCACGCTGGATGCTGGTCACGCCAGAAGAAATTGAGCGCGTGGACGTGCTGTACGGCCCGTTTTCGGCCGCCTACGCAGGCAACTCGGTGGGTGCGGTGGTGGACTACGTCACGCGCATGCCGACAAAGTTCGAGGCGCACGGGCAGGTGAGCTATCAGCACCAGCCCTTTGACCTGTACAACACCAACGGCACCTATGGGGGCAAGCAGGTGAGCGCCTCAGTGGGCAACAAAAATGGCGACTGGTCGTGGTTCCTGAACTTCAACAAGACCGACAGCGAAGGCCAGCCGCTCACCTTCCCCACGCGCCTGGTGTCTGCGGGGACCGTGGGCAATGCGGGCACGCCAGTGACGGGCGCAGTGCTGGGCAACAACCGCAGCAACCAGCCCTGGTACCTGCTGGGCACGGCCACCCAGTACCACACGCAGCAAGACCACATCAAGGCCAAGATCGCCTACGACTTCTCGTCCACCGTGCGCGCCGCCTACACCTTCGGCTGGTGGCACAACGCATCCGAGGGGCGGCCCACCAGCTACCTGCGCGATGCCAATGGCAATGCGGTGTACGGCGGCACGGTCAACATCAATGGCCGCTCGTTTGCGCTCGCGCCCACGGACTTCAATGTGTCCAACGAAGACCTCACACATTTCATGCACGGCCTGTCGGTCAAGAGCCGCACGCAGGGCGTGTTTGATTGGGAGGTGGCAGCCAGCCTGTACGACTACCAGACCGACACCCTGCGCGCTGCTACCGTGGCGCTGCCTGCCGCGCTGAACGGTGGTGCAGGGCGCATCGTCAACAGCAAGGGCACGGGCTGGAACACGCTGGCCGCCAAGGGCACCTGGCGGCCCGATGGGCTGCAGGGAACGCACATCGTGGACTTTGGCTTGCAGCGCGACAGCTACCAACTGCGCACTATCGAAAACGCCACGACGAACTGGATCAGCGGTGATGCAGGCGCCCGCAACCAGGCCTTCAACGGCGACACGCAGCTCATTGGCCTGTGGGCGCAAGACACGTGGAAGATCGCGCCACGGTGGAAGGCCGTGCTGGGCGCCCGCGCCGAGCGCTGGAGCGCCAGCAACGGCCAGACCGGCAACGCCACCACCACGCTGAGCCACCCCGAGCGTAACGAAACCTATGTGTCGCCCAAGGCGGCCGTGGCCTACCAGGCCAGCGACCTGTGGGTGCTCAAGGCCTCCACCGGACGCGCCGTGCGCATGCCCACCGTGGCCGAGCTGTACCAGGGCGGCATCAACGGCAGCGGCACGCTCATCAACAACGACCCCAATCTGAAACCCGAGAAGAGCTGGACCACCGAGCTGACCGCCGAGCGGGACATGGGCAATGGCCTGCTGCGCCTGACAGCCTTTTTTGAGCGCACGAAGGACGCGCTGTACTCGCAAACCAATGTGCTCGTCACACCCAACGTGACCAACGTGCAGAACGTGGATGCCATCCGTACCAAGGGCATTGAGCTGTCGTACCAGGCCGCCAACGTCTTTGTGCGCGGGCTGGAGCTGGGCAGCAGCCTGACCTGGACGGATTCCAAGATCACGCGCAACGACAAGTTCCCGGCCAGCGTCGGCCAATGGCAGCCCCGCATCCCCGAGTGGCGCGCCACTGCGGTGGCCACCTACCGGCCCGATGACAAGTGGTCGTACACCCTGGGCGCGCGCTACAGCGGCAAGCAGTACAGCACGCTCGACAACAGTGACCCCAACGGTTTTGCCTACCAGGGCGCGAGCCGCTACTTCACCACCGATGTGCGCGTGCGCTACCAGATCACCAAAGCGGTCAGCGCCGCCGTGGGCATCGACAACCTCAACAACTACCAGTTCTGGAACTTCCATCCCTACCCGCAGCGCAGCTACATGGCCGAGCTGAAGGTAAGCCTCTGAAAGGAAAATATCCCATGTCTCTGAACACTATGAAAAAGATAGCTGCTGCCGCATGTTTGACTAGCGCTACCGCCCTGTTTGGCACTGCATCTGCCCATGTGGTGCTCGAATACCAGGTGGCCCCGGCCGGCGCCAGCTACAAGGCCGCGTTCAAGGTCGGCCACGGCTGCGGAGCGTCGCCCACGCGGCAGGTCGTGGTGGACATCCCCGCAGGCATGCGCGGTGCACGCCCCATGCCCAAGCCGGGCTGGACGCTGGAGGTGCAGCGCGACAAGCTGGCCCAGCCCTACACCAGCCACGGCCGCAGCATCACAGAAGACGTGGTGCGCATCACCTGGACGGCCAAGACGCCGGACGACATGTTGCAGAGCGCGCACTACGACGAGTTTGTGCTCGTGGCCCAGGCGCCGGAGCAGGCCGGCACCGTGTACTGGCCGGTGCGCCAGGTCTGCACCGAGGGCCGCAACGATTGGACCGAGGTGCCCAAGGCAGGCCAGCAGCTGTCGGACCTGAAGTCCCCTGCCGCAGCGCTGGAGATTCTGCCCACCGGTGGCGCCGCTGCCCACAATCATTGACAGTCGGGCCCAGAGCCTGTTGCCGCTTCCCTTCTTCTCTCGCAAACCGAAAGACATTCACCATGAAAAAACTGCTTCACACCGCTGCCGTCTTTGCCGCACTGCTGAGTGCCCCTGCATGGGCCCAGACCGCCGCCGTCAAGGTCGAAGGCGCCTGGGCGCGTGCCAGCGTGCAGGGCCAGAAGGCCACGGGCGCATTCATGCGCCTGACCGCCAAGGACGGTGCTCGCCTGGTACGTGCCGAGTCGCCTGCTGCCGGCCTTGCCGAGGTGCACGAGATGAAGATGGAAGGCGACATCATGAAGATGCGTGCGGTGCCTACGCTGGACCTGCCCGCAGGCAAGACGGTGGAACTCAAGCCCGGGGGCTACCACATCATGCTGCTGGACCTGAAGGCGCCCCTGGCCAAGGACAGCGCGGTGCCCATCACCCTGGTGTTCCAGGACGCCAAGGGCGTGGAAAGCAAGCTCAACCTCACGCTGCCCGTGGGCACGGCTGCACCCGGTGGCGCCACGGCGGGCAGCATGATGGATGGGCATAAACACTGAGGTGACAGCCGCCGCAGCGCCTTCGCGGGCGCAACGCATTGGAGTAAGCTGTGACTCCTCAGAACCTTCAGCAGGTTCTCACGACCCACCTCTTGCGGAGCGGCCATGAGCGACACATCCAACTTCGGTTTCGGCAAATTCGTCCCCGGTTTTGACTTTTTGCAAAGCCTTGCCAAGGGGGCGTCCAGCAGCATTCCGCAGTTGCCCAACCTCAGCAATTGGGTGGCGCCCACCATCAGCGTCGAAGAGCTGGAAAAGCGCATCGACGAGCTCAAGGCCGTGCAGTTCTGGCTGGAGCAGAACTCGCGCGCGCTGGCCGCCACCATCCAGGCGCTGGAGGTGCAGAAGATGACCCTGGCCACGCTCAAGGGCATGAACTTCAGCATGGGCGACGTGGCCAACGCCTTCAAGCTCAAGACCGCCGACACGGTGATGAGCGGCGTGCAAAAAGCCGCTGACACGGTGACCGGCGCCGCCGAGGCCGTGGCGGGTGCTGCCGCCCGCGTGACCGGCCGCGCCAGCGCTGCCGACGAGTCCGAGGAGGAGCCTGCTGACACCGAGCCCGCCCCTCAACCCGCCAAAGGCAAAGCCAAGGGAAAGACAGCGGCGGCCGCCGAGCCTGCCGTGGTGGACCCGATGCAGTGGTGGGGCGCGCTCACGAGCCAGTTCCAGCAGATTGCCACCAACGCCATGAAGGACGCGGCCAAGCAGACCGCCATCGACACCACCAAAAACATGGCCACCGGCCTGGCCAAGGAAGCCCTCAAGACGGCGACCGGCATGGCCAGCCAGTTTGCCGCCAAGGGCATGCAGACCATGCAGGGCGGCGCCAAGCGCGCCGCCGCGTCCTCAGCGGGCACTGCCAAGAAGGCCGCTGCCGCCAAGAAACCCGCAGCCCGCAAAACCACCACGAAACCCGCCGCCGCAAAGGCCGGCAGCACCCGCAGCCCTGCGGCACGCAAGCGAGCGGGCTGACGCCAAAGCGGGCCGGTGTGGCAGCCCGCAGATGGCGCGGCACTGCCCCACCCCCGCCCAGGCCTGGAGACCATCACCATGAAACTCTTCCCCACCGGCCATGCCACCCACCCGCAGTGGCGCATGGCCGCTGCGCTGGTACTGGCGCAGTTGCGCGCCCAGATGGCATTGCCTGACTACGCGTCGGCGCCCACCCTGGGCCTGCTGTACATCACCGACCACTATGCCAACGAGGCCCAGGCGCTGCTCGACTACCTGAGCAGCGAACTGCCCGAGGTGACCGACTGGAGCGGTACCGTGGGCGTGGGCGTGTCGGCCAACAATGCCGAATACTTTGACGAGCCGGCTCTGTCGGTCATGCTGTTCGATGTGCCGGCCGACCAGTACCGCGTGTTTTCTGGCGTGGCGCCGCTGCCCGCCCACGCGCCGCATGCCGACGCAGGTTTTGTGGCCCATACCGCGCTGGTGCATGCCGACGGCCACACGCCGGAATTGGCCGAACTGCTGACCGAGATGGCCGCGCGCACTGACACCGGCTACCTGTTTGGCGGCCTCAGCGCCAGCCGCACGGCCAGCGTGCAGTTTGCCGTGGGCGGCGACGGCAACATGGCCGGGCAGGGCGGTGCCAGCGGGGTGTTTGACGGGGGCCTCTCGGGCGTGGCGTTTGGCGCGGGTGTGTCGCTGGTGTCGCGCGTCACGCAGGGCTGCCAGCCCGTGGGCGCGCTGCACACCATCACGGCCGCTCAGGAGAACGTGGTGCTTGCGCTGGATGGCGAGCCGGCGCTGGATGTGCTGCTCGATACGCTGCAGGTGTCGCTCGACGGTGGCGACCCGCAGCCTGCCCTGCGCAAGGTGCGCGCCACGCTGGCCGGGCTGGTCAGTGCGGGTGAGCAGCCACAGGGCCAGCGCCGCACGGGCCACTTTGGCACCGACACGCGCGTGCGCCATATCCTGGGGTTGGACGGCTCCCGCCGGGGTGTGGCCCTGGCCGACCATGTGGAGCCCGGCATGCACCTGGCGTTCTGCCAGCGCAACGTGGCGGCCGCGCGGGCGGACCTCATGCGCATCTGCGCCGAGATCCGCGAGGAACTATCGCCGGAGGAGCTGGAGCCCGCGCCCATGGTGGCGTCCGGCGCGCCAGGGGAACTGGCCGCTGCGCCGGGCGTTGACGGACATGCTGGAGCGCAACCGCAGACGGGGCGGCGCATTTGCGGTGCGATCTATGTGAGCTGCTCGGGCCGGGGCGGGCCGCATTTTGGCGGGCCCAGCGCCGAGCTGCAGATCGTGCGCCATGCGCTGGGCGATGTGCCACTGGCCGGATTTTTTGCGGGCGGCGAGATCGCCCACCACCATCTGTACGGCTACACCGGCGTGTTGACCGTATTTGTGGACGGCGAGCCCTCGCCGTCCTGAGGTAGACGAGGGGACTGGCTGGCGCAGCAGCCCCCGCCATAGTCAACGCCGGTCAGCCCGCGCCGTTCTCGTCGGACTCGGCTTTTTCTTCGGGCGTCAGCCGCGTGGCCAGGATCTTGTCGATGGTCTTGCCATCCATGTCCACCACTTCCAGCTTCCAGTCCTCCCACTGCACCGTGTCGGTCACCTTGGGCAGGCGGCCGGTCAGCAGCATGATCATGCCGCTGAGTGTGTGGTAGCGGCCGCGCTCTTCCTCGGGCACGGCGTCCAGGTTCAGGCGGTCCTTCAGCTCGGGCACGGGGATGTGGCCGTCCAGCAGCCAGCTGCCGTCCTCGCGCTGCAGCGCCCACGAGGTCTCGGGGTCGCGCGGCTGGAACTCGCCGGTGATGGCCTCGATGAGGTCCTGCAGCGTCACGATGCCCTGCACCTCGCCGTATTCGTCGATGACAAACGCCATGTGCACGTCCGACAGGCGGAAGTTGTCCAGCAGCTCCATGCCCGTGATGGTCTCGGGCACATACAGCGCCGTTTGCAGCGGCTGGTCGGCCAGGCCACCACGCGCCTTGTCGCGCAGGGTGCGGGACAGCCACTGGCGCGCGTTGATCACCCCCAGGATGTTGTCCATGCCGCCGCGCACCACAGGGAAGCGCGCATGGTCGGACTCTTCAATGCATTGGAGGTTGTCTTCAAACGGAGCATCAATGTCCAGACACACCACATCCCCGCGCGGCACCATCAGCGAGCCGATCTGGCGGTCGTCCAGTCGGAACACGTTGCGCACCATGGTGTGCTCGTGCGACTCGATCACGCCGGCGGTGGTGCCTTCGACCAGCATGGCGTGGATCTCTTCTTCGGTCACCGGGCTGCCACTGGTTTCCTTCACACCCAACAGGCGCAGCAGCGTGCGTGTGGATGTGGACAGCAGCAGCACAAACGGCTTGGTGGCCAGCGCCAGAAAGTTGATGGGCCGTGCCACCAGGCGGGCAAAGGTCTCGGGGTACGACTGGCCGATGCGCTTGGGCACCAGTTCGCCCACCACGATGGAGAAGTACGTGATCAGCACCACCACCAGACCCGTGGCCGCGTAGCCGCCGTAGGGCAGTGGCACTCCCAGGCGCTCCAGCCACGAGGCCAGCGGCGCGGCCAGCGCGGCTTCGCCCACGATACCGTTGAGCACGCCGATCGACGTGATGCCGATCTGGATGGTGGAGAGGAAGCGCGTGGGGTCTTCGCCCAGCTTCACGGCCGCGGCGGCACCGCTATCGCCCTCATCAATCAGCTTTTGCAACCGGACTTTGCGGGCCGTGACCAGAGCGATCTCTGACATGGCAAACAGGCCGTTGAGACAGATGAGGGCGAACAGTATTGCTATTTCCATACAAAGGGCGCCTTGCGCGCCCTTGGGAGTTGAGAAGCGACCAATTGTAAGGACAGGGGCCAGAGGCCTTGCGCAGACTCCTAGCCACCTTCGGTTGGCAGGCCGGTTTCGTCCCATTCGGGCAACCCGCCGCGCAGCCAGTACACCGACTGGAAGCCCTTGGCGGAGGCTACCTTGGCTGCCTTGTAGGACTTCCAGCATTCGGCGCCATTGCACGCAAAAATCACCGGCTTGGCTCTGTCCAGGCCCTGAAGCTTGTCCAGCGCCTGAAAGTCATCCTGCGCGGCATTGAAGGCCACGTCCTTGAGGCTCTTTTCCACATACGCTGCGAATACGGCCCCGCGGATGCGCTTGGTCTTGAATTCCTTTTCGGTGCGGGTGTCCACCAGCGTGGCGCCCTGCGCCAGCAGGGTCTGGGCCTCGCGCGCGGTGACACGGTTGACCCCAGGCAGGCTGGTGGGCGTGAACAGCCCCAGCTCGGCCACGCGACGGTATTCCACCACCTCCGGGCGCACGGAGATTGGCGGCAGGCCGCTGGCGGAGGACGACGCGTTGAACCACTGGGCCAGCTTGTTGCGCGCATCCGCCGGCAGGTCTTTTTTCACCACGATGGAGAACCCGCCCGGAACGGGCTGCGACGTGGCCAGCACCCGCGCGGTGCCGGGGTGCGCCGCAGACCATTCGGCCCAGTCGTCCTCGCGCACCACGGTGGCATCGGCCGTGCCCAGGGTCAGGGCGGTGAGGCCCGCCTGGGGAAATTTTTCGTACTGCACGGCGCGCAGGTCCTGGAACGACAGTCCTGCCTCGTTCAGCATGCCGCGCGCCATGTAGGTATAGACCGAGTCCTGCTGGGGCAGGTAGAGTCTGCGGCCCTTCATCGCAGGCACTGCCGCCAACTGCTGCAGCCCGACCAGCAGGTATCTGTCTGATTTTTGCGTAGCGCCCACCAGTTCGTAGCCGCGTTGCAATGCAGACGCAGCCACCTGGGCAGGGCCAATGAAGATGTCATAGCCCGCGCTGCGGGTGGCGCGCATCACGTCGGCCATATCGTCGCTGGTCGTCAGTGCCACCGACTGGCCCGCGGCTTTCGACAGGCCTGATTCGGCAGCGGTGCGCAGGATGGAATGCGCCGCCTTGCGGGCGGTGGGTTCCACGGCCACGATGGCCGTCAGCTGGGCCTGTGCTGCGCTGCATCCCAGCCATAGGACAAGTAGCAGTCCCAGCGGGCCTCGGGTCGGTTTTCTGGTGGTGTTCATTGCGCTGCTCCTCTCCCCAAAACAAAGCGCGAATATGCCCACGCCCCCCGCACCTGCGTACGAATGTTTCCGATCTTTTGTTCTTGTTACTTCTGCTCACGACGCCGTGCGTGCGGCAGGAGGAGCGGCCGCACAGAATGCGGGCTGACCCGATCCCCCGTCCCCGCTCAATGGCGAGGGGCTACAAGGTTTTGTCCACCCCACTATTTGGAGACGTTTCCATGAAAGATTCGATGACCCTGCCGCGCCGCCACATGTTGGCCGGAAGTGCTGCCGCCCTGAGCGCGCTGGGCCTGGCCGGATGGACGGGCAGTGCGCGGGCCCAGCAGGCCGCAGCCTCTGCGGCCAAGCCGCTGCCCGCCTATGCGGGGTGGAAGTCGCCGGATGCGTTGATCGTGCACAGCAGCAGCACCCTGGAGACGCGCCGCTCCGCGTTCGGCACCAGCGTCATCACGCCGTCCAACCAGCTGTACGTGCGCAACAACCTGCCTGCGCCCGACGCGGCCATCCTGGACAACCGCGACGCGTGGACGGTGTCCGTCGAAGGGGTCAAGAGCCCGCGCAGCCTCACCCTGGCTGAGCTCAAGACGCTGGGCGTGGAGACCGTGGCCACCGTGCTGCAGTGCTCGGGCAATGGCCGGGGCTTTTTCCCCAGCAAGCCCAGCGGCACCCCCTGGTCGGTGGGCGCTGCCGGTTGTGTGGTCTGGAGCGGTGTGCCGCTGCGCAACGTGGTGGCCGCCCTGGGCGGGCTGGCCGATGGTGCCGCCTACCTGACCGGCACGGGGGGCGAGAAGCTGCCCGAAGGCGTGGACCCGCTGTCGGTACTGGTGGAGCGCTCCGTGCCTGTAAAGGCGATGGACGATGCCCTGCTGGCCTGGGAGATGAACGGCGAGCCGCTGTCGCTGGCGCATGGCGGGCCGCTGCGGCTGGTGGTGCCCGGCTACCAGGGCGTGAACAACATCAAGTACGTCAAGCGCGTGGCGTTTACCAGCGCACAGTCGCAGGCGCGCATCATGTCGCACGGCTACCGCATGTCGCCGCCCGGCAGCAAGGCCAGCCCCGACCAGCCTTCGGTGTGGGAGATGGGCGTGAAGTCGTGGATCAACGGCCCCTTGCCCGACAAGGAGGCACTCAAGCCCGGACAGGTGCAGGTGCATGGCGTGGCCTTTGGCGGCACGCGCGGCATCAAGGGCGTGGAGGTGTCGGCCGATGGCGGCAAGACCTGGTTGGCGGCCAAGCTCATCGGCCCCGACCTGGGCCCCTTTGCCTGGCGGCAGTTTGCGCTGCCCGTGCGCCTGGAGGCGGGCACCCATGTGCTGGCCAGCCGCGCCACCGACACGGCGGGCAATGTGCAGGCCGAGCAGCGCGAGGAAAACCTGGGCGGCTACAACAACGCCAGCTGGCGCGACCACGCCGTCACCGTGACCGTGGCCTGACATGGGTGGATTGAACCGAGCGCGCCGCCTTGCCGTGGCGGTGTGGTCGGCTGGCGCCTGTGCGTCGGCCTGGGCCGCCGACCCTGCCGAACTGGCGCGCGGCAAGGAGCTGTTCACCAAGATCCAGCCCGCCTGCGCCGTGTGCCACACGCTCCAGGCCGCCGGTGCCGAGGGCCAGGTAGGCCCGGTGCTGGATGAACTGAAACCCGACGCCGGCCGTGTACTGCGTGCGCTCAAGGCAGGCATCGGCGTGATGCCGTCCTATGCCGAGCGCATGAGCGAGAAGGACATGCTGGCCGTGGCGCAGTTTGTGGCACACGCCACAGGCGCGGCCAAGTAGGCGCAGCCTCTCGCGGCGGTTGCAGCGGCCTTGCCTCGCTGCAACCGCGCGCTGCTTCAGGCTGCCGTGCGCGACGGCACCAGCGCCGCCCCGGCTGCGCGCCCCTGCAAGCCCTGGAACGCAAAGTCCACCTCGGGCACCCGGCCGCTCACGATGTCGGCCAGGGCCTTGCCCGAGCCGCAGGCATGCGTCCAGCCCAGCGTGCCGTGGCCGGTATTGAGGAACAGGTTGCCCACCTTCGTCTTGCCAATCAGCGGCACGTTGCTGGGCGTGGCGGGGCGCAGACCGCTCCAGAACTGGGCCTGGCTCGCGTCGCCCGCGCCAGGGAAGAGCTGTTCCACGCGCCGCACGATGGCCTCGCAGCGCACCTGGTTCAGGTGGCGGTCATAGCCGTTCAGCTCGGCCGTGCCTGCAATGCGCAGACGGTCGCCGCCGCGTTCGCTGGTGTAGCGCGAGAACACGAGCTTGAACTCGTCGTCCGTCAGGCTCACCTGGTGCGCCTTGCTGGCGTCCTTGACCGGCATGGTCACCGAGTAGCCCTTGGCCGGGTAGATGGGCAGCTGGATGCCCAGCGGCTGCGCCAGCAGCGGGCTGAACGAGCCCATGGCCAGCACAAACGCGTCGCCGCGCACGCGCTCGAAGCGACCTTCGGCATTGGTCACTTCCACATGGTCGATGCGGCCGCCTGCCTCGCGCAGCGCGGTGATGTGGTGGCCCATGCGGAACTGCACGCCCGCCGTCTCGCACAGCTTGGCCAGCTCGCGCGTGAACTGGTTGGCGTCGCCGGATTCGTCCTCGGCCGTGAAGGTGGCGCCCGCCAGCTGCGGGCGGATGTGGGCCAGCGCAGGCTCGATGCGCACGGCCTCGTCGGCGCTGATGACCTGGCGCTCGCAGCCCAGCGCGCGCATCTGCTCGGCCGGGGCCAGCGCGCCGTCGAATTCCTTTTGGTTGGTATAGAAGTGGAGGATGCCCTGCGTGCGCTGGTCGTACTGGAGGCCGGTGGCCGCGCGCAGCTGCTGCAGCGTGTCGCGGCTGTAGGTGCCCAGGCGCACGATTTGCTCGATGTTGTGGCGCGTGCGCGCTGGCGTGCAGTTACGCAAAAAGGACAGGCCCCACAGCCACTGGCGCATGTCGGCGCGGATGCGGAACAGCAGGGGCGCATCCTCCTTGCCCAACCACTGCAGCACCTTGAGCGGCGCGCTGGGGTTGGCCCAGGGTTCGGCGTGGCTCACCGAGATCTGACCTCCGTTGGCAAAGCTGGTCTCGGCACCGGGCGCACCCTGGCGGTCGATGACGGTCACCTCGTGGCCGAGTTGCGAAAGGAAATAAGCCGAAGTCACGCCGAGCAAGCCGGCGCCCAAAACGATCACGCGCATGATTTTCAAAGCCTTTCTGGGCTCTGGCGCTAGAACAACATGCGCTGGCAGCTATGAATTCAATAGCGTGCAGCTGGCGCATGAATGCCCTAGCTGCCGCTCCCCCTGTCCTTGGTACCTGAGAGATTCACCGCCACCCACCCGGGCTGCGGCTTGCTCCTTCGGTGCGCTTCGCGTTGCGCGAGGCGGCTCTCCAGACGGCTTTGATGAATGGTGCAGTACGGGACCTGAGCGTGTATGGGAGTTTGCGCCTTCGGTGCAGCGGCGGCCTGTGGCTGCCGTGCTCTCCTGCGAGGCCGATTCTAGGGGCCAAGCCTGCGCGCAAGATCGACTCCGGCTGCTAATGGGGCGCAATCGTTGCTGATGCAGCGGCGCGGGGCCGCTGGTGAAGGTGCCGATAATCCGCCGACCCCTTATCCCACTGAGAGTTTTGCCATGCCCCCCGCCACTTTGGACCCTGTCGCCAGCGCCGCCATCATCACCCGGGCCCGGGAGGGGCGCACCCCCCGCCCGCTGGACTTTCCCGCAGGGCTTCGCCCACGCGATGCCGCCGAGGCCTACGCGGTGCAGGACGCCGTGGTGCGTGCGCGCGGTGACATCGCAGGCTGGAAGGTCGGCGCCGCGTCGCCCCAGGCGCAACCCGCGCGGGCCGCTCTCACGCGCGATTCGGTGTGGGCGGCCGCAGCGGGTGAGGCGGTTGCTCTGTCTGCAGCGGGTTTTGCCGTGATGGGCGTGGAGGCGGAGCTGGTGTACGAACTGGGGGCCGACCTGCCCGCCCGCGCCACCCCCTACAGCGCCGCCGAGGTGCTGGCGGCGGTGGTGTCGGTGCGCGCCGCCATTGAGGTATGCGACACGCGCTTTGCTGCATGGGCGCAACAGGGCGAGTGGAGCCGTCTGGCCGACCAGGCCTGCCACGGGGCGCTGATTGTGGGGACTGGCACCAACGATGTGGCCGCCGTGCAGCCCCTGGCGCAAGCGGTGACCTTGTGGGTGAACGGGGCAGTGGCCGTACAGCATGCCACCTGGGGCAATCCGGCGGGCGACCCGCTGCGGCTACTGGTGTGGCTGGCCAACGAAGGCGCGCGCAGCCTGGGCGGGCTGCGCGCGGGGCAGTGGGTCACCACGGGGTCGTGCACTGGCACCGTGCTGGTGGCGCCAGGTACCGAGGTGGTGGCGGACTTTCCGGGGCTCGGTCGGGCTGTGTTGTTGCTGCGGTAACAGTGTTCCGCCGCTGCCGCAGGGACGGGGCCTGCTCAGCGCCCTGGTCGCGGCGGGAGTTGCTCCCTCAATTGCGGCGCGGGTTGTCCGGCTGGCTGTCACGGCGGTTGGGCACACCGTCGCCATCGCGGTCCCGGTCGTTGCGGTTGGAGATGCCGTCACCGTCGCGGTCCCAGCCACCGCGTTGCATCTCCCACCGGCCTTCGCGTTCGATCCACTGGGGCTGGCGATATTGGTAGCCGTTGCGCGCCTGCACCCAGTGGCCGCGCACCCAGTGGTGGCGGTTGCCACGCCATTCCCAGTGGCCTTCTTCCCATACCTGGCCTCGGCGAGGGCGGGGCATCGCTTCGTTGCGCGGAGGTGGGGGCGCAGGAATCACCTGGTAGGTGGGCGCAGTCTGGTAGCCGCGCTCGGGTTGGCCGGACTGAATGATGACGGTGCCCTGGGTGGCGGCCTGCGCAGGAGCGAAGGCCAAAAACGCCATAAGCGCGAGGGATGCTGCGGTGAGCGGGTGGCGGGCCATGAGTGTCTCCTGTGGGTGGTTCGATGCGGAACCGGGTGTTTCGATGGTGCACGGGCACCCGGCGCCGCGCTGTAGGCGCGATGCCGCCCCTGGCGTAGGCGCAGGGGGGCGCTCTGGGGCTGGCCTGCGCGCTACCGCAGGCGGCCGCCCCTCGGCTTAACGGCGGTAGGGGTTGTCCGGGCGATGGTCGTAGCGGTTGGGCACGCCATCACCATCGCGGTCCCGGTCATGGCGGTTGGGCACACCGTCGCCATCACGGTCCCAGCCCCCGGGCTGCATGTTCCAGCGCCCGCCGTGTTCGACCCAGCGGGGCTCGCGGTAGTGGTAGCCAGGGCGGGCCTTCACCCAGTAGCCCTGCATCCACACGTGGCGGTGGCCGCGCCACTCCCAGTGGCCGGGCACCCACACCATGCCGCGGCGCGGGTGCGGTGCCACCTCGTAGCGGGGTGGGGGCGGTGCCTGGTACTGCACAAGTACCGGGGCGGGTTGCCGGTAGACGGGTGTACCAGCCTGGATGACAACGGTGGCGCTGGTCTGCGCCTGCGCCGCGCTCGCGGCGCCCAGCGACAGCAGGGCGATGGACACAGCGGCAAGTGCTTTGCGGGCCATAAGGTTCTCCTCAGATGTGATTCCTTGCGGAACCGGAGACTTCATGGTGCGCACGCTGCGTCAAGCCGGTGTAGTCTCATTGCGAAGCTTTGTGAAGTTGTGTTGCCGACTTCGGAGGCAAACGGTTGCAGCGTGATGTTTGTCACGCCTGCTCAGGCATCCGGCGTCGGCGTCCCCCATTCACCTGCCCGCGATGGCTTGCTTCAGCGCCACCACACCAGCGCCGCAATCACCAGCAACGCACACCATGCCGGGTGTCTGCCATGTGTGGCAAAGAACACCAGCACGCCACTGGCCAGGGTGGCAAGGCCCACCACATCGGCGGCCCAGGCGCCCAGGGCAGCGTCCCAAGGCGCGGTGCCCAGGCGCCAGAGCAGGGCGCTCAACGCCCAGCACAGCACCGAGGCCACATGCCAGGTGCCCCACAGGATGCGCAGGTGCGGGGTGTGCAGCACCTGCCGCGCAGTGCCGGGCTCCACGCGCCCCGCCGTTGGGTGCCCCTGCGTGCGCAGGCTACGAAACAGCAGAAGCTCTCCCAGCACCGAATGGGCCACACCCACCAGGGCCAGCCCGGCTGCCGCCAGGGTCAGCGCCGTGTTGGTCATGGGTGAATGGCCAGCGCCTCGGGCGCCCGGGTGTGCACCCGGGCACCCAGCTGCGTCAGCAGGTGCATCAGCCCCATCCACATGCGCTCGAATGCGGGCATCTCGCCAGGGACCTGGGCCAGGTGCAGGCCCAGCACGCGCTGGTGCTGGCCGGGGGTGATGGGCGGCGGTGTCTTGGTGCCAAAGTCAAACACCGGCTGGGTGAAGGGCTCCATCTGCCAGGCCTGCATCTCGGCCAGTGCGGGGGCGAGTTCGCTGGTGTAGGCCTGCACGGTCAGGTCCTTGCGCAAGAGCCCCAGCGCCTGGTAGGCCTGCAGTACCTGCGCATTGCGCGCGGGGTCGGCGGGAGCGCGCAGCAGGGCCGACCACGCATGCACCACCTGCGCCCGGAATGCGCTGGGCAGGGCACGCGTGCAGCCAAAGTCGAGCACGCCCACCGTGCCATCGGGCGCGAACAGAAAGTTGCCCGGATGCGGGTCGGCATGCACCCGCCCCAGCACAAAGATGCAGTGCATGAACCAGTCCCACAGGTGCTGCCCAGCCTGGTCACGCAGCGCCTGCGATGGCTGTGTGGCCAGCCAGGCCTGCAGCGGCTGGCCGGGCAGAAATTGCTGCGTGAGCACCTGGGCCCGCGTGTGCGAGAGCACGGGCTGCGCCATCACCACGCCCGGCCGGGCCGCGTGCTGGGCGAACCACTGCATTTGTTCAGCCTCCTGCAGGTAGTCCACCTCGCGCAGCAGCGTGGCCTCGATCTCGGTCATCACGCTGTCCAGTACGGCATCCGCAGGCAAAGGCATGTCGGTGTGGGCCAGCGCGCGCAGCGCGGCGCGCATCAGTTGCATGTCGCTCGCAATGGTCGCGGCAATGCCGGGGTACTGCACCTTGACAGCCACCGTGCCGTGGCCTGCCAGCTGCGCGCGGTGCACCTGGCCCAGGCTGGCGGCGGCAAACGCAGTGGGTTCAAAGTGGTCGAACAGCGCCTCTGGCTCCTGCCCGAAGGCCTGGCGGAACACGCGGCCCACCAGGGCTCGGTTGAGCGGCAGGGCCTGGTGGTGGGCGCGAGCCAGTTCGCTGCGCACGCCGTCGGGCAGCAGGCCCGGGTGCATGCTGAGCAGCTGTGACACCTTGAGCGCCGAGCCGCGCAGCTGCCCCAGCGCGCCAAACAGGATGCGGCCCAGCGCTGCCTCGTGCTCGGTCTGCGCCTGGGCCGAGCGCTTGCACGTGCGGTGCGAGAGCTCGGCCATACCGATGCGCGCTGCCGCGAGCCCCGTGATGGCACTGCGGGCCAGCTTGCCGGTGCGGGGTGCTTCCGCGTCAGTTTTGGCCATGGTCTGCCAGGCGCTGCGCCGTGCCGCGCGCTATGACGCGGTGGATGGGCGTGATCACCGCCATGTAGGCATGGCCGAGTGTGTTGTGGATGTGCACCACCGTGCTCAGCACCACGCGGGGCGTGGCGCCAGCGGCGGCGGGCTGTTTGCAGATGGACACCTGTACGTCCAGGTGTTTGTCGTCCTGGCCCATCACCACCTCGGTGTCGCTCAGATGCCGGATGCGGAAGATGCCGACGCGGTCGCCCACGCGGTAACTGCGCGCGTCGCGCAGAGGCCGGCCACTGGCGGGTGGATGGTCATCGTCCAACTGGCCCAGGTCCTTCAGGCCCACCAGGCGCACGGCCTTGTTGCGCACGAACATGAGGGCGCGGGTCCATGCCGGGGTGCGGGCCGCCACGTCCAGCCACGACTGCAGGGCAGAGCGTGTGGGGTGCCGGTCGGCCACCTCGTAGGCATCAAAAAAATCTGCGCCCGGCAGTGTGGCGTGGATGGCGGTGCCGGGCGGCACTTGTGTGGCGCGCGCGGTGGTGGGCGCGGCGAGGGCAGGGGTCGCATTCATGGAGCGCTCTTTTTCTTGCGGGGCGTGGCGTTGGGCTGGGCGGCCGGTGCCCCGGTGGGGGGCGTGGCAGCGCGGGGCTTGCGCGGTGCTCGGGGGGGCTGCGAAGGCGTGGTGGCCGGGCTTGCGGCGGCGGCTGCCATGGGAGCGGGTGCCCGGGCTGTGGGGGCGCTGGCCATGGCCTGCTGGGCCATGTGCAGCATGCCCATCAGGCCGCTGCCGTGTTGCACCATGCGGGCCATCTGGCTGCGCAGCACAAAGCCACCCAGTTGCAGCACGCGGTTGACCAGCCCGCCGCGCAGCGCCTGCACCAGCACGCCCAGTGACAGGTCCACCAGCTGCGTGGTGTCGGCAAATTCGTCGGAGGTGTCGGCCAGCCAGTAGCTCACCACACCCGCAAGGTAGTCGGTGTAGAGGCTGCCCGCCAGGCCCTTGAAGTCGCAGGGCTCGATCTCGCCGCTGGCCTCGGCGGCTTCCAGAAAGCTCGCCACCGCATCGCGCAGGTTTTGGCGCGCTGCCAGCGGCTCGGCCAGCATCGACAGCGGCGAGCGCCGGGCCAGGCCGCGCACCTGGGCCACGAACTCGCGGTCGGCCAGCAGGCGCTCCAGCACGGCATCGGTCAGGCGCTGCAGCTTTTCTTGCAGGCCGTAGCCCGCAAAGCCCGGCGTCTGCAGCGTGTCGGCCAGCGCCTGGTGGGCCACGTCGTCCAGGTAGCCCAGCACGATGCGGTCCTTGGTCGGAAAGTATTTGTAGATCGTGGCGTCGCCGATACCGGCGGCACGCGCGATGTCTTTCATCGTCGTGCCGTCAAAACCCTGGCGGGTCATGAGATCCACCGCGCTGGCCACGATCTGGCGGCGCGTGGCGTCTTGCTGCTGGCGGGTGGTTTTCATTTGACTATTCTTAAGTTGATTGAATTTGCAATTTAAAGAATAGTTATTTCTGTTTGTGGCGTCAAGCCATCTCTTGCCGGGCGCAAGGAGGGTTTTTGAGGCATTTTTGAGCCCATGCGCAGGTATTTCATGCGCTGATAGCTATCAAAAAGATAGTGATTGGAGGCTGGTTCATGGCACTGCGGCCAGTCCCCGCACCTGTGAGGCGCCCGCTGCGCTCAACCAAGGGCAGAAGTTGGCGGGCAGCGACGGCTGCCGCTTGCAGGGGCCCGCGAGATCGACAGGACGCTTACCGCCGCATGCTGGCAAACGCCTCAAACTCCCAGCTGCGCATCGCCAGCAGCAGGGTGTAGCCCTCGCGCTCGCGGTCGGGCAGCTTCTGGTCGGCCAGGTGCTGCTGGGCAAAGTCCTGCGCCACGCGCTGCATGCGCTCCATGAAGGCGGGCGCCAGGCTGCGGCTGATGTTGCCGTGCACCAGCAGCACGCCTTCGCCCAGTCCGTCAAAGCCGCCCGCAAAGTAGTCCAGCAGCGCATGGTCGCGGAAGTAGTTCATCACCGGGCCATGTGGGCGCCAGCGGAAGGTCTTGGCCAGCTTGAGGCGGTAGCGGTTGAGCGGCCGCAGCTCGATGATGCCGATGCGGTCCAGCTGCGCCAGGTACTTGATGCCTTCGGCCTCCGTCAGGCGGTAGTAGCCGGTCACCTGCTCCAGCGTCCACTGGCTCAGCACACAAATTGCCATCAGCAGCAGCTTCTTGTCCGCCACCACGGCTTTTTCCTGCTCGTGGGTCAGCTCTTTCAGCAAGGGCTGCTCGTCGGCCACGCGCCGCGCCAGGTCGGCAAAGTCCAGCGCCAGCGCGCGGCAGATGGCATCGATGCGCGACAGCGGCATGTCGCCCTTGGCCAGCATGCGCTTGACGCTGGACTCGGCCATGCCCAGCGCCTGCGCCAGGTCGGCGTAGGTCATCTGCGCGGTCTTGAGTTCTTTTTTGAGGGCGGTGACAAGGTCGGCGGTCGTGCTCATGGGTTGGGGACTCCTGGGTATCGATTATCAATACCCGAAGGTGCGTGGGTAGCCCCTTGCGCGACTTTTTGAGGCGGCCGATGCGGCCGCTGCCCACACTGCGCGGCATCGTTCACTTTCTACGGTGTGTGTGATGCGTATTGCTTCTGTGACTCCCCTTCGTTTGCGCGGCCTGGCAACGCTGCCGCGCCTGTCCTGTGCCGAAACCGGCCTGCTGCTGGGCGTGGCCGCGCTGCTCGCGCTGGCGCTGTTTGGCCCGGGGCTGCCCGCCAGTCAGCACCAGCATGACTTTGCCGACCAGCGCACGTTGTGGGGCATTCCCTGTGCGCTCGATGTGTTGAGCAACCTGGCCTTTGCGTTGGCGGGTGCATGGGGTTGGTGGGTGCTGCGCCGTGTGCCGTCGGGCGCTCTGGACGCCACCCCCCGTGCGCTGGCCGCCCTGTTCTTTGGCGGGCTGCTGTGCACCGCCGCAGGCTCGGCGCTGTACCACTGGCAACCGCAGGACGCGGGCCTGCTGTGGGACCGTTTGGGCATGGTGCTGCCCTTTGCGGGGCTGCTGGGCCTGGCGGCGGCCAGCCGGGTGAGCGCGCGGGCGGGCGTGGTCGCTGCAGGCTCCGTGCTGCTGGCCGGGCCACTGGCCGTGTGGGTCTGGGTGCACACCGGCAACCTGTTGCCCTGGGCCGTGGTGCAACTGGGTGGTCTGCTCGTGGTGCTGGTGCTGGCATGCCTTCCACGCCGGGTCGATGGTCTGGCTCTGCACCTGGGCGTGGTGGTGCTGTTGTACGCCCTGGCCAAGCTGCTGGAGACGGCAGACCACTCGGTGTTCGAGGCCACGGGCGGATGGGTGTCAGGCCACAGCCTCAAGCATGTGCTGGCGGCGGGCGCGGCCTGGCCGGTGCTGACGGCACTGGGGGCGCTGGTGGCTTTGCGCCACAGTGACGCGGCGGCGATGTCGCTGGTCATGCCGTCCGGGCAGAATGGCGCCCACGCCGTGGGTGTCGCCCGCAGATCCGGCGCATGAAGCGCAGGTTCGGAAAATTCCAACAAGCCAACCCATCGGAAACGAGGAGAAACGCATGAGCCCCGACACCGCCTCCACCAGCGTGGCCCCAGCGCCCACGCACGAGGACCCGAACCAGTTTGCCTTGCTGCGCCAGCGGCGGTTTGCGCCATTCTTCTGGACCCAGTTCTCTGGGGCGGCCAATGACAACCTCTTCAAGTTCGCCTTCACGGTGATGGTGACGTACCAGCTCAGCGTGGACTGGCTGCCGCCGGCCATGGCGGGGCTTGTGATCGGCGCCCTGTTCATCCTGCCGTTCTTGCTGTTCTCGGCCACTTCGGGCCAGCTGACCGACAAGTACGACAAGACGAAGATGATCCGCTTCGTGAAGAACCTGGAGATCGCCATCATGCTGGTGGCGGCCGTTGGTTTCATCGCGGGCAATATCCCCATCCTGCTGCTGTGCACCTTCTTGATGGGCGTGCACTCCACGCTGTTTGGCCCGGTCAAGTTTGCCTATATGCCCCAGGTGCTCAACGAGCGTGAGCTGACGGGCGGCAACGGCATGGTCGAGATGGGCACGTTTGTGGCCATCCTGCTAGGCAATGTGGCGGGTGGATTGCTGGTGGCCATCCCGGGCATCGGCCACACCACGGTGGCCGTGGCCTGTGTGGTGGCGGCCCTGGCGGGACGCGCGGTGGCGCAGTTCATTCCGTCCGTGCCGGCCACCGACCCGGGTCTCACCATCAACTGGAATCCCTTCACCGAAACCTGGCGCAACCTCAAGCTGGCGCACGAGAACATTGTGGTGTTCCGCTCGCTGCTGGGCATCAGCTGGATGTGGTTCTTCGGCGCGGTGTTCCTGAGCCAGTTCCCCAGCTTGGCCAAGAACGTGCTGCATGGCAACGAGCAGGTGGCGTCGCTGCTGCTGGTGGTGTTCTCCATCGGCATTGGTGTGGGCTCGCTGCTGTGCGAGGTGCTCTCGCGCCGACACGTCGAGATCGGCCTGGTGCCGCTGGGCGCCATCGGCATGAGCGTGTTCTCCATCGACCTGTACTTCGCGTCGCGCAGCCTGCCGGCGTCCGAGATCATGGGCCTGGCCGCCTTCATGGCCCAGGGCGCGCACTGGCGCGTGATGCTCGACCTGGCGCTGCTCAGCCTGTTTGCGGGCCTGTACAGCGTGCCCATGTACGCGCTGATCCAGATGCGCAGCCAGCCCACGCACCGTGCGCGCATCATCGCGGCCAACAACATCCTGAACGCGCTGTTCATGATCGGCAGCTCGCTCATCGCAGGCTCTTTGCTGGGCGCGGGTTTCACGGTGCCGCAGATTTTCCTGTTCACCGGCCTGGCCAACGCCGTGGTGGCGTTCTATATCTTCATGCTGGTGCCCGAGTACCTGCTGCGCTTCGTCGCCTGGGTGTCTTCGCGGTTCGTGTACCGCTTCAAGGTGCAAGGCGACGAGAACCTGCCGTCCACCGGCGCGGCCATCCTGGCGTGCAACCACGTGAGCTTTGTGGATGCGGTGCTGCTCATGGCGGCCAGCCCGCGCCCCATCTACTTCGTGATGGACCACCGCATCTTCCGCGTGCCCGTGCTGGGCTGGCTGTTCCGCCTGGCCAAGGCGATCCCGATTGCGCCGTACAAGGAAGACCCGAAGACCTACGAAGCGGCCTTTGACCGCGCGGCCCAGGTGTTGCGCGAAGGCGATCTGCTGGCCATCTTCCCTGAGGGTGGCATCACCAAGGACGGGCAGCTGCAGGAGTTCAAGGGCGGCATCATGAAGATCATCGAGCGTGCGCGTGCTGAGGGCGTGGAGGCCCCGGTGATTCCCATGGCGCTGACCAACCTGTGGGGCTCGTACTTCAGCCGCATTGAAAAGGGCGGCGCCATGGTGCGGCCGTTCCGCAGGGGGTTCTACAGCCGCGTGGGGCTGAATGTGGGCTCTGCCGTGGCATCGACCGAGGTGCAGCCCACACTGCTGCGCGAGCGGGTGCAGAAGCTGCTGGCGGCCTGACGGCCAAGAGTGCAAGCCGCCCGTGGCTGGGCGGGTTCAGTCCGCCCGAATTTGCGCGCGCTGGGCAATGGCGCGCATGCGTGGCAACTCGTCTTCGATCTGCGCCAGCACGGCATCGCCCGTCGCGTAAGACGGCTCCAGCCCTGCGGCGATGAGCTTGCTGCGGATTTCGGCGTCCGCCAGGGTCTCGGCCAGGGCCTTGTGCAATTTGGCCTTCGCCTCGGCGGGCAGGCCGCGCGGCGCGACCACGGCCAGCCAGGAATCGGCCGAGAACCCCGGGAAGCCACTTTCTGCCACCGTGGGCACGTCGGGCAGCTGCGTGGCCCGCGTGGCGCCCGTGACGGCGATGGCCTTGATCTTGCCAGCCTTGAGCTGTGGCAGTGCTGCCGCCACGGTGTCGATGGTGAAGGGGATCTGCCCGCCCATCAGGTCGGCCATGGCGGGGGCGCTGCCCCGGTAAGGTACGTGCATCAGCTTGATGCCCGCGGCCGACCAGGTCAGCTCGGCTGCGAAATGCCCCGTGGTTCCGTTGCCAAACGAGCCGTAGGAGAACTTGTCGGGCGTGCGCTGAACGGCAGCGATCAGCTGCCGGAGGTTGTTGACGGGTACATCGCGGTGGGCCAGCAGAATCAGGGGCACACGGGCGACGAGGCCGACGGGCTCGTAGCTTTTGACGGGGTCGTAGGGCAGCTTGGCGTTCAGCGCGGGGTTTACGGTGAAGGTGGAGCCAGAACTGATCAGCAGCGTGTAGCCATCGGCGGGCGCATTGGCCACATACGCTGCACCCACCACCGTACCTGCGCCCGCCTTGTTCTCCACCACGATGGGCTGGCCCAGCCGGTCGCCCAGCTTCTTGCTGATGGTGCGGCCCACGATGTCCACGGCGCCCCCTGGCGGAAAGGGCACGACCAACTGCACCGGCTTGGCGGGATAACTGTCGGCATAGGCGAGCCGCCACGTGCCGAGTCCCAGCCCCGCCGCGGCTGCCGCCACGAGGATCACGCTACGCCGACTGACAAGCTGCAAGCACTTCATGGGGACTCCTTGGGACGGGGAAGCGGGTGGGCCCGGCCTTGCGGCCAGGGCACTTTCGAACAGGCGCTCAGATCAATGACAGCCCGGCCAGCTGCGCCAGCCGTTGCTGCTCCGTGGACGCATCAGCCGTTGCGAAAAAGAAAGCTGTAGGCGTTCAACGCCGGCACCCCTCCCAGGTGCGCATAGAGCACGCGGGAGCCTTCGGGGAATTCGCCCTTGCGCACCATGTCGATCATTCCGTGCATGGACTTGCCCTCGTACACCGGGTCGGTCAGCATGCCCTCCTGGCGCGCACACAGGCGAATCGCTTCGAGCGTGCCCTCGTTGGGCAGGCCGTACTCGGGGCCGCCGTAGCGGGTGTCCAGGACCACGTCCTCGGCCGTGATCTCCTGGCCCAGCTCCACCAGCTTGGCGGTGTTCTGCGCGATGCGCAGCACCTGGGCATGGGTCTTTTCGGGCTTGGCGGAGGCATCGATACCGATCACCTTGCGCGCACGGCCATCGGCGGCAAAACCCACCACCATGCCCGCCTGCGTACTGCCCGTGACCGAGCACACGACGATGTAGTCGAACTGAAAGCCCAGCTCTTTTTCTTGCTGGCGCACCTCCTCGGCAAAGCCCACAAAGCCCAGGCCACCGTACGGGTGCTCGGAGCAGCCTGCGGGGATGGGGAAGGGCTTGCCGCCAGCCTTCTTCACGTCCTCCATGGCCTGTTCCCAGCTGGGGCGGATGCCGATGTCAAAGCCTGCGGCGTCCAGGCGCACGTCGGCGCCCATGATGCGGCTCATCTCGATGTTGCCTACGCGGTCGTACACCGCGTCGGAGTAGTTGACCCAGTTCTCTTGCACCAGCACGCACTTCATGCCCAGGTGTGCAGCCACGGCGGCCACCTGGCGCGTCTGGTTGGACTGGATACCGCCGATGGAGACCAGCGTGTCGTAGCCGCCTGCGATGGCCTCGGGGATCAGGTATTCGAGCTTGCGCGTCTTGTTGCCGCCGAAGGCGAGGCCCGAGTTGCAGTCCTCGCGCTTGGCGTACAGGTGCACCTTGCCGCCGAGGTGGGCCGACAGGCGCGGCAGCGCCGTGATGGGAGAGGGGCCGAAGGTGAGCGGGTGGCGGGCAAATTTCTGCAGGTTCATGGCGGTGTTCCGGTCGATGAAGAGGAGGCGCAAGCGGGGGGCTTGCAGTGCCTTCATCGTAGAAAAACACGCGCGTCAAGTGGTTGCAAAATTTTCCAAAATTTCAGTGTTTAAGGTTAATGTATAAGAATATGAGCGGTAAATATTTCTCTGGGTGACCTATGAGCGCAACAAAAGTTCGTCCCAAGAATGCGCCGCTGGCTGATGTCTCGGCCGAGCTGGACCGCACCGACAAAGCCATCCTGCGTCAGCTGCAGCGTGATGCGTCGCTCTCCAACGTGGCACTGGCCGAGAAGGTGCATCTGAGCCCTCCCGCCTGCCTGCGCCGGGTGGAGCGCCTCAGGCGTCTGGGACTCATCGATAAGGTGGTGGCGCTGCTCAACCCCCAGGCGGTGGGTGCGGGCATGCTGGTGATGATTGGGGTGGTGCTGGACCGCTCCACGCCCGAGTCGTTTGCCGAGTTTGAAAAGGCGGCTGCCAAGGTATCCGGCTGCATGGAATGCCATGTGGTCACCGGCGAGTTCGACTACTTCATGCTGGTGCGCACGCGCGACAACGACAGTTTCAACCGCCTGCATGCCGAGCAGCTGCTTTACCTGCCGGGGGTGCGGCAGGTCCGCTCGTTCATGGTGCTGCGCAACGTGCTCTCGACCACCGAATTGCCGCTGGCGATGTAGCGGCCTGCGTCCGACCGACCGTTTACTGGGCGCCGCGCAGCCGTCCCATCATGGCCGCCCAGGCCGGGCCGCCAAACACGTTGACCACCAAGCCCGCCATCAAGAGCCCGGCGCCTGCAAAGTGCACGGGCAGCAACTGCTCGCCAAACGCCACCCAGCCCGTGGTCAGGCCCACCACGGGCACCAGCAGCGTGAACGGCGCCACGCGGTTCACGGGGTAGCGCGACATGAGGTAGGTCCACAGCCCGAAGCCCAGCAGCGTCGAAATCCACGCGATATAGGCCACGGCGGCCATCGATTGGAAGGACAGGTGCTGCACGGCCGCCCACACCGTGGCGGGCCCGTCCAGCCACAGCGACAGCGCCACAAAAGGCAGCGGCGCCACTACGCTGGACCAGACGATGAAGGCAAACTGGTTCATCGGCCCATACCGCCCCACAGCGCGGGTGACGATATTGCCGCAGCCCCACATGGCGGCTGCCGCCACGGTCAGCGCAAAGCCTGCCAGGGGCATGGAGGCGCCATGCGCGCTGCCGATCAGCACCAGCCCGCAGCCCGCCAGCGCGAGGCCTGCCACCTGGTTGCCATGCCATTTTTCGCGCAGCCACCACGCGGCCAGCAGCAGGGTGAAGAACGACTGCGACTGCAGCACCAGCGAGGCCAGGCCCGAGGGCATGCCGATGTGGATGGCGGTGAACAGCAGCGCAAACTGGCCCACGGCCATGGTCATGCCGTACAGCAGGTACAGCCGCAGGGGCACCTTGGGAGGCTTGACGAACAGCAGTGCGGGGAAGGCTGCGAGCAGGTAGCGCAGCGCGCCCAGCAGCAGGGGCGGCACTCCGGCCACGCCCACCTTGATGACAGCAAAGTTGAGGCCCCAGACCACGATGACGAGCAGGGCCAGGGCGAGGTCGCGGGGGCGCAGGGAAGAGGGCATGGTGTTGCGGAAGTGGCCGTCGAAGGGTTCCGATTGTGGCTTGCGCACCTCGGCAATAGCGGCGGTGTTCGGCCAGGTTTCCGATCAAAACGGGACATTTTGCGCACCCCACCCCACCCCACCGCACCGCACTGCAGCGCAGCGGCATGCGTGGGCTAGATGCGCGCGGCCACGGCGATGGCCCGCTCGCGCAGCCACTCCAGCCCCGGGTCCTTGTCGCGGTGCCGGTGCCACTGCAGCTTCTGGCGCATGGGCGGAATCTCCAGGGGCGGCTCCCAGATGCGCACGGGCAGGCCGAGCTGAACGGCACGCAGGGCGATGCGTTTGTGCACCGTGGCCACACGGTGGGTGCCAATCACCAGGCTGGGCAGGGCGGCCATGGTGGGCGCCGAGATCTCGATGCGGCGCTTCACGCCAAAGCGTTCGAGAAACCAGCCGTCGAACGCCGGGATGTGCCGCGCGCCCGAATAGTCGGCCACCACATGGCCGGCGGCCAGGTAGTCGTCAAAGCTCAGCGCTTCGGAGATGTGTGGGTTTCCCTCCCAGGTGATGCACAGGTAGGTTTCCTCGAACAGCGTGACGCTCGGGTGCCTGGGCGAGGCGTATTGCTCGGGAATGATGAGGACGTCGGCCCCGTATTCCTCCAACTGCTCGACAGGCCGATTGTTCTGCGCACGCAGGTGCAGTTGCACCCCGGGCGCTTCCTGAAACAGCTGCTCGATCAGCGGTTGCATGAGCACCGTGGTCGTGAAATCGGACACCAGCAGGGTGAAGCTGCGGGTGGAGGTGGCGGGGTCGAACCTGGGCTTTTCTGCGATGGTGCTGTCGATGCGCATCAGGACCTCGCGCACGGGGTCCAGCAGCCCCTCGGCACGCGGCGTCAGCACCATGGTGCGGCCTTGCTGCACCAGCAGCTCATCGTCGAAATAGGTGCGCAGGCGCGCCAGCGCGTTGCTGGTGGCGGGCTGGCTCAGGTGCAGGCGCTCCCCGGCGCGGCTGATGCTGCGTTCGGTGAGCAGGGCGTCCAGTGCCACGAGCAGGTTCAGGTCCAGTTTGTTAAAGCGCATGGGCAGCAGGCATTGATGAAGGTATGTGGTCTCTTCCGCGCTCCCAGCCAGATGCAACAGGGGCCCGCAGAGATCCTTGATCCATTCATGGAATCAATACTGCGAATGGAATCAATCCATTTGATCTAAGTTAAGGCCGATCTTAATCTCGCTCCCGTCCTGCCACCTGGCAGACCCGATGAGGGGCCCACCCGTGCTACCGAGGCCCTGTCGAGCAAAGCGAAAACACGCCCAGCCTGGCTGGATGCGTAGAAAAAAGGAGACAACGATGAAGACGGTACTTTCCCGCGCCGGGCAGGCGACGGGCTGCATGTTGCTGAGCCTGCTGTGCGCCCCCCAGGCCCAGGCTTTCGAAGGGGGCGTGTCGCCCTTCCCGGTCGGATCGACCGGCGAATACGTGGCCGGCCTGCCGCCCATTCCCGGGTTGTTTGTGCTGGAGCAGGTGCACCACACCACCTCCAGCGGTCTGTATGACAACCACGGCGACAAGCGACCCATCCCGTTCAAGCTGAGCGCAACCTCGGCCACCACGCGGCTGCTGGCGTCCTACGACATGACGGTGCTGGGCGCACGGCTGTATTCGCAGCTGGTGATTCCTGTCGTCTCCTTACGCACTGACGTCGCCGGCCACAGCGAGCGGCACAGCGGGGTGGCCAACATCACCGTCTCGCCCGCCGTGCTGCGCTGGAGCCTGACAGACAAAACCTATGCCGTGGCGGGCCTGGACATCGCGCTGCCCAATGGCTCCTACGACCCGCACCGGCCCAGCGTGTCCACCGGCTACGCCTCGGTCCAGCCGGTGCTCGGGATTCGCCACACCGATCCGAGCGGCCTGGATATTGGCCTCATCAACCGCCTGATGGTGAACCGTGAAAACAGCACCACCCGTTACCGCTCGGGCAGCGGATATGTGGGCGAATTCACCGCTGGCTGGAACGTCGGCCCCTGGAAGATGGGCATGGTGGGTTCGTACCTTCACCAGTTCACGGACGACAAGCAAGGCGGTGCCACCATCCAGGACAACCGCGCACGCAGCTTTGCGCTGGGGCCTTCGCTCAACTACAACGCCGGCCCCTTCAGCGTGAGCCTGAGCTACCAGCGGGGCATCTACGCTGCCAATACCACCAAGAACAACGTGCTGGGCATCGGGATCGCCATTCCGCTGTGGATCAAGCACTGACCTCGCACATTCGCATTGCACACCATGACCCACAAATCTCTGATGGCGTTGCCCCTGCTTGCTGCCTGCGCGCTGGCCCGTGCCGCCGCGCCTGCTGAGCCGCAGGCGGTTTTCGACCGCTATGTGCAGGCCGTGCACGCGGCAGACATGGGTGCGGTGCGTGCGCTGATCGCCCCGGACGTCGAGCGATCGGACTACCCGGCTTGCACTGCGCCGATGGACAACCCGACCTGCCTGGCGCTCTACATCGACCAGACCGTGGTGCAGCCGCGCGCACGGCTCACCGTGCTTTCGGTGGAGGTGCGCGCCAGTGAGTTGACCGCCCGGCTGGAGGTGCGCAGCCCGCTGTACGAGAAGGCGGGCGTGGAGCGCATCGTCGGCAGCGATGTGCTGCGCATCGAGAGCGGCCAGATCCGGGCCTTCCGCTTTGTGCCGGACTTCGCAGACCCCGCCACGGCCCGCTTCTTCGCCAGCATCGGCATCACGCCGCGCCCCCGCAGTTCCCAACCCTGAGTCTGAAATAGATGTTCAAGTATTTCCCCACCAACTACGTCTGGAACCTGTCCGTCGATCTCGCCATTGAAATGGGCGCGCGCATCGGCGAGATCGAGGGGATGTGCGCCCCCCTGCAAGAGGCCGCCAAGGTCCCGGATGCTGCTGGCACGCAGGCCTTTCGCGAGACCTGGGTGCGCATGGCCGACAAGCTCTGCGGACTGGCCGAAGAAGACGAAGCCCGGGGTCGCATGCTTTCGGCCGGTGAGAAGTACCGGCGCGCTGCGAGCTACCTGATCACCGCTGAGCGGCTGCAGGCGCACAACGCACCGGGCCGCCTGGCCATCTACCGCAGCGAACTGGAGCTGTTCCTCAAAGGCTCGGCCCTGCTGGGCGATCCGGTGGAGCGCGTGGAAATTCCGTACGAGGGAACCCACCTCTCTGCCCTCTATTACCCGGCCAAGGGGCTCCGGCCGGGCCAGCGGGCGCCGATTCTGGTGCAGCTCAACGGGCTGGACTCGACCAAGGAAATGAAGCACCTGGTCGGACTGCCTGCGTGGCTGGCCCACCGTGGCGTATCCTCCCTGGTGGTGGATCAGCCAGGGACCGGCGAAGCCCTGCGCCTGCACGGACTGACCGCGCGGTACGACACCGAGCACTGGGCCAGCCGCGTGGTGGACTGGCTGGAGCAACACCCCGCCGTGGACCCGAAACGCATCGGCTGCGAAGGCGTGTCCCTGGGGGGTTACTACTGCCCGCGCAGTGTGGCGATGGAGCCGCGCTTTGCCTGCGGCGTGGCCTGGGGCGCGAACCACGACTGGCGCGATGTGCAAGAGCGCCGCTTGCAGAAAGAAGGCGACTTCCCGGTGCCGCACTACTGGGCCCACGTGTGCTGGGTATGGGGTGCCAAGGACATCGACGACTTCATGCGGATCGCGCAGAACGTGCACCTGGACGGCGTGGTCGAGAAGATCCGCGTGCCCTTCCTGGTCACGCACGGCGAGCGTGATTCGCAAATCCCGCTGAAGTGGGCGCACCGCACCTACGAGCAGCTGGTCAATAGCCCCCGGCGAGAACTCAAGGTGTTCACCGACCGCGAAGGCGGCTCGCAGCACGCGAGCTTTGACAACAGCATCAATGCGGGCCACTACATCGCGGATTGGGTGGCCGAAGTCCTGGGCGGACACACCGCCTGCAGGGCTTGAAGCCCCTCCGCACCACCGACACCACAAAGGATCAAGAGATGAACATCATTGGACCCGACGCGCTGGTTTTTGGCTTGGACGATATCGCCGCCTGCGCGCAGTACCTGACGGACTACGGGCTGACCCCGGTCGGGGTGACAGCACAGGGCGGGCGCTTCGAGGCACTGGACGGGACGGCCGTGGAGATACGCGCTCAGGACGACCCGGCGTTGCCGCCTTCGCTGGGCACAGCCAGCCTGCTGCGCGAAACCGTCTACGGCGTAGCCGACACGGCCACGCTCGATGCCATCGAGGCCGAACTGACCCGCGACCGCGTGGTGGTGCGCCGGGGCGGCGTGCTGCGCACCACGGACGACCTGGGCTTTGCCCTCGCGTTCCAGGTCACCGTGCGCAAGCCTCTGTCGTTGCCTGCCGAATCCGTCAACGCCCCCGGGGCCGCGCCGCAGCGGGCTCCCAACGCGCTGGGTCTGCCGCCAGACCTGGTGGCGCGACCCCGCTCGCTGTCGCATGTCGTGTACTTCGTTCCGGACGCGGCCAAGGCCGAGGCGTTTTATGCCCGCCTGGGTTTTGTCTGCACAGACCGGTTCACAGGCGTCGGCCCCTTCCTGCGCCCTGCGGGCACGCAAGACCACCACACGCTGTTCATGATCCAGACGCCCCCGTTCATGAAAGGTTGCGAGCACTTCACCTTCCACATGGGCGGCCCCACTGAGTTGCTGCTGGCCGGCACCCGCTTTGTGGAGAAGGGCTACCAGAGCTTCTGGGGTCCCGGGCGCCACCGGTTCGGCAGCAACTGGTTCTGGTACTTCAACTCGCCCCTGGGCTGCCATGTCGAATACGACGCAGACATGGACCAGCACGACAACACCTGGGCGCCGCGGGAGGTGCCGATGAGCGCCGATGCCTCGCAGCTGTTCCTGTTCCAGCACCGCGAGAAGTGGGCGCCCTCGGGCCCGCCGCCAGCGCAGGCGCACCATTGAGCCGGCACCATGAGGCTGTGCCACTGGAGCGACCTGCCCGACGGCGCATCGCGGGGCTTTGACCCCGCAGGCCACGGCCAGGACACGGTCATCGTCGTGCGGCAGGGCCTGCGTTTGCATGCCTATGCCAACGTCTGCCCCCACGATGGCGTCCCGATGGCATGGCGCAAGGACCGGTATCTGAACGCGGCTGGTGACCGCATCGTCTGCGCGGCCCACGGCGCACTGTTTGACATCGCCACCGGGGTGTGCACTCTGGGGCCGTGCCTGGGCGATGCGCTCACCCCCGTACCCCTGGTCCTGCAAGCCAATGGCGACGTCCATCTGGCGAATCCAAAAAAATGAACAAGGAGACAAACCCATGAGCCTATCTTCCCAACGCATCCTGGTTATTGGCGGCGGATTTTCCGGCATGGCAGCGGCCATTGAGCTGCGCAAGCAGGGCGCCCAGGTGGATCTGGTCGAGATCGACCCCGGCTGGCGCAGCTATGGCGCCGGCATCAGCCTGGGTGGCGCCACGCTGCGGGCGTTTCGACGCCTGGGCGTTCTGGAGGCCTTTCTGGCCCAGGGCAACGCCTCGGACGGCGTGAACCTGCACCTGCCCCATGGCCCCCTGGTGGCCACACTGCCCACGCCCCGCATCGCGGGCGACGATGTGCCGGGCGGCGGTGCCATCCTGCGCCCGGTGCTGGCCCGCATCCTGGCCGAGGCCACCCGCGCAGCGGGTGCCCATGTGCGCCTGGGGTGCACCTTCGCTGCCATCGACCAGCAGGCCGACGGGGTGCTGGTGACTTTCACCGACGGCCAGCGCCAGCGCTATGACCTGGTGATCGGCGCGGACGGGCTCTACTCCAAGGTGCGCGAAGCCGTGTTTGAAAACGCCCCACGGCCGCGCTACAGCGGCCAGGCGGTGTGGCGCGCCGTGCTGCCCCGGCCGCCAGAGATCGAGACGGCCACCATGTGGATGGGGCCCCAGATCAAGCCCGGCGTGAACCCGGTCTCCAAGACCGAGATGTACCTCTTCGTCACCGAGCCGCGCCCCACCAACGACCATGTCGATCCAGCGACGTTTGTGGACGCCCTGCGCGCGCTGCTGGAGGGCTTTACTGCCCCCACGCTGCAGGCTATCCGCAGCCAGATCGGCCCGGAATCGCAGATCGTGTACCGCCCGCTGGAAGGGCTGCTCATGCCCCGCCCCTGGTCCCGTGGGCGCGTGGTGCTGATCGGCGACACGGTGCACGCCACCACGCCCCACCTTGCATCGGGCGCCTGCATCGGCATCGAGGACGCGCTGGTGCTGGCCGATGAACTGGCGCAGTCAGCGGGCGACATGCCGGCTGCGTTGGCGGCCTTTGAAAGCCGCCGCTGGGAGCGCTGCCGCATGGTGGTGGAGAACTCGGCACGCCTGGGCGAGATCGAGATCGACGGTGGCGACAAGGAAGAGCACTCACGCATCATGCGGGAGTCCCTCATGGCGTTGGCCCAGCCCATCTGAAGCGAGGTCGCCATGATCACAACCAATTCGCTGCGGGGCCGCGTGGCCCTGATGGTGGGCCATTGCGCGGGCATGGTCGATCTGGTCGCGTTGCCGGTGTGGGTGGGCACGCTGATCTCGGTGTACCGCTTTGACCCGCAGCAGGCGGGCCTGCTGGCTACCTTGTTTCTGGCCGGAGCGGTTGCGGCCAGCCTGGTGCTGGCGCCGTTCTTCCAGTTGCTGCGCGGGCGCAGCGTGGCGGCAGTGGGGTTTGCCTGCGCCGCCATAGCTTTTGCTGCGGCTTCCACCACTCACCAGTTTGCCTTGCTGGCGCTGTTGCACGCCCTTGCCGGGGTGGCGGCGGGGGCGGCACTGAGCGTGACGCACGGCACCATCGCCCGCAGCCAGAACCCCCACCGCATGTTCGCCTTGGTGGGCATAGCGCTGGGCGTATTTGCCATTGTTTTCCTCGGCGGCACGCCGGTGCTGGTGGCGCAGCAGGGCGGGCCGGTGCTGTTCCAGGTGTTTGCCGGTGTCATGGCGGTGGGGGCGGTGACTGCTGCAGTGGCGTTTCCCGCACCTGACATAGCGGGTGGTGCGGAGCGTTCACGGACGCCTGCCACGCCTTTGCCTGCCGCCGTCTGGTGGGGTGTGGCAGGCATCGCGGCCCTGGGATTGGTGCAGTCCATGACCTTCAGCTTTCTGGAGCGCGTGGGCAGCGACCGTGGTTATGGCCTGCAGGCGGTCACCGGGGTGCTCATTGCCCTGGGGGTGGTCAACCTCTTCCCTGCGGCACTGGCTGCGGTGCTGGAAAAGCGCTGGGCAGCTCGCAACGTGCTGCTGGCGGGACCTGCGCTGCAGGCTTTTCTGGTGGTGGTGATCATGAACTCGCCCGTGTTTGCACCCTATGCGGCGGCGGCTGCCGTGTTTGCGGCCGTAATGATCTTCACGCACACCTTTGCCTTTGGTGTGCTGGCGCGGCTGGACCCTAGTGGCCGTGCGCTGGCCGCGACTCCTGCCATGCTGATGTTTGGTGCGGCCATTGGGCCCATCCTCGGTGGCACCCTGGTCAAGGCCTGGGGCTATGGCAGCTTGGGGGTGGCCGCCTTGGTGATCGATGCAGTGGCGGTCTATGCATTTGCACGCATTCATCGTGCTCCGGGTACTGCAGTCGCAGTGAAAGGCATGGCATGAGCACGCCTTTTTCCTCAGTGCAGGCCCAGCAGACTCGGCTCAGTCGCCGCGCCTGTCTGGTGGCAGCGGCAGCAGGCATGGCTGCGCCGTGGGTCCGAGCGCAGTCGGGCCGACACATCACGTTCATCGTGCCCCAGCCTGCGGGCAATCCCAGCGACGTGTTCGCCCGAAAGCTCCAGACAGTGATGCAGCGCGAACTGGGCCAGACCATCGTCATCGAGAACCTGCCGGGCGCTGGGGGCTCCATCGGTGTGCAGCGCATGCTGAACGCGCCAGCCGATGGTGCAACGCTGGTCGTGGCATCGCAGACCGAGCCCATCCTCACCCCCTTGTCACTGGCCAGCGCGCGCTATAAGCCCGAGCAGATGCGCGCCATCGGCACACTGGGGCGAACCAGCTACGTGCTGGCAGGCCGGGCCGACATGCCCGCCACCACCCATGCACAGCTGCTGGACATTGCGCGGCAAGCGGCGGCCGCTGGCAAGCCGCTGACCTTCGGGCACATCGGTCAAGGCTCGATGATCCACCTGATGGGGACGCAGTGGGCGCGCCTGTGTGGCGTGCCGCTGGTGCATGTGCCGTACCGGGGTGTGCCACCGGTCGTGCAAGACCTCATGGGCAATCAGATCGATCTGTCCTTTGTGCCGCTGGGCGGCGCAGCGCTGAACATGCTGGAGACGGGCAAGCTGCGCGCCGTCGGCAGCACCGCCGCCAATGCGCCTGCGCTTCTGCCGCACGTCGCGCCCTTGAGCCAGCAGTCTGCAGCACTCAAAGGCTTTGAATACACCGCCTGGGGCGCGCTGCTGGTGGCGCGTCATACCCCTGATGCGGCGGTGCATCGCCTGCACCAGGCCTTTGGTGTGGCCCTGCGCGACACCGAGGTCCAGAGCTTTCTGCGCGCCAATGGGACCGAGCCCCAGGAACCGCTGTCGCTGGCCGCCCTGGACCACTTCTACCAATCCGAAATCCAGATCCACCAGGCCCTCGCCCGCACCGTGGGCGTGGTGCCTGAGTGAGCTTTGTACCCCCTGCCATGACCAAACCCCAACGCCGCTTTGTGGACCTTTCCATCTACCTTGAAAACGATGTCCTCTCCGACCCGCCCCCCCTGGCGCCCAAGATCACGTACCAGAAGCACGCCGACACGCTGCCCGAGTTCATGGCCATGATCCCGGGCACCCAGCCTGAGGACTACCCCGATGGCGAAGCAGCAGCGGCCGAGTGGGTGACGCTCACCACGCACAACGGCACCCACCTGGATGCGCCGTGGCACTTCCACTCCACGCAGGACGCGAAGAACGGCGGAGCCCGCCCCTCCATCACGATTGACGAAGTGCCACTGGAATGGTGCTTTCAGCCGGGTGTGAAGCTGGACTTCCGCCACCTGCCCGATGGCTATGTGGCCACTGCTGCCGATGTAGAGGCCGAGCTGGCCCGCATCGGCCACACACTGCAGCCGCTCGACATCGTGGTGGCCAACACCCGCGCGGGCTCGCGCTACGGGCACAAGGACTACCTGGGCGCTGGTTGCGGCATGGGCTACGAGGCCACCATGTACCTGCTGGAACGCGGTGTGCGCCTCACGGGCACCGACGCCTGGAGCTGGGACGCACCGTTTTCATACACCGCCCAGCGCGTGGCAGAAACCGGCAACAAGGCCCTGATCTGGGAGGGCCACAAGGCGGGCCGCGACATCGGCTACTGCCACCTGGAAAAGCTGCACAACCTGGAGGCGTTGCCGCCCACGGGTTTCACGATCAGCTGCTTCCCCCACAAGATCCGTGGCGCCTCGGCAGGCTGGACGCGCGCGGTCGCCATTTTTGAAGATTGAGGAGTTGGTTCATGGCTTTCCCATCCATCCATCGCGTGGTCACTGGCCACAACGCCGAAGGCCGTGCCGTGGTTACCAGCGCGGGGCCGCTGCCCACCGTGGTCGAGATTGCGGCCATTCCTGGCACGGTGTTCCACGAGGTCTGGAGCACTGCGCAGTCGCCCGCTGTTGTGGACAACGGCCCGGACCCGACGCTTGGCCCGCTGGTGCTGCCGCCCCCGCAGGGGGGCACCCGCATCCGGTTCGTGGATATTCCGCCCGATACGCCCGAGTTCCTGGCCCGGGGTGCCGAGCGCATGCACGACGCCTTCAGCCAGATTGGCGATGCGGCGGCCTCCACGGTGAAGACGGACTCCCCCCATCCGCTGATGCACCGCACCGAATCGGTGGACTACGGCGTGGTAATCGAAGGCACGCTGACGCTGGTGCTGGATGAGGGCGAAGTGCCACTGCGCCCCGGCAGCGTGGTGGTGCAGCGGGGCACCAACCACGCCTGGGCCAACCGTTCGGGCGCGCCGTGTCGCATGCTGTTTGTGCTGGTCGATGGGCGTTTTGATGCCTCTCTGGCCGCTCCTGCGAAGGAGCAACAACCATGAGCACGCGCCGTCAATGGCTGGGCGCTGCAGCGGCCGCAGCGCTGACGCCCTGTGCATGGGCACAGGCCCCGTATCCCGCGCGCCCGTTGAGCTGGGTGGTGCCCTACCCGGCCGGGGGCTTTGGCGACGCGATGTCGCGCCTGCTGGTGCAAAAGCTGGGAGAGCGCATGCAACAAGCCGTGGTGGTGGAAAACAAGCCCGGCGGTGCGGCGCAACTGGCGGCGCAGTACGTCAAGCAGCAGCCTGCGGATGGTCGCACCCTGCTGTACGCAGACATCGGTCCGCTGGCCATGTACCCAGCGCTGTACGCCAAACTGAGCTTCAGCCCCCTCAAGGACTTTGCGCCCCTCACGCGCCTGTTCAAATCGCCGCTGGTGGTGGTTGTGCCTGCCAGCAGCCCATTCCAGACGCTGGCCGACCTGTTGCGTGCGGCCGCTGCGGGGGATGGCCTCAACTATGGCTCTTACGGGCAGGGCAGCCAGCCCCATGTGTGGACCGAGCAGCTGCGCATCAAGACACGCTCGCGCATGACCCATGTGCCCTACCAGGGCGCAGCGCCCGCGCTGCAGGACCTGATGGCCGGGCGCCTGGACTTCATGTGCGATGTGGTGGCATCCAGCCTGCCGCTGGTACGCGAAGGCAAGCTGCGCGCGCTGGTCAGCGTGGGCAGCGAGCAGCGCCTGCAGGTGCTGCCCCAGGTGCCCACGCTGACCGAAGCCGGGCATGCGGACCTCGACACTCCGGGCTGGAACGGTGTGATGGTGCGCGCGGGCACGCCTGCGCCGGTGGTCGAAGTGCTGCACAAGGCGGTGGTGGCGGCGCTGGAGTCGCCCGAGGTGCTGGGCCGCCACCGGCCGCTGGGCCTGGAGCCTGCACCGCTGGCGCCCGCTGCATTTGGCGAGTTCATCCAGAGCGAATCGCAGCGATGGGGCTTGGCCATTCGCCAAGCCGGGATCAAGGTCGAATGAGTCTCTTTGATCTGCAGGGTCGCACCGCCCTGGTTACGGGGGCCACCCAGGGCCTGGGTCTGGCGATTGCGCGCACCCTGGCCGAGCAGGGCGCCCGGGTGGTGGTCTCTGACCGCGATGCGCTGGCCTGTGAGCAGGTCGCTGCGTCGTTGCCCAACGCCATCGGTATCGCTGCCGACATGGCGGTGCCTGCGGCCATCGCTGCGCTGGTGGAGCGCGCCGGGCCGCTGGACATCCTTGTCTGCAATGCCGGTATCCAGGGGCCTGCGGGGCCGTTGGCCAATGCCAGCGATGCAGACTGGCAGCAGGTGTTTGACATCAACCTGTGCGCCGCAGCGCGGCTGTGTGCCTTGGTGCTGCCTGGCATGGCGGCGCGGGGCGGCGGCAGCGCGGTGCTCATCTCCAGCATCGCGGGCCTGCGCGGCAACCGGTCGATGGGCCTGTACGGGCTGACCAAGGCGGCGCTGGCCCAGTTGGCGCGCAACCTGGCTGTGGAATGGGGGCCTGCGGGCGTACGGGTCAACGCCGTATCGCCCGGCCTCATCCGCACGCCGCTGGCTGAGCGGCTCATGGCCGACGACGCCTTCATGGCGCGGCGCATCCAGGCCACGCCGCTGCGGCGCGCCGGAGAACCCGACGAAGTGGCTGGCGTGGTCGCCATGCTGGCCAGCCCCGCCGGGGCCTTTGTGACCGGACACAACCTGGTGGTCGACGGCGGCACCACCATCAGCGATGGGAGTTGAAACCATGCACGGCATGCTGAACCGAAGAACCCTGCTGGCCAGTGCCTTGGCGCTGCCCATGAGCACCTGGGCAGCCACCTGGCCCTCACGGCCGTTGCGCATCGTCCTGCCGTTCGCGGCCGGAGGCAGTTCGGACCTGGTGGCCCGCCTGCTGGCCGACAAGCTGGGCCTGGCCCTGGGCAGCCCGGTGGTGGTGGAGTCGCGCGCGGGTGCCAACGGCATCATTGCCTCGGAGTCCGTAGCCCGCAGCACCGACGGGCATTCGCTGCTGTGGGTCAGCGCCGCTCACGCCATCAACCCCAGCCTTTACCCCCGGCTGCCGTATGACACCCAGCGCGACTTTGCCCCCGTAGCCCTGGTTGCCAGCCCCGGGCCTATGGTGATTGCCGTGCCTGCAGCCCTGCCGGTGCGCAGTCTGTCCGACCTGACGGACCTTGCCCGGCGAAAGCCTGGGCAGGTCAGCTACGCATCGGCCGGGGTCGGCAATGTGCTGCACCTGGCGGGCGAGATGCTGGCGCAGCAGGCCGGAGTGCAGTTGCTGCATGTGCCCTACAAAGGCGCTGCGCCCGCCCTCAATGATCTGGCGGCCGGGCAGGTGAACCTCATGTTCAACAGCGCCCTGGCCGTGGCCCCCATGGTCAAGGACGGGCGCATTCGCCTGCTGGCGCAGACCGGCGCGCAGCGCTCGCCTGCCTTGCCCTCCGATCTGCCCACCGTGGCCGAAACACCGGGACTGGCAGGCTTTCAGGTCACCGGCTGGTTTGGCCTGCTGGCTCATGCTGCCCTGCCCACCGAGGCCATCGCGCGGCTCAATGCCGAATGCGTTCGCATCCTGGCCCAGCCCGAGCTGCGCGAAAAGCTGGCCCTGCTGGGCAGTGCCGACGCCCCCACCCGGAGTGCGCGTGAGTTTGGCGCATTTCTGACTGCAGAGACCGACCGCTATGCCCGCGTGATCCGGGCGGCGGGGCTGCGACTGGAAACACCTTCTTCCTGATAGGACTGGCGATGCGATTTGCAACTCTGAAAGACGGCAGCCTGGACGGCCGCCTGGTACTGGTTTCTTCCACCGGCTTGCAGGCCGTCGATGCCGCTCCGATAGCTGCGAGCCTGCTGGAGGCCTTGCAGAACTGGGACGCTGTGGCACCCGCTTTGCGTGAGCGCACGGCAGCGCTGGAGGCGGGCACGGCAACCGGCATCTTCGCGTTCGACCCGGCGGTCTGCAGTGCTCCCTTGCCGCGCAGCCCGCAGTGGCTCGATGCATCGGCGTTCCTCAACCATGGCCGCTTGATGGAGCGGGCGTTCAACACGCCGCCTATTCCGCATTTCGACACCATCCCAGTCATGTATCAGGGCGCCAGCGACGACTTTTTGGGCCCTTGCGATGACGTGCCTCTGCCCAGCGAGGCCGATGGCATCGATTTCGAAGGCGAGTTCGGCGTCGTCTGTGGCCCGGTGCCCATGGGCGTGACGCCTGAAGCAGCATTGAATTGCGTCCGCCTGGTGGTGCAGATCAACGACTGGAGCCTGCGCGCGCTGGGCCCGCACGAAATGAAGACGGGCTTTGGATTCTTGCAGGCCAAGCCTTCCACCAGCTTTGCCCCGCTGGCCGTGACGCCGGATGAACTGGGCGATGCCTGGCAGGACGGGCGGGTGCATCTGCGGCTGCATGTGGACTCCAACGGCCAATGGGTTGGCCACCCGCATGGCGGCGAAATGAACTTCAGCTTTGGCCAGCTCATTGCCCATGCCGCCCGCACACGGCGGCTCACGGCAGGCACCATCATCGGTTCGGGAACCGTGTCCAACCAGGCCCGCGATGCAGGCTCAGCCTGCCTGGCCGAGCGGCGTGTGATCGAGATCCTGGACGAGGGCGCCGCCAAGACGCCTTTCATGCGCTACGGCGACACCGTGCGCATGCAGGCGCGCTGGCCCGATGGCCGTGAGGGGCCTTTTGGGGTGGCGCACCAGCGCGTGGTGGCTGCAGGCACGGGGGCACGCTGATGCATGTGGTCGTCACCGGTGCCGGCGGGTTCATTGGTTCCGCCCTGGCCGAGCGGTTGCAGTCCGCCCCGCTTGTGCCCGGCACGCCCTTGCGCCTGACGCTGGTGGACCGCGTCGGGCCTGCTGCGCCTTGCGCGCCGGGCGTGCAATGGCACATCGGTAGCTTTGCCGATCGCGCTTTGTTCGATGCCCTGGAAGACGATCCGCCCGACTGCGTATTCCACCTGGCCAGTGTCCCGGGATCGCTGGCCGAGCGTGAACCTGCGCTGGGTGTGCAGGCCAATTTGCTGGATACCGTGGCCTTGTGTGAAGGCCTGGCGCGCGCGGTGCGTGCAGGCCGGGCGCCCGTCCCGCGGCTGGTGTTTGCCAGCTCGGTGGCGGTTTATGGTGCGCTGGGCAGCCAAGCCGTCGATGAGTGCCAGTGGCCGCAGCCCACGCTCAGCTACGGGATGCACAAGTGGATGGTGGAATTGCTGGTGGCGGACTACAGCCGGCGTGGCGATATCGATGGCCGCAGCCTGCGGCTGCCCGGCATCGTGGCGCGGCCCCCGGCAGAAACGGGCCATGGCTCCGCATTCATGAGCCAGATCTTCCATGCCCTGCGGGCGCGGCAGGAGTACACCTGCCCCGTGTCGGCGCAAGCCACGGCATGGTGGATGTCGCTGGGGTGCTGCCTGGATAACCTGGTGCATGCCGCACGCTTGCCCGCAGAGGGCATGCCGGCCGAACGGTGCTGGCAACCCCCGGTGCTGCGCGCGTCGGTGGAAGAGGTCGTGCAGACCATTGCCCGCGCGGTGCATGCCGATCCGGCCGAGTGGATTCGGTATGCGCCCGATACCCACATCGAGACGCTGTTCGGCCGCCTGCCCGCCTTGCACACCCCCCGTGCGGAGGCTGCTGGTTTTCAGAGCGACGGCTCGCTGCAGTCCCTGGTCACACGCGTGTTGGGCGGGCTGTAGGGCGACGGTGGAGTGAAGTAGGGGGCGGCAAAAAGAGCGCGCCACGGGACGCGCTGCGGGGCTGGCGCCGGACTGGTGGGCGGCGCCGTGTGCTGCAGCGCTCCCGTTACGCGCCGCGCCCTCAGAGCCTGTTCACGGTCCCGCAGGGGCCGCGTTGGAGCGCAATCGGGATGAGTGGATGCTTCGGATGCGCCGCATGGGCTCGTGCCCATGCAAGCAGCCGGGGCGTCCAATCGCCCGATTTCACTCCAACCCTTCGGGCAAGTGCCTTGCCGGGCGGTCTGCGGCGTTGCGGCGCTTGCCGATCGCACGGGCTATCGGCTGCGCACCGCGCCTTGCACACCATCCCGCAAAGACCGCTGCGCGACCCCTGGGAGATCGTGAACAGGCTCTGAGCCCTCAGCCGATGCGGGCGTCGGCCTGGGGTGCGTTCAATGCGTCTCGACCGCGAAGTCCAGGCCCGCATTCGCTTGCAGCCGCGCGATGAGCCGGTCGCCCATCGCCGGGGCGGTGGTCCAGATGCCGCCTGGGGTTTCCGTGGCTTCCTGCAGCAGGCACACCGCCGCTTCGGTGATCATCTTGGAGGTGGACCCATAGCCCGGGTCGCGGTCGCCCTTCACGCCCACGCGCAGGGTGTTGCCAGCAGCGTCGGTGCCCAGGAACAGCACGTCGTAAAAGCCGTTCTCGCGTTCCTCGCGCGAAGGGCCTTCGCCCGGCTTGGGGCCCTTGTCCGAACCCAGCGACTTGTCGCCTGCCACCGCGTTGGCGATGGCCTCGCCCTTTTCGCCGGGGCCGGTGATGAGCATTTCGTCGTAGACAAAGTCGGTGCCGTAGGCGTGCTGCAGCAGGAAGTTGGAGCGGTGCACGTTGCGCGTGTTGATGGCGGCCATCACGAACGGGGCCACCCAGACGCCATCGCCCAAAGCCTCGTCCACCATGGGCTTGTTGCCCGAAGGCTGGCGCGGGCCTTCAAACCCGGGGGTGAGCGAGAAGGGGTTTTTCAGCAGGTCCAGCACACCGGGCTGGGTGGCAGCGGCCGCCATGGTGGCCTTGAGGCTGGCGGCGGTGCCGCCCGAGAAGGTGCCCTTCATCTTGCGCACCCGGCCGCGCACGCGCGGGGCCGGGTGGCCGAAGCGGTGGCGGAATTCCTTTTGCAGCAGGAACACGCCCAGGTCGAACGGAATGGAGTCGAACCCGCACGAGAACACGATGCGCGCGCCGCTGGCTTTGGCGGCGGCTTCATGCGCGTCGATCATCTGGCGCATCCAGGCGGGCTCGCCACACAGGTCCACATAGTCCACCCCGGCCTTGGCGCAGGCGGCCACGAGTTCGTTGCCATACAGCTGGTAGGGGCCTACGGTGGTCAGCACCAGGCGCGTGGCGTCCATCAGCGCCTGCAGGCTGGCGGGGTCGCTGGTGTCGGTCACGACCAGTGGGGTGTCGGCCGGGGCGCCCACTTCGTCGCGCACGGCGGCGAGTTTGTCGGCATTGCGGCCCCCCATGGCCCAGCGCAGGCCGCTGCCGGCGGGGTAGCGTTGCAGCAGATATTCGACCACCAGGCGGCCGGTGAAGCCGGTGGCGCCGTGGACGACGAGGTCAAAAGGTTTGGTCATGGTGGGGGCTCCGTCCGTCAGAAGTACAAGGTCCGGGGGCAGGCAGAAGTTGCCTTGGCCGGAGAGGCCGCCATTCTCTGTGGCCGTGCCTGCTGCCTCTGTCGCGCAGGTGCGTGGCGAGGGCCGCGTAGGGCCTGAACAACGGCTTGCACCGAATTTTTTGAGAAAAAGTACCGTAAAACGATACTGGATGGCCTGCGGGTGGCCACTGTTACGGTTCAATGCAGACACGCAAGTTACGTCTGGGCACCATTCGTTCCGTGTTCAACCAACGCCCTTCAGGGCACCACAGCAATGTCTTCTTCTCCCATCGTTGTTCAGCGTGACACCAAGGCCTGGCAGCTGCAGGTGTGGGTCTCGTTCGGCATCGCGGTTTTTCTGTGCGCCGTGGGTCTGGCGTGGCTGCCAGGCGAGCAGCTGGAGCAGGCGTTCATGGTGATGGGCTATGTGTTCTGCCTCTCGGCCGCGTTTGTGCTGGCCAAGTTTGTGCGGGACAACGAAAGCGCTTCGCGCCGTGGCGGTGGTGACACCCCCATGTGGAAGCTGGTGGTGTGGGGTGGCTTTGCGGTGGCCATGGGCCTCACGGGCTGGGGCCTGTTGAGCATGGACATCAACGTGACCTACAAGGCGTTCCTGGGCGTGAGCTGGCTGTACCTGATCACCACCGCCTTCACGCTGGCCAAGATGCTGCGCGACCGCCATGAGGCCGACCTGCTCGACGCTCGCCTGCAAGGCCGCCGCGAAGCCGCCCAGGCCGCCGCCCAGAACAGCAGCGTGAACTGATCGCACCCGGTGTGCACAGGCGGCAACCCGCCGCCCTTCTGGATGAATTTCTGTCTGGTCTTTCGACCCGGTCTGTCCCGCACCTGGATGTGTGGGCGGGCCGTACCCTGAGGAGTGAATGATGATGAATGCCATGTTTTCTTCGTGGGGCTCTGCCGCTCGCCTGCCCCGCGCTCTGCTGGCCGCTGGGGTGGTGTGTGCGGCCCTGGTAGCGGCTGCGCCGGCCCGGGCCCAGAGCGAGGCTTCTGCCGCGCTGTCGCTCTTGCCCGTGGCCTCCGTGGTGGGCACGGCGTCGGTGGCCTCGGCGGCTGCCGGTGCGGTGGTGACGGTGCCGGCGGCGTTGTCGGTGGGCGGCGCGGTGCTGACGGTGCGGGCGGTGGAGGCCTCGGCCGTGGGCACGGTGTACCTGCTGGAGCGTGCCTCGGATGGTGCCCAGGTGAGTGTGGAGGTGGTCGGCCGTGGTGTGACGGGCTCGGCCTATGCCGTGGGCACCGTGGTCACCTGCAGCGTGATCGGCACGGGCGTGATCCTGTCGGCGGCGGGCGAGGCCATTGCCTTTGTGCCCAATGCCATCGGTCGCGCTTTGTTGCACAACGAACGTCTTTGAGGAGCGGCACGATGGTGAAAACCTTGACCTTTGGCCGCAGTCCCGCGCAGCGCATCCCTGCCGTGGTGGGCATGGTGTTCCTCGCAGGGGTCGCGCTGCTGGCCGCCACGCCGGCCCACGCTGGCCGCTCGTGCGAGTCGCGCAAGCCCGTGCCCCCGCAGGTGATCGAGCGCGGCATGAAGCTGGCCGAGCAGACCTCGGTAGCGCTGGATGCCGAGCACGCCAAGTCGGGCGTGCAGGTGGTGGCGCTGGCCCGTGCGGGGCAGGACCTCTCCAAGTACGGCCTGCGCTATTCGCACTTCGGCTGGGCCTACAAGACAGCCGAAGGCCCGTGGCACGTGGCGCACAAGCTCAACGAATGTGGCACGGCGGTGGGCCACCTGTACCGCCAGGGCCTGGGCGAATTCTTTCTGGACGACCTGTGGCGCTACGAGGCCGTGTACGCCGTGCCCACGCCCGAGGTGCAGCAGCGCCTGCTGGCCGTGTTGCAGGACAAGGGCCGCACCAAGGCGCTGCAGCACCCGCCCTACAGCATGGTCAGCTACGCGTGGGGCCGCAAATACCAGCAGTCCAACCAGTGGGCGCTGGAGACCCTGGCGATGGCCATGGAGCCCGCCACCGTGCGCTCGCGCGACCAGGCGCAGGCCTGGCTGCAGTTCAAGGGCTACGAGCCCACCACGCTCAGGCTGGGCCCGCTCACGCGCATGGGCGGGCGGGTGGGCTCGGCCAACATTGCGTTTGACGACCATCCGAACGAAAAACGGTTCTCGGACCGCATCGAGACCGTGACCGTCGATTCAGTCCTGGCCTGGATGCAGCGTACGCAGCTGGCAGCCGCCCCCGTGGTGCTGGCGATCAAAAATTGAATCAAAATGCCAGCAGGCGCAATCAATACATGCACTGGTAGCTATAAAAAGAAGAGCATTTTCCGGTGCGCTGCAGGGTGCACCCAACCCCGGCGCCCGGCGCCACCGAGGAGAAGAACATGAGCAAGTCCCTGAGACTGTCCGAGAAATGGTTCCGCCGTGGCCTGTGGCTGGTGGCGCTGGTGTTTGCCAGTTTCCTCATCGGGCTGGGTGGCACCATCGTGGGCGATCTGCCCAAGGTCGAGACCCCGCTGCGGGTGGACGACTTTCTGGACAAAGCCGCAGCCGACAGGCTGCGTTCCGAGGTCAAAACGGCGCGCCAGGCCGAACAGGACGCGCAGACCGCGCTGGAGCAGGCCCAGCTGCAGCGCAGCAAGGTGCGCAGCGAGGTGCAGGCCGAGCGAGAGAGCTTCAACAACTGGCTGTCCACGCGCAGCGCCACGCAGCGGGCCGACCAGGACCCCGAGGTGATCGCTCGCACCCAGGCGCTCGACGCCCTCAAGCTGGTGGAGCGCAAGGCCCAGCAGGCGGTGGAGACGCAGCAGCAGGCCGCCCTTGATGCCCGCCAGGCGGCAGCTGCCCGGCAGGAGCAGCTCAACCAGATGGAGTCCGACGGCTACGTGAAGCTCGGGGCCGAGCGCCGCAAGGTCGAGCTGCGCGTGTTCCTGTACCGCCTGGCCCTCACGCTGCCGCTGCTGGCCGCAGCCGGCTGGCTGTTCGTCAAGAAGCGCAAGAGTACCTACTGGCCGTTCGTGTGGGGCTTTATCTTCTTTGCGCTGTTTGCCTTCTTTGTGGAGCTGGTGCCCTATCTGCCGAGCTACGGCGGCTACGTGCGCTACGTGGTGGGCATTGCCGTGACGGCCGTGGTGGGGCGCTATGCGATCCAGGCGCTCAACCGCTATCTGGAGCGCCAGAAGCTGGCCGAGGCCTTGCCCGACCAGGAGCGCCGCAAGGAACTGAGCTACGACGTGGCCCTGGCCCGCCTGGCCAAGAGCGTGTGCCCCGGCTGCGAGCGGCCCGTGGACCTGAAAAACGAGAAGATCGATTTTTGTCCGCACTGCGGCATCGGCCTGTTCGACCACTGCGGCCACTGCAGCACCCGCAAGAGCGCGTTTGCACGGTTCTGCCATGCCTGCGGCACCGGGGCGGGCGTGAAACTGGCGCAGGAGTGAGGCGGGCCGCAGAGCGGCGCCGACAACGCTGACCTAGCCCACCATCACCCGATTGCGCCCCTCGGCCTTTGCGCGGTACAGAGCCGTGTCGGCGGCCAGCAGCAAGGTGTCCATGTCGGCATCCGCGCCCAGGGTGGCGCTGTGCACCAGACCAATGCTGACGGTGGCCTGCTGGGGGCCGCCCTGCGTCGCGTCCAGCGCCTGCCGTTCCACGGCGCTGCGCACCCGTTCGGCAATGGCCTGGGCCTCGGTGGGGGACACGCCGGGCAGCACGGCGGCGAACTCTTCACCCCCCATGCGGCCCAGCACGTCGTCGGCGCGCAGCGCGCGCAGCATGGTCTGGGCAATGCTGACCAGCAGCCGGTCGCCCGCGCCGTGTCCGTGCTGGTCGTTCACCTGCTTGAAGTGGTCCACGTCCACCATCATCACCGCCAGCCCGGTGGATTCGCGCTGGTAGCGCTCCAGCAGACGATCGCCCTGTTTGAGCAGCGCGCGGCGTGCCAGCACGCCCGTCAGGTCGTCGTGGCGCACGGCATGGTGCAGGCGGCGCAGGGCCTCGGCGCGTGCCGCGCTGGCGCAGGCCACGGCCAGAGGCCCCAGGGCCAGGAGCGTGACGCCCACGCGCAGAGAGAACACATCGCCCGCATGGGCCGGCGTGAAGTTGAGCACACCGGTGGCCACGCCCGCCATGGTCCACAGGCACACCACCAGCGACAGCAGGCTGGAGGTGAAGGCGCTGTAGCTCAGCGCACACCACAGCAGCCCTGGCACCACAAAAGCCAGCATGCCGGGCCCGCCGATGAGCGTGCGGATGCCCTCGGCCAGCACCAGCGAACTGACGGGCGCAACGCGCCAGAACAGCGGCGTGTCCGGGGTGTGCGAGGGCGGGTCTGCCGCGCGCGGAGCGGCCAGCACCACGGGCACGATGAGCATGTAGTTCATCAGCTCCGTGCTGAACCACAGGGACAGCAGGTCCGTCCACGGGGAGTCGAAATACACCGGTGCCGCGCCGCAGCCTGCCAGCGCACCCACTGCGCTGGCAACCAGCGCTGCCAGCAGCAGGTACAGCGCCGCCGCCGTGCGCTGCAGCCGCAGGATGGGCTCGTCCAGCCCCCGCAGCACCAGCCAGCCGGCGGTGGCGCCCAGCAGGTTGGCGGCGTTGAGCCACAGGGCCATGCCCCAGGCACTGCCGGTAGCCAGGTCGGCCGCTACATAGCCCACTGCGGCCGCCACCCAGGCGGGTGGCCGTGCCAGGTGGGGGTAGCGCACCAGCAGCCCCAGCAGCAGTGCATTGGCAGGCCAGAACGCCGACAAAAAGCCGATGGGACGCGCAAAGATGCCCACCAGGCAGGCGGTGAAGATCAGCAGCGCCAGGGCGGCCCAGGCCACGGGCGGGGGAACGGTCCGGGCGGGGGCAAAGAGGCGGGGCAGGGTGGGCGGCATGTCGGCAGCGAAGGCGTGCGGGCCCCGATTGTCCCCGGTGTCAGGGCATGCCCAACAGCAGGGCCACCAATTCGCCCGTGCTGGTGGCCCCCAGCTTGCGCATGATCCGCCCCCGGTGGGCTTCCACCGTGCGGTGGCTGATGTGGAGGTGGCGGGCAATCTGCTTGCTGGTGGCACCGGTGACGATGTGCTGCGCCACCTCGCGCTCACGCACCGTGAGCGGGGTGCTGACCACCCGGCGGTGCGAGATGTCTTCAAACATCCACACCGCGCGCGCAAACGGTTGGGCGCGGTCCAGCGCGCGGCCCACCACATGGCACCAGAATAGCGTGCCGTCCCGGCGGCGCATCACTCGCTCGTCGCTGTAGCTGCCGGTGTCCATCATGGCGGGCAGGCCCAGGTTGCCGGTGTGGGTGAATTCGTCCAGCGACGGATACAGCGGCGCCAGCGGCTGGTCCAGCAGCTCGGCCTGTTCGTAGCCAAACATGCGGGCAAAGGCGTCGTTGCAGATCTCGATGCAGCGCTCGCGCGTCACGCACATGCCGACGGGGGCCAGGTTGAAGGCCAGTTCCAGCGCTTCATTCAAAGGGGCTTGGAGGGCGGTAGGCATGGGGCGGGATTGTGCGGCAGGCCGGGATCAGGCCCGGCGCCCTGCGGCCACCACCACGCGGTTGCGGCCTGCGTGTTTGGCGTCGTACAGCGCCTGGTCGGCGGCGCCCAGCCATTCGGCCCAGTTGCCGCCGCCAGAAGTCACGCAGACCATGCCGATGCTCACGGTCACGGGGATGCCCTCCCCCGCTTCTGTGAGACGGATGTTCTGCACCGCGCTGCACAGGCGCTGGGCCACGGCCGCCGCATGCGCTGCCGTTGCGTCGGGCAGGTACACCAGAAACTCTTCCCCGCCCCAGCGGGCCAGCAGGTCCGACCCCCGCAACTCGCCGCCCAGGGCCTCGGCCGCTGCCCGCAGCACGCGGTCGCCCGCCGCATGGCCAAAGCGATCGTTGATGTGCTTGAAGTGGTCCAGGTCTAGCTGCGCGATGGCGCTACCCACTGGCAGCTGCGCCGGCAGCATGGACATGAGCCAGCGGCGGTTGCCGATGCCGGTGAGCGTGTCCGTCTGGGCCACCTTTTGCAGCCGCACCTCGGCCCGCTCGTTGGACAGGGACGACACCATGAGCGCTACGCCGAAATGGCAGAACATCTGCGCGTAGAACGCACGGGCAAACCCCAGCGGGCTGGTGGCGTGCGTCGCGATGAGAAACAGCTGCAGTGCAAACAGGCCGGCACTGATTAGCAAAAGCCCGGCCAGCAACCCGCGCGAGGGCAGGGGCTCGGTGTGGCGGTCGCGCCAGACCTCGTGGGCCGCCGCCGCCAGCGCCAGCGCGGCCGTCAGGTGGAAGGCGCCCGCGCGCAGCAGGTTGTCGAGCGGAAACTGCGTGGCGATGCCCAGCGCCAGCCAGCCGCCCGGCACTGCCGCCAGCAGAGGCAACGAAACCCGCCGGCGCCCGCTCAGGGTCCGCACGCTGGCCCAGACCAGCATGTAGCCCAGCGTGCCCAGCAGCAGGCTGGTGTGCGTCCACAGCCACTGGGGCAGCACCTGGTACTCGCCCTGGCCCGCCAGCTCGGCGCCGACGGCCAGAAGCAGGTAGGCCGCCGACAGCGGCCGGAGCCCTTGCGGACGGCAGGAATGCCGGCTGACATGGAAGATGCTCAGCGCGCCGGCGACCAGAGCGGTCTTGTAGAGCAGGAGGACGGTGGGGAGGTCAAGCTGTAAACCCATGGCGCTGCGTGGCGGTCGTGTGATGGCAGTTGTTGGAGCGGATCAGATCGGGTGGTCTCCGTCCCCCCGTATGGTGGCCGAAAGAAGTGACAGGTGACAGATGCCAGCGCGGCGCAGGGTGGATTCCGGGGGGGGGGCTCCTCAGCGCTGGCGCCACCGCTTCTTCCACTGCCGCTGGATCACCCGCGCCACGCGCCAGGCCCACGAGGCGCGGGCACGTTCCAGCACGGCATGCTTGAGCTGCATCCAGTGCGCGTGGGTCCAGGCAAACCAGCGCAATTGCATGAGCGCAGGCTGCGTGAGGGTGAACAGCCGCGCCACCACCGCCGTGCCCACCACCTTGGCCAGCACGATGACGAGCATGCCCAGCACCACATGCCCGCGCCCGATGGCCCAGAGCGCCAGCAGCTTGATCGGCAGCAGCAAGGCCGTAGGCAACGCAAACAAGGCCACCGCAGCCCAGGGCGGCAGGGAGCGCACCCAGCCTTCGATCCAGCGCAGCCCCGGCCAGCGGCCGATGCGCGCCAGCAGGCGCTGCAGAGGCTCCCAGCCCCATTCCTCGAACAGGATCAGCAGTGCCAGCAGGCCGCTGCCCAGGCCCGTGAGGGCCCGCAGAGGCCAGTGCAGCAGGTGACGCAGGAGTTTTGGAATGATTTGGGCCCGATGCGCTAGTGAATCATGCCTGAGGTGCTATGTAAAACATAGCATTCTGGCGGGAGGCATATCCGCAGCTCACACGCCGCGCGCCCGGTCGGCCTTGAACTGTGCGCGGAACTGGGCGAAGGTGCCGGCCTCCAGCGACTCGCGCACCTCGCGCATCAGGTTCAGGTAGTAGTGCAGGTTGTGTACGGTGGTGAGCATGGGGCCCAGCATTTCGCCGCAGCGGTCCAGGTGGTGCAGGTAGGCACGTGAGAAGCCTTCACGTCCGCCGTCGTCCCACGACACGCCCGAGCTGCCTGCGCAGGCGTAGCAGGTGCAGCTGGTGTCCACGGGCTTGTGGTCGGCCTTGTGGCGTGCGTTGCGGATCTTCAGGTCGCCAAAGCGCGTGAACATCGTGCCGTTGCGCGCGTTGCGCGTGGGCATCACGCAGTCGAACATGTCCACACCGTCGGCCACGCCCTGCACCAGGTCTTCGGGCGTGCCCACGCCCATCAGGTAGCGGGGCTTGTGCGCGGGCAGGCGGTGGGGCGTGTGGGCCATGATGTCCAGCATCTCGTCCTTGGGCTCGCCCACGCTCACACCACCCACGGCGTAGCCGGGGAAGTCCATCTCGACCAGGCGCTCCAGAGACTCCTGGCGCAGGTTCTTGAACATGCCACCCTGCACGATGCCAAAGAGCGCGTTCGGATTGTTCAGGCGGTGGAATTCGTCCTGGCTGCGTCTTGCCCAGCGCAGGCTCATTTCCATGCTCTTGCGCGCTTCGGCCTCGGTGGTCTTGTGGCCCTTGGTCTCGTACGGCGTGCACTCGTCGAGCTGCATCACGATGTCGGAGTTGAGCGTGGTCTGGATCTGCATGCTCACCTCGGGCGACATGAAGAGCTTGTCGCCATTCACGGGGCTGGCAAAGGTCACGCCCTCTTCGGTGATCTTGCGCATGGCGCCCAGGCTCCAGACCTGGAAACCGCCGGAGTCGGTGAGGATGGGCTTGTCCCACTTCTCAAAACCGTGCAGGCCGCCAAAGCTTTGCATCACGTCGAGGCCCGGGCGCATCCACAAGTGGAAGGTGTTGCCCAGGATGATCTGCGCGCCCATGTCGTGCAGGCTGCGCGGCATGACGCCCTTGACGGTGCCATAGGTGCCCACGGGCATGAAGATGGGGGTTTGCACCACGCCGTGGTTGAGCGTGAGCTGGCCACGGCGTGCGTGGCTGGAGGGGTCGGTTTTGAGGAGTTCGAACTGCAGCATGATGGGGCGCATTGTCCCAGACGGGCCGGGCTGACCTGCCGCAAGGGATTGGACTGGCGCTGGCCGATGGCGTCGCTACACTGGTCTGTACTCACTCAAGGAGAACCCCATGCTCAAGATCCTCATCGCCGTGGACGGCTCCGAACTCTCCCTGGATGGCGTGCACCACGCGCTGGCGCTGGTGCGCCAGGGGCTCCAGGCCACGATGGTGCTGGCCAACGTGCAGGAGCCCGCCACGCTGTACGAACTGGTGACCACCCGCGACCCCGACCTGATCGCCGCCGCCAGCCTGGAGGCGGGCCAGCATTTGATGGCGCCAGCGCGCGCGCTGCTCGACGCCGCCGGGGTGGCCTACGAAACCGATGTGGGGGTGGGCGATGTGGCGCACACGCTGGTGGACATGATCGAGCGCTCGGGCTGCGACATGGTCATCATCGGTGCCAAGGGGCAGGGCGCCATCACCAGCGCGCTGCTCGGGTCGGTGTCGCAGGAGGTGGCCCATGCCAGTCCGGTGCCGGTGACCATCGTCAAGCATGCCGAGGTGCAGGAGGGGGTGGACAGCGACGCGGTCGAGGACGCCGAAGCCTGACCCCTTTGGCGCCCGCCCTGATAGAAAAAGACAGGACAAAGGAAAAGGGCCGCTGTGCGCGGCCCCGATCGGAATGTGTGGGAGAGGTTGCCCGGATCAGGCCGCCTTGCGAAACGGCTCCGAGGGCCGCTGCAGCTTGCCATGGGGCAGGGTGGCCAGGCGCGAGAACATGCGGCGCACATAGCCGCGCACCCACAGGCATTTGTTGAGCTCGTCCACGGGCAGCGGGCCTGACACCACCACGATGTCGTTGGCCACGTCCTGTGCACCGGCAGCGCGCAGGCGGCGGCGCGTGTTGTTGGCCCAGGACTGGATGCGCGTGGGGCTGCCGTGCTGGTGCACCTCGCCCGTGTGCACATCGAACGCAATGGCCACCGTGTCGGTCTTGAGCTTGAAGCGGCGTTCACCCGTGACGGCGCTGGGCGCCTCGCGCATGTCATACAGGTAATAGCTGCCTGCCTTGAGCTGGTATTGCATGTCCATGGGTGTGTTCCTCTTTGTCGGCATTGTCGAGGGGCACGCGGCAGGCAATGGCAGGTAAAACGGTGGGAAAGGGGCTCTTATTGAGCGCCTCTCACAGGGGGCCACGCCGGTTTCTGTGCGCGTGCCATTGTGGCCGCGCGTCGGCGTCATCCGGAGAAACTTGAGGACGATGTCGTAACGAGTTGTGAGGGCCTTCGCCCCGCCTTGGGCTACTGCTGGCTGGTGCTTCGTCCAAGGCGTATGCAACTGGCGCGGCCCCAGGCGCGGGCAGCCAAGCAAGGGCCGCCCCGCAGCGAGGGCTGCGTCCCCCTGCCCACATCGCGTAGCGATGTGAGAGCGGGGGGAAGGCGCGCAGCGCCTCAGGGGGGTGTCTCTGCTAGAAATCCACCAGACTCAACCCCACACTGAACACAGTGCGCTTGCGGTTGTAGTCGATCATGCTGTCGCCGTAGCCGCTGAACAGCGAGGTGTGCAGTCGCAGGTTGCTCTTGCTGCCGAACAGGCCGGTGCCCAGGGCCTGCAGCCATTCCACACGCACCGAGCCCCGGTCACTGCTGGCCAGCGTGTGGCGCACCGTGGCGCCCAGGGTGTTGTCCTTGTTCACGTTCCACAGCAGCGACAGTTCGCCCCGGCCGATGTAGTCGCTGATGCCCGGGTTGTCGTCGCTGCCTGCGCTTTCGGGGATGCGCTTCCAGATGCGGGCGTTCACGCTAAAGCGGTTGTCCAGTTCGATGCCGGTCATCAGGTAGGCGCGGTTCCAGCTGCGCGACAGCGGCTTGCTCTGGCCGTTGGACTGGTGCACCAGGCCGATGCCGCTGTAGCGCCACTTCCAGCCAAACGGCAGTTGTGCCGTGGTGGGGTACACGTACATCAGCTCGGGCTCGTGGTCGGTGGCGCGGAAGGGGCGCGAGATCTCGGGGGTGAACAGCTGCCAGTACGACTGCTGCGTGTAGCCAAACCAGAGCGAGTCCTTGAGCGTGGGGTGGCCCTGGGTCAGCAGGCCCTGCGCAATCTTCGTGCGCACGGACAGCTGGATGCGGTTTTCGGTTCGGCGGTACGGGGTCGAGTCGGTGGCCGAGTTGCCGTCGGCATCCGACGCGGGCTGGCGGTTCACGCTGCTCGACGCCACCACCGACACCGTGATCGGGCGGTAGCCCCGGAAGCTGAACGTGCCGCAGTCCGTGCCCGTTTCCAGCTCCCAGAAGCGGGAGAGATCGCTGTACTGCGGGTCGCGGCAGCCTTCGGTGCGCGCCACATCGATGATGCGGGTGGCAGGCAGCGTGGCGTCTACCGGCGGGGGCACGGCCGACGAAGAGCTTGCGCCGCTGGCACTGGCCGACGCCGAAGCAGCAGGGGCTTGCCAGGACTGCGCTCTTGCAGGAGCGGCCTGGGCCTGTTCGGCCGCCCAGGCGTCAAAGCAGGCCAGGCGCGCCTGGTTGTCGCTGGACAGGGCGGTGCAGCGGCGCAGGGCAGCGTCGGTCCCTGTCGCGGCGCCGGTGGCTGCGGCTGATTGCGCCAGCGCCGCGCCGGCCGGGGCCAGGGCTGCGAGCAGCAAGGCCAGCGGGCGGTGCAGACGGGACGCGGGGGTGCCCCGCGCAATGGCGCTCATTGCCAAGCCGCCTGTTTGCGCAGCACAAACGGTGCTGACGGCGTGGTGGGGGTGGGGTGGGCGTTGTTCCATGTTCCGCGTATTTCCTTGCCGCAACTTCCATCGACCACCTGGCCTGTCCAGGTGGCACTGATGTTGGTGCCGTTGATCGATTCTTCCAGGGTCAGGTCGCCGCCGTCGACGTCACCACTGACCTGGACCGTGGTGCCGCTGCGCACCACGGTGCCACGCACGCTCTGTGCCAGCTCCGGGTGCGGGCCCAGTTGCAGCGTGGCCGTGGTGGGCTTGTCTCCGGGCGCAGGGGCCTGCAGCTCGGCGCGCCACTGGCCCTGCAGGTGGTGGTGGTCCATCTCTGCCGCCGCTGGGCATGCCGCTGTGGATTGTGGGCCTTTTTGGCTGATGGCGCTTGTAGGACAAGCGCTGATAGCTATCAAAAGCGCAGCAATGCGCCAGGCGCTGCGGCCACGGGGCAGGGTGGGGCGTAGGGTGATATCGGTGGCGGGGTGTTGTGCCATGCGCGTACGCCCTCTCAAGCAGTGGGCGCCGGGTTGGCGGCCGCAGCCGCGTTGGCCGCAGTGGTGGCCTGGGCCTTGGCAGCAAATTCGGCGCGCAGGGCCTTGAGCTTTTCACGCGGGTCTTCGCGGGCGGTGGTCTTGTCCAGGCCCATTTCGGCGATGAAGCGGCTCGGTTGTGCGGCCACCATTTCGCGCCCTTTTTTGCGGCGCTTGGTCCAGCTCACGGCCAGGGTGCGCTGGGCGCGGGTGATGCCCACGTACATCAGGCGGCGCTCTTCCTGCAGGCGCTGCAGCACATCGTCGGTCACCTTCTGCTGGCGGCCTTCGTCGTCATCGAGCTTGAAGGGCAGCATGCCTTCGGTCACGCCCACCAGCACCACGTGGGGCCACTCCAGCCCCTTGCTGGCGTGCAGGGTGGAGAGCGTGACCATGTCCTGCTCCTGCTCGCGCTCGCTGATGGTGGACAGCAGCGCAATGGTCTGCGACACCTCCAGCAGGCTCTTGGTCTCCTTGGCCACCACGGCGCCAGCGGTGTCGTCGATCTGCCCGCCCGCGCGCTGGGCCATCCAGTCGCAGAACTCCATCACGTTGCTCCAGCGGGCGGCCGCCACTTTTTCGCTGTCTTCGTTGTCGTACAGGTGCTGCTCGTAGCCAATTTCCTTGAGCCATTCGTTCAAAAAGGCGCGGGCCTCCTCGGCACCATGGGTGCGGCGGGCGCTGTACTCCAGGTAATTGATGTAGCGGCCAAACTCGTGCAGGCCGTCCATGGCGCGCTTGGGCACAGCGGCAGGCAGCATGCCGTTGAACAGCGCGCCGAACATGCTCTGCTTGTGCTGGGTGGCAAAGGCCCCCAGCGATGCCAGCGTGGTGTGGCCGATGCCACGCTTGGGCGTGGTGATGGCGCGCAAAAACGCCGGGTCGTCGTCGTTGTTGATCCACAGCCGGAACCAGGCGCACAGGTCCTTGATTTCGGCGCGGTCAAAGAAGCTCGTGCCGCCCGAGACCTTGTAGGGAATGTTGGCCTTGCGCAGTGCCTTCTCGAACGGCTTGGCCTGGTGGTTGGCGCGGTACAGGATGGCGAAGCTCTTCCAGTCCGGCGGCGGGTTGCTGGCCGCGCGCAGGCTCTGGATGCGGGCCACGGCGCGCTCGGCTTCGTGCTCCTCGTTGTCGGCATCGACCACACGCACCGGCTCGCCCTCGCCCAGTTCGCTGAACAGGGTTTTCGGGAACAGCTTGGGGTTGGGCCCGATCACGTTGTTGGCCGCACGCAGGATGGCGCTGGTGGAGCGGTAGTTCTGCTCCAGCTTGATGACCTTGAGGTGGGGGTAGTCCACCGGCAACTTCTTGAGGTTGTCCAGCGTGGCGCCGCGCCAGCCGTAGATGGACTGGTCGTCGTCGCCCACAGCGGTGAAATGTCCCTTTTCGCCCACCAGCAGCTTGAGCAGCTCGTACTGCGTGGCGTTGGTGTCCTGGTACTCGTCCACCAGCACATGGCCCAGGGCCGCCTGCCACTTGGCACGCACCTCCGGGAAGTCGCGCAGCAGCCGCAGCGGCATGCCGATCAGGTCGTCAAAGTCCACGCTCTGGTAGGCCGCCAGGCGCTCTTCATACCGGGCCATCAGCGTGGCGATGATGCGTTCGTTGTCGTCCGCCGCCTGGGCCAGGGCCTGTTCGGAGGTCAGGCCCATGTTCTTCCACTTGCTGATCACCCACTGCCACTGGCGCGCCGTGGCCATGTCGGTGGTGCCACCCGAGGCTTCTTTCAGGATACCCGTCACGTCATCAGCGTCGAGGATGCTGAACTGGGGTTTGAGGCCCAGCACATGGCCGTCCTCGCGCACCATGCGCACGCCCAGCGCGTGGAAGGTGCACACCAGCACATCCTTGGCGCGCCGGCCGATCAGACCCTTGGCGCGCTCGCGCATTTCGGCGGCGGCCTTGTTGGTGAAGGTGATGGCCGCGATGCGTTTTGGGTCCATGCCCTTTTCGATCATGTGAGCGATCTTCATCGTGATCACCCGTGTCTTGCCCGAGCCCGCGCCTGCCAGCACGAGACAGGCCCCGTCGGTGTAGTGGACAGCCTGGAGCTGGGCGAGATTGAGACCGGCAGACATGGAGAGGGTGAGGGCAGGAAGAGGCGGAGGGCGGAAACCGGGCAGGGCGCGGTGCGGTGGGCGCCACGGGCGCGGGGTGCAAACCGAGGGGTGTGCCGCGCAAGGGCGCAATGATACCGGCGCGCCCCTGGCAGATGCGGTGCGAGGGTATCGGCGGCCGCGCCATGCGCGACCAGCGCCTGACGGGCTGCTGACGGGGCCGCTGCAGGACCCGCGCGCGGGCCCTGTGCTCCGGGAAACCCCGCTAGGGGCTTTGTTTTCACAATTTGATACTGGTTGGCGAGTCCTTCCCTTTGTCGGGAGGGGAGTGTTGTGAACCGAGCACCGCCATGAACCCTGCCACCCCGCCTTCCATCGCTCTGACTGCCGCCGCACCCCGGGCGGGCCGCCGTCGGTTGCCACTGCCTGCATGGACCGCCTGGTCCGCCCTGGCGGCTGCCGGTGTGCTGGCGGGTGCGGCGTTGCTGCCACGGGTGGCTCATGCGCAGGTGGGGGGCAACGCCCCCGCGCGCATCGGCGTGGTGGGGCCGTTCACGGGGCCGTCGGCCGACTTTGGCGTGCCCATGCTCAATGGCATCAAGCTGGCGGTGGACGAGATCAATGCCGTGGGCGGCTACCTGGGCCGCCCGCTGGAGCTGGTCATCAAGGACGACAGGGCCGATCCCGACCAGGGCCGCAAGGTGTCGCAGGAGCTGCTGGCCGAGAAGGTCGTCGCCACCATTGGCTTTTGCAACACCGGCGTGGCGCTCAAGGCCATCGACCTGTTCCAGGACGCCAAAAGCCCGCTCATCGTGCCCTGCGCCACGGGCACGGCCGTGACGGCCAAATATCCCGCGCCCGACAGCTACATCTTCCGCGTGCAGGCGCGCGACGCGATCCAGGCGCCCTTCCTGGTGGACGACATCGTCAAACGCGGCTGGGACAAGGTCGCCATCTTTGCCGACAAGACCGGCTATGGCGAAGGCGGCTACAACGACGTGGTGGCCGCGCTGGCGGCCAAGAACCTCAAGCCCGTGCACGTGGCGCGTTTTGACCTGGGGGTGAAGGACCTGACGGCCGAGCTGACTGCGGCGCGCAACGCGGGCGCCAACGTGGTCTACAGCTACACCGTGGGGCCGGAGAACGCCACCATTGCCAACGGCAAGAAGGCGCTGGGCTGGAAGGTGCCGCAGGTGGGGCCGTGGCCGCTGTCCTTCCCGTTTTTCCTCGAAGGCGCCAAGGACGCGGCCGAGGGTGCGCTCATGGTGCAGACCTTCATCGCCGAGCCCAGCAACGAGCGCCGGGCATCGTTCCTGTCGAGCTACACCCGCAAGTACCAAGGCAAGGTGGCTGTGCCCATGGCGGCAGCCAACGCCTACGACGCCACCTATCTGCTGATGTATTCATTCCTCGGCATCCGCGACGGCAACCTGAACGGCAAGGCCATCAAAGAATCGCTGGAGGGCAAGATGAAGACCTACTACGGCGTGGTCACCACCTACGACAAGCCCTTCAGCGCGCAGGACAAGGACGCGATCACGCGCAACATGCTGGTCATGGGCATGGTCAAGAACGGCGCCATCACCTTTGCCTACCCGGAGGATGCCAAGCGCAACCTCATCATTCAGCGCAAGCAATAACAAAAAGCGGATGTCTGCGCTCGCCACCCGCGAGCCCACCCACCTGACTTTGCGCTGACCACCCCGGGCGCCGCAGACCCTGGCTGCTGGCGCAACAAGGACAATCGGGCTGTGCTGTCCGTCCTGCTCGTCACCTTCCCCTTCTTTGCGCTCGTGCTCTGTGGCTACCTCGCCGCACGGCGCGGCGTGCTGCCGCAACCTGCCATCCCGGGGCTCAACGCCTTCGTGCTGTACTTTGCTCTGCCATGCATGTTGTACCGTTTTGGCGCCAGCACACCCATCCACCAACTGCTGGACCCGGCCGTGGCAGGCGTGTATGTGCTGTGTGCGCTGGTCATGGTGGGCGCCACGGTGGCGCTTACGCGCAACGCGCGCATCGGCTGGAACGACGCGGCCTTTGGTGCGCTGGTGGCCGCCTTCCCGAACACGGGCTTCATGGGTGTGCCGCTGCTGGTGGCCCTGTTGGGTGCCCAGAGCGCGGGCCCTGCCATCGTCACCATTGTGGTGGACATGGTCATCACCAGTTCACTGTGTATTGCGCTCTCGCGCCTGGACGGGGCGGGCACCCACGGCGTGGGCGTGGCGCTGAAAAGCGCTTTCAGGGGCATGGCCACCAACCCCATGCCCTGGTCGATTGCGCTGGGTGCGCTGGCGTCGGCGCTGCAGTTCAAGTTGCCGGTCCCGGTGGACAAGACCATCGCCATGCTGGCCGACGCGGCCTCGCCCGTCGCGCTGTTCACCATCGGCGCAGTGCTGGCGCGCTCGCAGATGAACCAGCACGAGCAGGTCCCTGCACGGGACTACGTGCCGGTGGCGCTGGCCAAGCTGCTGGTGCACCCGCTGCTGGTGTGGAGCGCAGGCACGGCGGCCATGGCGCTGGGGGTACCGCTCACGCCCTTTGCGCTCACGGTGATGGTGCTGCTGGCGGCGCTGCCCAGCGCCAGCAATGTGTCGCTGCTGGCCGAGAAATTCGGCGCCAACAACGGGCGGGTGGCCCGCATCATTTTGGTGTCCACTGCGCTGGCGTTCCTGAGCTTCTCCGCCGCAGTGGCGCTGCTGACCTGACAGCATAAGGGGAGTGGCTCGCAACGTATGGGGCTGACTTGTGGAGTCTCCAGCCGGGTTTTTGCCTCAAATCAGTAGGGAGTCTACTTGCGGGCCATGTGGCTGCGGTACCGCCACATGGCGGTAGCGAACAAAGCGAGTGCGAGAGTCATCAAAGCCCAGGAGGCGTTGACAGGGACTGCCGTCACCTCCTCAAGCACAAGGTCATCGTGGTAGCCAGCTGCGTCGAGGGTGAAAAAGCTGCCAGTCTTCAGTGCAATGGTTACTTGGTTAGACGAGGCTGTGAAAGTGCCACTAAAAGGTTCCCACTGAAACTGAAAGACGCCATTGAGCGCAAGATTTGATACCTCGCGACGGGCTATCAACACATCCGTGGGACCGGGAGCTGCGTCGATGGTCGCCGCCCCCACAGCACCGTTGTAAGCCACAACTTCCCACCAGCTGGCGTTGCCAGCCGCGTTACCGGTCACGCCCCCAGACCACACCCCCCGAAGTCTGTACACACGACCAGGGGTAACAGCGAGAGTTTGGAAAAGGCCCCCGTGTGCATTGCCAGCACCGCTACCCTTCTTCTGGGAATGGGACATACCGCCACTACCGAAAGGACACACGGTTGGGACCCAGATATCGCAGTCGTTGCTGTGTATCCAGGCCCCGTCCCAGAAGCCGGGCGGCGCCGTCCATGTATTCCAGCCTGCCAGCCCCGATTCAAAATTGCCATTGGCAAGGAGGTTCTGGGCGCTTGCAGAGACGCCCACCGCCATAAGAGACAACACAATGAGTGCACGAACAATTGTTGCTGTCATGGCTTGGGCTTTCTCAATAAGGAGCGACGCAAGGCGAGAAGCAACCTCCTTGCTACAACGGAAGGCCCTCGGGTTTGCACTCGGGCGCCAACGAGTGCCGTTTGAAGGCCGCAGTATTGAGGCTAGGCCCGTTGAACGCAAGTTTTTAGCGGTAGCGCGCTCGGTGCAGGCGTCTGAGGGGCCAGCCCCACTGTGGCAAAGCGCTCAGATGCCGACCTTACGGCCCGCCAGATAGCACACGCCGGTCGGTCCGTAGAACTCCGAGTGAGGTTCATGGGCCTTCAGATGAAACACGTCGCCCTTGCGGAAGGTGTGCTCTGACCCGTTCGCGGTGCAGATGCGGATTTCCCCCGAAAGAATGAGTGCCTTGGCCTCGAAAGGATGGGAGTGCTCGTCCCAGGATCCATTGGCTTCACGCTCGACAAGGACGGGCTTAGCGAAACCTTCCTGGGCGAGAAGTTCGGTGAAGTGATCAGGGGTCATCGTTGTCTCCTGTGGACGAAAGCAATGCGCAAATGATGGCTTGCGCGAATGGCAATAACTTGCTTGCTGAGCCAATAAACCCTTGTAACAATTGTGGATTTACATTGAGGGAATTCAGAATGACGCGAGTTTTGTTGGGTGCAAGGTCTGTTGCTGCGATGGTCCTGGGATTGCTGGTGGCGCAGGGGGCAGCAGCCCAATCCATGGGGAGTGTCTCCTATGCACCCTTTGCGGCCTCGAATGTGCCAACGATGTCCGAGTGGGCCCTGATCGGCATGGCGGTTGTATTGGCTGCCGTGGCCTTTTACGCGATGCGCGCGCAGAACCGGCGGGTGCTGAAGATGTGGGCTTTGGGTCTTGTAGCTTGTGGAGCCTTGTCTGCGGCCTTCTGGAATCGTCCTGCGGTTGCAGAGCCGGCGCCCGTAGAGATCGCTCTGGATCAGCCGCCAGGCGGTGTTGCCAACATTCCTCACAGCACGGAGCTGTTCTTCGGGGATTTTTTCCACATCTACACCGCTCAGAATCTGACAGATCGCCCGCAGCGGGTGACGGGAGTCAGTGTGATCACCGGGTTGACATTGCTTCCACCTACAGGCTTTACGCCGGAATGTACCGTGGGTCTCGTGCTTCAGCCCAACGGTATCTGCTATATCAAGGTGTACAACGACGGTTTGCCAGGCTGACGTAGGTCAGATCGCCAGCGGGTCCACATCCACCAGCCACCGGATCAGCCCCTTGTGCTCCGGCTGGCTGCGCGTGGCTTGCAATATCGGCTGCCATGCGGCCAGAAAGCGCTGCAGGGTGGCGCGGCTGCTGCTTTCCATCAGCATCTGGGCGCGCTCCACATTGGCGACGCGCTGGATCGTGAGCGGCACAGGCGGGAACAGGATCACCGTGCCATCGGGCAAACCCGGCAACTGCGCGGCGTGGGCGGCAGCGGTGGCCGCAGTCAGAAAGCCCTGCGCCACCTCCTGCGTGCGCGCATCGGCTCGCACCAGCGCCTGGTACGAGAACGGGGGCATGGCGGCCTCTTCGCGCTCCTTGAGCTGTTGGGCGGCAAAAGCTTCGTAGTCGTGCTTGCGCAGTGCCTCGAATACGGCGTGCTGGGGGTGAAAGCTCTGCACCCACATCTCGGGCTGCGTGCCATGCACCGCTTGTGCGGCCATGTAGGCGGCGTCGCGCCCGGCGCGGCCCGCTGCCTGCATCAGCAGTGCAAACAGCCGCTCGGCGGCGCGGAAGTCGCTGCTGAACAGTGCGCCGTCGGGCTGCACCGCAGCCACCAGCGTGATGCGCCGAAAGTCGTGCCCCTTGGCAATCATCTGCGTTCCCACCAGCACATCGACCTCGCCAGAATGCACCTGCGCCAGCTGGGCCTCCAGCGCGCCCTTGGCCTTGGTGGTGTCGGCGTCGATGCGTGCAATGCGGGCGGGCGTGCGGTCGGGCCGCAGCACCTCCCGCAGCAGCGTGCCGAGCTGCTCCTCCAGCTGCTCGGTGCCCTTGCCCATGGGGTGGATGTCGGGGCTGCCGCAGGCCGGGCAATGAAACGGCACGCGCACCGTGTAGCCGCAGTGGTGGCAGCGCAGGGTACGGTCGGTCTTGTGGAACACCTGGTGCGCGCTGCAGTGCGGGCAGTCGCTCTTCCAGCCGCAGTCCACGCAGTGCAGCACGGGCGCGTAGCCCCGGCGGTTCAGCAAGATCATGCTCTGCTCGCCACGCGCCACGCGTTCGGTAATGGCCTGCAGCAGCGGCGCGCTGAACACGGTGCGGCGGGGCTGCTGGTTCATGTCCACCCGGCGCACACGGGCCAGGGCACCGGCGCCAATGCGGCTGGGCATGTGCAGCCGCACGTAGCGGCCACCTTCTGGGTCTTCGGCCGTGGCCGGACGGCTGGCGTACCAGCTCTCCAGCGACGGCGTGGCGGAGCCCAGGATCACCTTCGCGCCCTGCTCGCGTCCGCGCCAGATGGCCAGGTCGCGCGCGGAGTAGCGCGCGCCCTCCTGCTGCTTGTAGCTGGGGTCGTGCTCTTCATCCACCACGATGAGCTTTAGGCCGGGCAGGCTGGCGAACACCGCCATGCGCGTGCCCAGCACGATGCGTGCGCTGCCGCTGTGCGCGGCCAGCCAGCTGGCCAGGCGTTGCGGGTTGGTCATGCCGCTGTGCAGCGACGCCACGGCACCGGGGCCGAAGCGCGGAGCGAAGCGGCCTGCAAAGCGCTCTTCCAGCTGGGGCGTGAGGTTGATCTCGGGCACCATCACCAGCGCCTGGGCGGTGGGGTCGGCTTCCAGCATCTCTTGCACGCAACGCAGGTACACCTCGGTCTTGCCACTGCCGGTGCTGCCAAACAGCAGGAAAGGCCCTTTTTCTGAGGAAATTCGGGCCCTGGCGCTTTCTTGTTCTGCGCTGAGTGCTATGTTTTCAATAGTACGTGAGGTATCTCCTGCGCCCTTGGCCGGGCGCCGCAGCCGCCGTGCCAACTGCTCGGGGCGCAGGTCGCGCAGTTGAGGGGGCAGGGCCGCCAGGGCCACCTCGCCCAAGGCGCGCTGGTAGTAGCGTGCTGCAAACCCCACCAGACGGCGCCAGGACGCATCCAGGGGCGCCACGCCATCCAGCACACCTGCAATGGGACGCAGCGTGGCGCCATCGGGCAGCTCACCGGGGGCTTCGTCGGCGTCCCACACCACGCCCAGCACCTCGCGCGTGCCCAAGGGCACCCGCACCAGCGTACCCGGTGAGAGCGGGCGCTCACTCGCGTAGCTCAGAAGGTCGCCGACTCCGCTGTGCGATGGCGTCTGCAGGGCAACGTGGACGAGGGAGAGGGACATAGACACGAGCTATGGAGGAGAAATAGGCTTAGTGCGCGTTGTGGATGTGATCTGGAGCTTTGGCGGCTAAGTGCTTGATTTGCCGTGGGTGTGTGAGTAATCCCGGATTTCTGTGGATAACTTTGTTGACATCCTGTCCCGACCCCCGCCCAAGCCGCATGAATGCTGGCTGCGAACAGATTGCCCGGAAATACAGCACTCCAAAAAAAACGTTATGAATCAATCATCTGAAGAAATTTGCCCCGGATTTTTGTGCTAAGCCGATTCAGCGTCTCCATGTTGCGCTGCATCACGTTTTGTGTGCATAAGTCGGACAGCAGGACTTCGTCAAGAGGACAGGTTGCCCCCTTTTTGTGCTAGCGGCGTGAGTCCATGTTCATGCGTTTCTTCGATATGGCCTGCAAGTGCTTGATTTGACAGGGGATTTGTAAGAAATTCAGAATTTCTGTGGATAACTTTGTTGATATCCCTTGGGTTTGCTCTGCAAGTCCTTGTCAATTCGTGCTTTGGCTGGATTGCCTGTCAAAAAAGCAGGGGATTTAACGCCATATAAATCAAGCACTTAGCGTCGTGATGAGGTTTGTTTGCAAGTTGCCGTACGAAGTCGCGCCGGGTACGAGGATGCTCCAACTTTGTGCATAAGTGCGCTGGCGGGGACGCCGGATCTGCTGCGAAATGCCCGGGGATTGTCGCAGGGCCCGGAGTGTCTGGCGTTCTCGGTGTCACAGCGGTCCATGTCGCTTTGCTTCAAGACGGCGCGGCGACTTGTGGCGACGATGCCGCCATGGCTACTTACTCTTCTTCCCCCATGGCAGATGCGCCCACCATGGAGCGCGACGGTTTTGTGCTGGCCCGGCTGGATGAGGTGGTGCAGGCGGCACGCACCGACAGCCTGTGGTTCATGACCTTCGGGCTTAGGGCCTGCTAACCCCTTTTTTGCCAGTGCGAAGGCCTCCCCCGCCACGCCAATCGAGGCGCGCGACGACGCCAAGGCCGGGGCCTTGACTAGGAGTGCAACGACGAGTGGCGTGGCGGGGGAGGCCTTCCCTTCGGGTTGCGAGGCAAACGGGCCACCCGCTGTGTTGCCAAGCCTCGCTGGGGCAGCACCCCAGCTTCGTTTGGCGCCTTGCGTCTGGCCCGCTTGCTTCGCAACGCATCTGGCAAAAATGGGGTTAGCAGGCCCTAACGTGCTGCGCGGTCGAGATGATGCATGCCGCCATGGCGCACTACGACCTGGACCGGTTTGGCATCATCCCGCGCTCCAGCCCCCGCCATAGCGACCTGATGATCGTCGCCGGCACCCTGACCAACAAGATGGCGCCCGCCATCCGTAAGGTCTACGACCAGATGCCGGAGCCGCGCTACGTGATCTCCATGGGCTCATGCGCCAACGGCGGTGGCTACTACCACTACAGCTATTCGGTGGTGCGGGGTTGTGACCGCATCGTGCCCGTGGATGTGTATGTGCCCGGCTGCCCGCCCACGGCCGAGGCGCTGCTCTACGGCATCCTGCAGCTGCAGGCCAAGATCAAGCGGCCCCAGGTGATCCAGCGGTAATCGGCAGTCCCCAGCGGGCGGCGGCTTCAACTGCGCCGCAGCAGCCAGTCCGCATCGTCGCCCGGCTGCTGGGTGTGGGCCTTCAGCGCTGCGGGGGGCTTTTCGAACAGGGCGCGCACCTCGCGGCTGAAATGCGCCTGGTCGGCGTAGCCATGGCGCAGCGCGGCATCGAGGGCACCGGCGTTGCCGTCTCGCATGGCCAGCAGGGCATGTTCGGCGCGCAGCATGCGTTCGATCTCGCCAGGCCGCAGGCCCGCCAGCTGCCGGGTGCGGCGCTGCAGGTGCCGGGGCGTCCAGTCCAGCGCAGAGGCCAGGGCCTGGCGTGCGCCGCGCTGCCAAGCCTGGTGCAACACCTGCAACCAGGCAGCATGCCGGTCGGCCACGGCCGCCCAGCGTGGGGTGAGGAAGTCCACGCACAGCGCCTGGCGCACCCCATGGTCGGGCGCCGCGTGGACGGCCGCGAGGAAAGGGTGCCAGGCTGTGGGCAGCCAGGTCGTTGCGTCCGTGACCCGGTCGGTCAGCGGCGCAAGGTCCTGCCCGGTGAGCAGCCCCAGCGCGCCGGGCTGGAACGCCAGGCAGAACGAATCACCATCACGGGAGGAGACCGAGTGGTACGGATGTCGGTGGGCGCCCGACAGCGTGATGGCCGGCATGGCCGCTGTGGCGGTCGCACCCGCACATTCCACGAGTTGGGCGGTGCCCCGCGTGAGCCAGATGATGCCGGGGTAGGGGCTGGGCGGCACGCGCGTGTCCGTCGGGGTGTGGGGCGGCTGGCGGCCCAGGTCGCGCCAGAAAAAGGCGCGCACGCAGTCTGCGAGCGCGCCGGGTGGGGATTGCAGGGCCGAGGCGGGCAGTGCCTGCGGGCCAGTGGGGGACTCCGCTGGCGGCGGTACGGGGTGTTCCGTTGCCATCACCTGGTCCCTGCGCGGTGTGCCGGGCGGTCTGGATGCCTCGCCCGGGGTGTCAGCCCTGGCGCTGCGCGCGCGAGTGGCTGTGCACAGCCTCCACCAATGCCGCCACATGCTCGGGCGGGGTGAACTGGCTGATGCCGTGGCCCAGGTTGAAGATGTGCGTGGGGCCGGTGGTGTTGCGGTCGGTGTGGGGCTTGCCAAAGCTGTCGAGCACGGCATGCACCTGGGTGACGATCTGCGCAGGCGGCGCAAACAGCACGTTGGGGTCGATGTTGCCCTGCAGCGCCTTGCCGGGGCCGCCCACCTGGCCGCCGACGATGGCGCGCGCCTTGCCCAAGTTGGCCGTCCAGTCCAGGCCCAGCACCTCGCAGTCGATGTCTTTCATGTCCTCCAGCCAGATGCCACCGCCCTTGGTGAAGACAATGCGCGGCACATCGGTGCCATCCACGCCGGTGCGCTTGAGCTGTGCCAGCACGCGCTTGGTGTAAGCCAGGCTGAACTCCTGGAAGGCACCGTCGGCCAGCACGCCGCCCCAGCTGTCAAAAATCATTACGGCCTGTGCGCCCGCGTCGATCTGGGCGTTGAGGTATGCGGCCACGCTGTCGGCATTGATGGCCAGGATGCGGTGCATCAGGTCGGGGCGCGCGTACATCAGGCTCTTGACCAGGCGGTAGTCGTCCGATCCCTTGCCCTCGACCATGTAGCAGGCCAGTGTCCAGGGGCTGCCCGAGAAGCCAATCAAAGGAACACGCCCATTGAGGGCCTTGCGGATGCTGGTGACGGCGTCGAACACGTAGCGCAGCTTGTCCATATCGGGCACGGCCAGTTCGGCCACGGCCGCTTCGTCGCGCACAACTTTGGCAAAGCGCGGGCCTTCGCCCTCGGCAAAGGACAGGCCCAGGCCCATGGCGTCGGGCACGGTCAGGATGTCACTGAACAGGATGGCGGCGTCGAGTGGGAAACGCTCCAGCGGCTGCAAGGTCACTTCGGTGGCGTACTGGACATTGGTAGCCAGGCCCATGAAGCTGCCCGCCTGGGCGCGCGTGGCCTTGTACTCCGGCAGATAGCGCCCCGCCTGGCGCATGAGCCACAGGGGCGTGTAGTCGGTGGCCTGGCGGCGGCAGGCACGCAGGAAGGTGTCGTTGGCAAGGGGGGCGAAGGTCATGGTGCGATTGTCGCAGGCAGACCGCCGGCCTCGGCACCCGATCCGGCTGCGAAAATTGACGCGCATCAAGCCGAAACCACGACGGGTCGGCTCAAGGGCGTCTATCGCTCTGCAATGTAGTGCGACATCCGCACGACTTCGCCCGGCGCCAAAAACGCACGCACTTCGGTCTCCAGGGCTTGGTCGGCCATGGTGGCGCGGGCGCGCTGGTGCAAGTAGTCGGCCCAGGACTCGACGATGAAGCGCTCCACATAGCGCGATGGCTCGCCCAGGTCCTTGTAGATGCGCCAGAAGGTGGCGCCGTCGCGGCGGCGCGGGGCCTTCATGCGGCTGATGGTGTCGAGGAAGGCAGCGTCGGTGCCGGGGGCAATGCGGTAGCCCACTTCCACGGCCACGGGGCCCGCCTCGGGTAGGGGCTCGGCCTCGATGAAAAGTTCGTCCCAGGGCGTGGCCTGGGTCACCTCGTGCAGCGCGCCCATGCGCAGCGGCATGGGGCGGGCCAGCAGCAGGCCCGCGCCCATCAGCGCTGCGGCCACACACAGGGTGGGCATGAGTCCGATCAGGTCCGAGGAGGCGCCCCAGAAGGCCGAGCCCATCGCAAACGCGCCCAGCGCCGCCACCATGTGCATGGCCACGGCGCGCGAGCGCACCCACTGCGGGGCGCTGGCCTGCGTGGCGGTGTTGAAGGTGGACATGGCCGACATCCAGGCAGCGCCCGCGAACAGCATGGCGATGTAGACCACCCAGGCAATGTGGGTCAGCGCCGCCACCAGCATGGCCACCGCAAACACCACACCACCGGCGCCGACGATGGCCTCCAGTCCAAAGCGCGCGCGCAGCCGCCCCAGCACCAGGCCGACCGCCACGGCGCCCGTGCCCAGGCAGCCCATGAGCAGACCAAAACCCTGTGCACCTGTGCCGAGCTGGCGCTGCGCAATCACCGGCAGCAGCGCCCACAGGGCCGAGCCCGCTGCGCTGAAGGCCATCACGCGCACGAGTTGCGCGAGGATCATGCGCGAGTGCCAGGCAAAGCGCAGGCCGCTCAGGGTGCCGCCCCACAGGCGTTCGGCGGGCAGCTTGGAGGGCGGGTGCGCCTTGGGCGGCCAGCGGCGGATGGACTCCCACATCACCAGCGTGGTGGTCACCGTGACGGCAAAGACCCAGCCCGCGCCCAGCTGCGCAAACACCAGGCCCGCCATCGTGGGCCCCACAGCGCGCGCGGCGTTGTAGGCAATGCTCACGGCGGTGATGGCCTGGGGCCATTCGTCGCGCGGCACGGGGTCGATGACCGACGAGTTCCACGCGGGTGTGAGCACTGCCGTGCAGCACCCGCAGATGAACACCAGAAACAGCACCGACGCCGGGCCACTCCAGCCCCCCAGCGTCAGCAGCGTGAGCAAGGCGCACGCCCCGGCCTGCGCCAGCAGTGCGCCCGATATCAACCGGCGCCGGTCGGTCGTGTCCGCCAGCACGCCGGCAGGGAGGGCCAGCAAAAACATGGGCATGAACACCGCCGTCTGCACCAGAGCAGCCAGGAACGACGAACCCGTGAGTTCCACCATGAGCCAGGCCGCCGCCATGCTCTGCATGCCGCTGCCCACAAAAAAGATGCCGCCGCAAATCCACAGGCCCCTGAACGCGGGTTGGCGCAAGGGGCTCCACAACGATGTCGAGGGAGATGGCATGGGCTTTGGAGGTATTGACGTACTTCAAGGAGGCGCAATCAGGAGTGCCTCAATCCGGAGCATTGTGAAGGACGTCGCGCAGACTGTCTCAATGTGCTTTTCGCAGGCTAAGGCGCTGATGAGGCGCTGGACAACCCCACACAAGGCCGCAGGACGCAAGGCGAAATACACAGATTTGGGTAGACATTTGTATCTGTTCTGTTATTTTTCGCTGCATACGTAACGCCATGTACGGCTTCGTCCTCGAGTGGATGTGAAGAACGGTACGCACAATGGCACACCAGTTTTTTAAAGGAGAGGAGAGGGTATGTTGAAAAAATGCTTGATTGTTGGCAGTTTTTTGCTGGCTGCTGGCGTCGCACAAGCTGATTTGAAGAACATCAGCTCTGGTGGCGTGCACTCCGCAACCAACTTGGATGCTGTTGCTTGCACCATCGTTGGCACTGACGGTGTGCTGTATCGGGGAACAAAGATTCTTTACGTATTTGCGGAGTCGATTGGCAATGGTCGCGATCCGATGTTGAAAGTCAGCTCGCTCAAATACAACCTCGTGGTGCAAAACGATGACTGGGAGGAGTCTTATTACGTCAATGGCTCAGAAAAAGCCCCGGTGCCGGCTTCGTTGTACGCCAGCTACCTGCGTACGCCCAAGCGTGCCACAGATGCAGCAGTGATTTATTTCGCAGACCCTGGTGAACCCGTTTGCGCGTCCACCAAGGAATACGCGAATAACAGCAACCTTTACCAAGTCCAGATATCCATCACCGATGTGACCTCGGGTGTGATTGCCTCGGGCGTGCGGTCTTCGCCCAAGGACGCCGCAATTGACCCCAATGGAATGCTACGGTCCGATTTGGATCGTCTACTTGAGGTGTACTCGACCACCGAAAAGTGAGGGGTGGCCATGAGGCACGAGCCTGGTGTTGGGCGGCGAGTTCACTTGGATTCTTGACCGCCACGCGAAAGTTGCTGTCGGCCGCCTCTGAGCCGGTAAGTTCTCGGGAGATCGGTGCGCGTTGCGACCAGAGCCCCCGCTTGCTGTTGCATGGCGGCCAGTGCCTGATCCAGCGCTCGTACCGCTCCGGGTGTCAGCTGAGACAGTAGATCCTGGTTCAGTGCCCTGATTTGCGGGAAAAGTTCGTCGTGGAGCGACAGTCCTGCAGGTGTCAGAAACAACATGGCGTGGCGCCGGTCCCCAGGCACGGTGCTGCGAGTGATAAGTTGTTTGTTCAGCAATGAGGTGATGGCGCGCGATGTTCGAGCGCGGTCCAGTCCCAAGTGTTCGGCGAGTGCTGCGGGCGGCAGACCTGGCTGTTGCGCGAGCACCATGAGCAACCCCCATTCCCGACGGGTGATGCCGTAACCCCCCTCGCACAGCCTTACTACCAGGCTGCCGGCCACGGCGAGCAGGCGGTGGAGGCGATACATCAGCAGGTCATGGGCTGTCGTTGGATGGATCAGGCCGTCGCCGGTGAGGGTTGAGCGAACGGGGACCGGATCTATATCGGGCATCAGGGTATTTCCGGGCGAGAATTGTTTAGATCAATTGATTGTGTGCCTCCTACAGTGGATCCACTCATCTGATCGTGCCCATCGAGGCATTTTTTGAATCTCGCACCGGAGCCCTTCCATGTGGAAACTCGTTGAATCCTTAGTCGCCACCACGCTGGCACTTGCTGCCTCTTTGTGTCAGGCCCAGGACACCCCGCTGCGCATCGTGGTGGGCTACGCCCCCGGCGGCGCCACCGACCGCGTGGCCCGCATCGTGGCCGACAAGCTGGGCAGCAAGCTCGGTACGCCCGTGATCGTGGAGAACAAGACCGGCGCGGGCGGCCGCCTGTCGGCCCAGGCTGTCAAAGCCGCGCCCGCCAACCAGCCCACGCTGCTGCTGGCCAACCCCGCCGTGATGCTGGTAGCACCCCTGGTGTTCCCCGATGCGGGCTACGACCCGGAGCGCGACTTCCGCCCCGTGAGCCATGTCAACAGCTACGAATTTGGCGTGGCCGTGGGCAGTGCCGTGCCGGTCAAGGAACTGCCTCACCTCATGGCGTGGCTGCGCGCCAACCCCGACAAAGCCAACTTCGGCGTGCCTGCCACGGGCAGCCTGCCGCACTTTTTTGGCCTGATGGTGGGCGACGCCGCCAAGGTGCGCGCCGAGGTGGTGGGCTATCGGGGCTCCGCGCCGCTGCTCAACGACCTGCTGGGGGGCCAGGTGCCCGTGGCGTTCGACACGTTTGACAGCCTGCTGCCCCAGCACGAGGCCGGCAAGATCCGCATCCTGGCCGTGTCGAGCGCCAAGCGCAGCCCGCTCGATGCAAAGATTCCCACCTTCAAGGAAAGCGGCATGGACCTGGCCGCCACCGGCTGGAACACCTTCTTTGCCCCGATGAGCATGCCCAAGGCCCAGGCCGAACGTTTGTCCGGTTTGATCGTGGAGGTGATGAAGGACCCGGACACGCAGCGCAAGTTCGAGACTGCCAAGATGGAGCCCGTGGTGGCGACCATGGCGCAAACCGAGGCCATGCTCAAGGCCTACCGCGCGCAATGGGCGCCGGTCGTGCAGCGCTCGGGCTTCAAACCATAGCAAGGAAGCCCCCCTGAGCGGCTGCGCCGCTTCCCCCGGAGGGGGACGGCGGCCTCGCTGCGGCGCTGCCCTTGCTTGCCGCCCCCGCCTCGGCCGCGCCTGTCGCGAAGACTGCGCGCCATGTTGAGTGAAACTGGATTTCGAGATGACCCTACCACCCCGCCCCAACATCATCTTCATCGTCGCCGACGACCTCGGCTATGCCGACCTGGGCTGCTACGGTGGGCGCGACGCGGCGTTTGGCCCCGTGTCGCCGGTGCTTGACCAGCTGGCGGCCAACGGCCTCAAGCTCACACAGGGTTATTCCAATTCCCCCGTCTGTTCGCCCACGCGCTTTGCGCTGATGACGGCGCGCTACCAGTACCGCCTGCGCGGCGCGGCCGAGGAACCCATCAACAGCAAGAGCCGGGGCAGCACCACCCTGGGCCTGCCGCCCGAGCACCCCACGCTGCCCTCGCTGCTGCGCGCAGCAGGCTACCGCACGGCGCTGATGGGCAAGTGGCACCTGGGCTACCCGCCCGCGTTCGGGCCGCTGCGCTCGGGCTACGAGGAGTTCTTCGGCCCCATGTCGGGCGGGGTGGACTACTTCACCCACTGCAGCTCCAACGGCACGCACGACCTGTACCTGGGCGAGGAGGAAAAGCAGCAGGACGGCTACCTCACCGACCTCATCACCGACCACGCACTCGACTACGTGCAGCGCATGGCGCCGGGCGCGCAGGCGGGCACGCCGTTCTTCTTGAGCCTGCACTACACCGCGCCCCACTGGCCGTGGGAGACGCGTGATGACGAGGCGCTGGCGCAGGAGGTCAAGGGCAACCTGTTTCATCTGCACGGCGGCAACATCGAGACCTACCGCCGCATGATCCACCACATGGACGAGGGCATCGGCCGCATCATGGCGCTGCTGGAGGCAAAGGGCCTTGCGCGCGACACGCTGGTGGTGTTCACCAGCGACAACGGTGGCGAGCGCTTCTCGGACAACTGGCCGCTGGTCGGCGGCAAGATGGACCTGACCGAAGGCGGCATCCGCGTGCCCTGGATTGCCCACTGGCCTGCGGTGATCGCCCCTGGCGGCGTGAGCGCGCAGACCTGCATGACCATGGACTGGTCGGCCACCATGCTCGACGCCGCAGGGGCCGGCGCGCATGTGGACTACCCACTGGACGGCCGCTCGCTGATGTCGCTGCTGCGCGATGCCAACGTGATCGACGAGCCCCCGCTGTTCTGGCGCATGAACCACCGGGGCCAGCGCGCCATGCGCCAGGGCGTGTGGAAGTACCTGCGCGTGGATGGCAACGACTACCTGTTCAACCTGGCCGACGATGAACGCGAGCGTGCCAACCGCGCGCCCGTGGAGCCCGAGCGCCTGCAGGCCATGCGCGCCGCGTGGGAGGCCTGGAATGTGTCCATGCCCGCTATTCCTGACGATGCCACGGTGAGCCTGGGGTACTCGGTGAAGGACATGCCGCAGCGCTGAGCCTGGCGGGCAGGCCGTCAGGGGAGTGGTTGGGCGGGCTTGCCCTGTTGCCTGCCCGGCCCGCTTGCCGGTAGATTGGGCCCCATGCCCGCCGCTCCCGCGCCTTCGTCCCCCGCTGCTCTGCGCCAGTGGACCACCGACGTGGTGGCGCCGCCCGCGCGCCTGGACTACTGGGTGGGCGCGATCTGCGAGGCGTTTCTGGAGATGGACTGCAGCTCCCGTGAGGCGCCGCTGTTTGGCGGGGAACTGCAAAGCCTGCCGGTGGAGACGCTGTCCATCAACCGCGTGCGGGCCTCCACCCAGGATGTGTTTCGCACACCCGCCGGCATTGCGCGCAGCCGCCAGCTGCCCTTCTACCTGATCGGCCAGGCCGAGACCGCCTGGCATGTGCGCCAGGATGGCCATGTGGCCCACCTGCGCCCGGGCGATGTGGTGCTGCTGGATTCGGCCCGGCCTTACGAACTGCACTTTCCCGAAGGTGTGCACTGCGTGTCGCTGCAGCTGCCGCGCGCCTGGGTGGGCCAGTGGCTGCAGCAGGCCGAGGCGCCCGGCCCGCGCGTGGCCTGGCGCGACCAGGGCTGGGGCCAGAGCCTGGGGGCGCTGGCCGTGCAACTGGCACGTGACCCGGCCCCGGCGCAGGCCCTGCCGCCAGCATTGCTGTCCGACCACCTGGGGGCGCTGTTGTGCGCTGCGCTGGAGCCGCCCCAGCCACCGGCACCCACGGCGGCGCGCAGCCTGCACGCCCATCTGTGTGCGCTGCTGCGTGCGCGCATTGACCAGCCGGGCCTCTCGGCCCCGGCGCTGGCGCAGGAGGCGGGTGTGTCGCTGCGCACCCTGCACCGGGCGTTTGCGGCACAGGGCCACACCTTTGCGGGCACGTTGCGCCAACTGCGCCTGGCGCGTGCAGGCGAGCTGCTGCGCCGCCCCCAGCTGGCCCATGTGGCCGTGGGCGAGATCGGGCGGCGCTGCGGCTTTGCGGACCCTTCGCATTTCGCACGCGCCTTTCAGCGCGCCATGGGCGTGTCGCCCGCGCAGTGGCGGCGCGGCGGCTGATTCCGTCTCCCAATCATCCGCGTCGTTGTTGCTTCGCCCTGCCGCGCTACACGGCGGTGAAGCTTTTGGCACACCCTGCACAGCCGGCTGGCACGCGCAGGCCATTCCGTGCCACCGGGTGTTTCTAAGGTAGCGGCAGGGCGGATTGCCCGGTCCTGCAACACAACCCGAAGGAGACACACATGCCGGATACCTATGTCCTGGTCCATGGCGCCTGGCACACCGGTGCCGAGATGGAAGCCACCGCCACCCACCTGCGCGCGCGCGGCCACACGGTGCATTGCCCCACGCTCGCGGGCAACCGCCCCGGCGACGACCGCGCTGCCACGGGTCTCGCCGACGCGGTGGATTCGCTGGCGGCCTTCATGGACAGCCAGGGCCTGACCGACGTGCGGCTGGTGGGCCACAGCTACGGCGGCATGGTCATCAGCCACATGCCCGCGCGCTTGCCCGGGCGCATCCGCCGCCTGGTGTACTGGAACGCCTTTGTGCCGCAGCCTGGCGAATGCCTGAATGACCTGGTGCCGCCCCACTACCGCGCGCTGTTCGACCAGGTGGCAGCCAGCAACGGCAATGCCGTGATGCTGCCGTACCCCATCTGGCGCGAGGCCTTCATCAACGATGCCGACGAGGCCCTGGCGCAAAGCACCTATGCGCTGCTCAATCCCCACCCCTATCGCACCTTCACCGAACCGGCGCAGCTGCCCGTGCCGCTGGCCGCGCTGGAGGTGGGCAAGAGCTACCTCAACGCGCAGCAGGACACCGCGCTACCCCACAGCCTGCCGTGGCACCCGCGCCTGTCGGAGCGGCTGGGCTTGTACCGCCTGGTGGAGTGCCCGGGCAGCCACGAACTGTGCTTTTCCGACCCGGCATCGGCGGCGCAACACATCGAGCGGGCAGGGCGCGACTGACGGGGCCTGCGAGGGCATTGCGCCAGCTTTTTGCGTCTTTTGGGCCCCAAGCGCTAGATCGGTATGTGCTGGTAGCTATTAATTCAATAGCATTCCGCCCTGGCCCGCCTCCAGCAGCCGCGTGAGCAGCGGGTGCATCACCTTGCGGGCGCTGTAGATCAGGTGGAACTGCTCCTGCACGTCGGGTGCGGTACCCACCTGCACCAGCCCGTGGGTCTGGGCCAGGTGCTCGCCCAGCGAGACCGGCGCGGGCATCACGCCCATGCCGGTGGCGGCAAAGGTGCTCAAGAGGGCGCTGTCTTCAAACTCCCCGGCAATGCGCGGGCGGATGCGCTCGCGCTCCAGCCAGTGGTCGATGCGTGCGCGCATCGCGGCGTGGTCGGTGGGCAGCAGCACGGGCACTACAGCCAGGCTGTGCGGGAAGTTGTTGGCCGCCGCCTCGGCCCACAGCGGGGGCGCATACCAGGCAATGGCGCTCGTGCCCAGCAGCTGGCTGGTGGTGCGCAGGGCCGGGTTGGGCGGCGCGGCGCGGTCGGCCAGCACGGCATCGAGCTTGTGCAGCGCCAGCTCGCCCAGCAGGGGCTGGAACTCGCCCTCATGGCACAGCAGGCGCAGGTGCGGCTCGTCCAGCACGGGCGTCAGCAGCCGGTGCACGGCCAGCTTGGCAATGCCGTCGGAGATGCCCAGGTTCAGCCGCAGCGTCTGGCCGCTGGCGGCTTCGCGCACGCGCACGGGCAGCTGCTCGCCCAGCGCAAAGATGTGGTCGGCCTCATGCAGCGCGGCCACACCCGCATCGGTCAGCACCAGGTTGCGGCCCTCGGTGCGCAGCAGGCTCACGCCCAGCGACTTTTCCAGCTCGCGCACCTGGGCGCTGATGGTCTGCACGGCCATGTCCAGCCGCTCGGCGGCGCGGGCGATGCCGCCCTCCTTGGCCACCACCCAGAAGTAGAAAAGATGGCGGTAGTTGAAGCTCTGGCTCATGATCTCTTTGCGGTGGGGCCGTTAAAAAAGTGTTTGGTTCGTAAAAACCGAACCAATACTACTGTGATCACAGGTTTTAAAGAAGTACCCCAGCCCCTACAGTCCGGGGCTTGGGCGTCCGGCGTGGCTGGGCGTGTGAGGGCATCTTTGGAGAAACTCGATGGAAACAATCGGAACGTGGTGGATGTGGGCGGGATTTGCCGTCTTCGTGGTCATCGCCATAGGCGTGGACCTGCTGGTCATGGAGCGCCAGGGCGCGCACAAGGTCACCATGGGCGAGGCCGCGCGCTGGAGCCTGTTGTGGTTCTCGCTCGCCTTTGTGTTCGTAGCCATTCTGTGGTGGTACCTGGACAGCAGCCAGGGTCGCGAGATCGCCAACACGGTGTCCATGCAGTTCATCACCGGCTACCTGGTGGAGAAGAGCCTGTCGGTGGACAACATCTTCGTCTTCCTGATGCTGTTCAGCTACTTTGCCGTGCCGCCGCAGTACCAAAAGCGCGCGCTCATCATCGGCATCATCGGCGCCATCGTGCTGCGCACGCTGCTAATCCTGGCAGGTGCCTGGCTGCTGGCCACCTTCCACTGGCTGCTGTATGTGTTCGGTGCGTTCCTGGTCGTCACGGGCGTGAAGATGTGGTTTGCCGCCGGGCAGGAGCCTGACATTGCCACCAACCCGGTGCTCAAGTTCCTGAAAAAGCGCATCCGCATCACCGACCAGTTCGACGGCGAAAAGCTCTCGACCATGATCAACGGCGTCAAGCACTACACCCCGCTGTTCGTGGTGCTGATCCTGATCGGCACGACCGACATCATCTTTGCGGTGGACAGCATCCCGGCGATCTTCGCGATCACCAGCGACCCGTTCATCGTGCTCACGGCCAACATCTTTGCCATCCTGGGTCTGCGTGCGCTGTACTTCCTGCTGGCAGACCTGGCCGACCGTTTCCACCTGCTGGCCTACGGCCTGGCACTGGTCCTGGTCTTCATCGGCGGCAAGATGTTGCTCATCGACTTCGTGAAGATCCCGATTGGCTATGCGTTGCTGGTCACGGCCACGCTGATCGCCGGGTCGATCTTCCTGTCGCTGCGCAATTCGGGCGAGGCCGCCAAGGGTGCCCCACCCGCACTGCCCCCCAAGGCCTGATCGCTGCCGAACCCGGAGACTTGAGCCATGGATCTGATCGAATCGGTGATGCTGTGCATGTTGTTGGGCCTGGTAGGGGCCACTGCCATGGCCTACCACGCTGAGAACGAGCCGCGCGACGTGAACCTGCTGGTGGGCCTCACCGCCTTGTGGGGCGCCGGCACTGCGGTAGCCTTCGTCGCATGATGCAGCCGCTGTGTCGCTTGCGCCGCTGGCTGCGCGCGCTGGAACCCCGGGCCCGCCAGCTGCTGGACCGCAGCTGGCTCGCGCAGTTCCAGCCCTGGCTGGAGCGGCGCGCGCTGTTCCGCTTCCAGCGCCAGCCGCTGGCGCGCGGGGTGGCGGCGGGCATGTTCTGCGGCCTGATCCCCGGGCCGCTGCAGATCCCGGGCACGCTGCTGGTGTGCGCCTGGCTGCGCGGCAACGTGGTGGCTGGGGGCGTGGCCACCTTCTATACCAACCCGCTCACCACGGTGCCGCTGTATGTCATGGCCTTCTACCTCGGGGCGCTGGTGATGCCCGGCGCGCAGACGCTGCCCGCCTGGAGCAGCGTGGCGCCTGGGGGTGAGTTCACGGTGCAGGCCCTGGGCACCTGGATGCAGGCGCTGGGCACTCCACTGCTGATCGGCCTGCCCACCCTGGGACTGCTGCTCGCAGCACTGGGCTACGCCACCGTGCAGCTGCTGTGGCTGGCCCCCGCCCTGCACCGCAAACGGCGGCTGGCGCGCTGCCGATCAGCCGCTGCGTAACGCGCGAATCGGCGCTGCCTACTTTTCGAAGCGCGAGGCTCGGCAGAGCCTAGAGTCCACAGGCGGCGAAACTGGCGCGCGGCCATCGCCAGTGCCACCGTGGAACTGGCTTCGCCAGGCCACTGGTGGCGTCCCCCTGAGGGGGAAGCGGCGCAGCCGCTCAGGGGGATCAATCCAGCTTGACGCCCACCTTGGTGATGACGCGGCCCCACTTCTCGCGCTCCGCCCGCGCAAAGCTGCCCATCTGCGCCGCAGTGCCGGGCATGGGCTCCACACCCAGGGCCTGCAGGCGCGCCTTGGTGCGCGTGTCGGCCAGGGCGGTCTGCAGTGCCTTGCTGAAGTTCGCCACTACATCGGCCGGCGCGCCGGTGGGTACCACCAGGCCTTGCCACGCAAAACCTTCAAACCCTTGCAGGCCCTGCTCGGAAATCGTGGGCACATCGGGCATGGTGGTCACGCGCTGCGGGCTGGCCACACCAATGGCGCGCACCTTGTTGCCCGCGAGGAACGGGTACACCGTGGCGCTGTCGATCCACATCGCGGGCACCTGACCGCCAATCACATCCTGGATGGCCGGCGCTGCGCCGCGATAAGGCACATGCGTGAGCTTGAGACCGCTTTGCTCGCGGAACAGTTCGCCCACCAGATGGTGCGGGCTGCCCGGCCCGGCGGATGCCCAGTTCACGCCATCGGCCTGGCCCTTGGCCCAGGCCATGAACTCCTTGAGGTTCTTGGCGGGCACGTTGTTGGACACCACCAGGAACATCGGGAACCGAACCAGCAGGCCCACAGGCTGGAAGTCCTTCTCGGCGTTGTAGCTCAGTTTGCTGAACAAGAACGGATTGGCCGCCAGTGTGGCGAAGTCGGCCGAGAACATCAGGTTGCCGTAGTCCTTGTGGCGGGCGCTGTACTCGGCGGCAATGTTGGTGCCCGCGCCGGGTTTGTTGTTGATGATGATGGTGCGGCCCAGCGTGGCCGACATCGACTCGGCAATCGTGCGCGCCACGATGTCCGAGCCGCCGCCCGCCGCGTAGCCCACCACCCATTCGAGTGGCTTGGAATCCTGGGCGTGGGCCAGGGGCAGGGTGTTGGCCAGTGCCAGGCCCGCAAGGGTGGCGAGGAAATGTTTGCGCTGCATGGTGGTGTTGTCTCCGTAGTGGTCAAAGTTCAAGGCGGGTCGGACCCCGCACCGTCTGCGCGGTGCTGAAGTGCCAGGTGAAAAGGTGCGGGCTAGGCCGCCACCGCGTGGGTGGGCACCACGGGCGTGATGGCCGGGGTGGTGCGCCGGTCGGCCGTGGGCACGGTACTGCCGCGCGCCAGTTGCAGCGCGTGCTGCAGCGTGGCCTGCTCGCCGATGTGGTTGGCCAGCAGCAGCACCAGGCGTGCGTTCATGGCGTGGCTCTCGGGCGTGGACAGGCCCTGGTGCGCTGCAATCAGCGCTTCATAGAAGTCGTCGCAGGCCTGCAGGTTCGGTTGGGTGTTCAGCATGGGCATGTTCCTTGTCGTCTTCCTGGTCAGACGGCTGCGGCCGTGGCACGCGCCAGGGCGCTGCGCACCGCTGCTTCGGTGGGCGTGCGCCAGCGCGCGCACACGTGCTGGTCGGGCCGCACCAGGTACACGGTGCGCGGCAGCGCATCCAGCCGCTGGGCGGCCAGCGCTTGGTGGTCGATCACGTCGATGCCGATCTGCAGCACCTTCACGCCGGGCAGGTCATGGGCCCATGCCGGGGCCGGGCCAAACACCAGCAGCGTGAAGTCCGGACCCAGCTCGCGCAGCAGCCAGGTGGGCTGGCCCTGTTTCGTCAACGGTGCATCCAGCAGCACGGCACCGGGCACCTGGGTGCCTGCGAAGTGATCGGTATCCGGCGTGTTCAGTGGCGACTGGTGCAACGTGGCCGGCACCGACAGGCGCCCGCTGTTGACGATACGCCTTGCAAACGCATGCTCGCGCGCCAGGTGCAGCGCCGCGTCGCGGAACAGGCGGCTCACCTCGCTCTTGGGCGTGATGAAGTCGGTGGCGCGGGTGGAGTTGCACAGGTTCTCATCGGCCGCGTATTCACGCTCGGGGCCATAGGTGCTCACCAGCGCTGGGCTGGCGCGGCCCTGGAGCACCCAATCGAGCTTCCAGGCCAGGTTCTCCGCGTCCTGCACGCCGCTGTTGGCGCCCCGTGCGCCAAAGGGCGAAACGCCGTGGGCGCTGTCGCCCGCGAAGACGACGCGGCCGTGCACGAACTGGTCCATGCGCAGGCAGGCAAAGGTGTAGACGCTGGCCCAGTCCAGCTCAAACTGTGCATCCGCACCCAGCAGCGCCTTCACGCGCGGGATGATGTTTTCGGGCTTCTTTTCTTCTTCGGGGTCGGCGTCCCAGCCCAGCTGGAAGTCGATGCGCCAGACGTTGTCGGGCTGGCGGTGCAGCAGCACGCTCTGGTTGGGATGAAAGGGTGGGTCGAACCAGAACCAGCGCTCGGTCGGGAAGTTCGCCTTATCCGCCAGCTTCACGTCGGCGATCAGGAAGCGGTCCTGAAAAATGCGCCCCTTGCTCTCCAGTCCCAGCATCTGCCGCGTGGGCGAGCGTGCGCCGTCGCAGGCCACCAGCCATTGCGCATCCATCTGGTAAGCGCCCTCGGGCGTGTCGATGCTCAGCAGCGCGCCGTCCGCGCGGCTTTGCACGGCAGTGACCTTGTTGTGCCAGCGGATGTCGATGCCCGGCAGCTGCAGCGCACGCTCCACCAGGTAGGCCTCGGCGTAGTACTGCTGCAGGTTGATGAAGGCGGGGCGCTCGTGGCCTTCTTCGGGCAGCAGATTGAATTCATACAGCTGCTCGTCTTTGAGGAACACCTTGCCCAGGTTCCACGACACGCCCTTGTCCACCATGCGCTGGCCCACGCCCAGGCGGTCCCAGATCTCCAGCGTGCGCTTGGCAAAGCAGATGGCGCGCGAGCCGATGGAGAGCTTGTGGTCGTTGTCCAGCACCACCACACGCTGCCCGCGCTGGGCCAGGTCAATGGCGAGCGACAGGCCCACAGGGCCTGCGCCGATGACCACGATGGGGTGCTGTGCGGGCGTGGCGCGGTCCTGGTCGGGCGAGCGCACGTAGCCGAAGTCGATGGCCTGCACCTCGGCGCCACTGGCGTGGAAGGCCTCGCGGGGAATGTCTCTGGGGTTCATTTTTTGTCTCCTCCAGCCTCGGCGGTTCAGCCTTCCAGGGCTTTCCACATTTGAATGTCGCGTTCAGCGGTCCAGATGCGTGGGTCGGGGTATTGCGTGGCCTCGTCGTACGCACGGGTCACGTCAAACGGCATGCAGTGGTTGAAGATGACCCAGTGGCCGTACTTGGGCTGCAGTTGGGCAAACGTGGCCTCGTAGACCTTGCGCAGGTCTTCGCCCTTGGCCGCACTGGCCTTCACGCTCTCGTACAGGTCGCTGATGAAGGCGCGCGTGCCCGCCAGGCCCGCCTGCACCTGATCGGGCGTCTGCAGCGCGGCGCCCCGGCCGGGCACCAGCTTCTCGGGCTTCAGCGCCGCGATGTTGTCCAGGGTCTGCGGCCAGTCCTGGAAATACGCGTCGCCCGCATACGGCGTGGCGTCGAACTCCACCAGGTCGCCGCTGAACAGGATCTTTTCCTGCGGCAGCCAGGCCACCGTGTCGCCCTTGGTGTGGCCCCGGCCCAGTTGCAGGATCTGCACCTCCAGCTTGCCCAGCCACAGGGTCATCTTCTTGTTGAAGGTCATGGTCGGCCAGGTCAGGCCGTCCGGCACGCTCTCCACGTTCTGGAACAGGCGCGGAAAGCGGCCGATCTCGCTGTCCTTGTCGAACTGGCCGCGCTCCACGATCAGGTCGCGCGTGTCCTCGCTGGCAATGATGTGCTCGGCGCCGTAGGCGCTGGCCCCCAGCACGCGCACCGCGTGGTAGTGGGAGAGCAGCACGTATTGGATGGGCTTGTCCGTCACCTCGCGGATGCGGCGGATCACGTCCTGCGCCATCACGGGCGTGGCCTGGGTGTCGATGACCATCACTGCGTCGTCGCCAATGATGATGCCGGTGTTGGGGTCGCCCTCGGCCGTGTAGGCATAGGCGTGGTCGGAGAGCTTGTCGAAGCTCACCTTCTTCACTTCGAGGTCGGCGGCGGAGGCAAAGGTTTTGACGGTGCTCATGGTGGTGATTTGTTAATAGTGAATGCGTTTATCTAAACGGAATGCGTTGATGTTAGGCAAGAAATTCGTTCATGTCTAACGCATTTGTTTAGGTGTAAACCCGAAGGGCGTGTGGATGCTGTGCTGCGTGGACAATCGCCCCATGCCCATGACGACCCCCGACCTGCCCCCCGCCGACGACGAAGACACGCCCCGCAGCCCGCGCGGCATCCAGAGCGTGGAGGTGGGCGGCCAGCTGCTGAAGGTGCTGGCGCGCACCGGCCGGCGCATGGCGCTCAAGGACCTGGCCCGCGCGGCGGACATGACGGCCGCCAAGGCCCACCCCTACCTGGTGAGCTTTGGCAAGCTGGGCCTGATCGAGCAGGACGCCGTGAGCGGCCACTACGGCCTGGGCCCCTTGGCCATGCAGCTGGGCCTGATCAGCCTGCAGCAGGTGGACCCGGTGCGCCTGGCCATTGCCGAGCTGCCCGCGCTGGCCCAGCGCATCGGCTACACCGTGTCGGCCTCGGTCTGGGGCGACAACGGCCCCACCATCATTCGTGTGGAAGAGGGTCCCACCGCCGTGTATGTGGCCATGCGCCACGGCACCACGGCCTCGGTGCGGCACACGGCCACGGGCAAGGTGTTTGCGGCCTTCGGCCCGCGAGAGCGGGCAGCGGCTGCGCTGGCGGCCGAAGGGTTTGCGGGCGCTTTGGACGAGACCGCCTTTGCGGCCGAACTGGAGGCTGTGCGCCAGCACCAGATCAGCGAGGTGACCGACCAGCTCCTGCCCGGCATCAGCGCGCTGGCCACGCCGGTGTTTGATGGCTTCGGGCAGCTGGTGCTGTGCATCGCCGTGATCGGTCCCAGCGCCACGCTGCAGACCGGGCCCGCCAGCCCGGCGGCGCAGCATCTGCGCGAGGCGGCCCGGAGTTTGTCGCAGCGGTTGGGCGCGCCGGTCAGCCCCGTGTAGTCCGCAGGGCGATCAGCCCGCTGCGCGCCCCAGCGCCTGGTCGATGTCCCACAGGATGTCGTCCAGGTCTTCAATCCCCACCGACAGCCGCACCATGTCCGCGCTCACGCCCGCGCGGGCCAGTTCCTCTTCGTTCAGCTGGCGATGCGTGGTCGATGCGGGGTGGATCACCAGTGTCTTCGCGTCGCCGATGTTGGCGAGGTGACTCAGGAACTCGCAGGCGTCGATGAACTTCTCGCCGGCGGCTGCGCCGCCCTTCACGCCAAACGTGAGGATGCCTGAGGCGCCCGGCGCGCCATCCACCGCGCGGAACTGCTTTTGCGCCAGATCGAAATACGGCGAATCCGCCAGACCGGGGTAGTTGACCCACGCCACCTGCGGGTGGCTCTGCAGAAACTTCGCCACGGCCAGCGCATTGCGGCAGTGCTCGCGCATGCGCAGGTGCAGGGTTTCGGCGCCCTGCAGCAGCTGCCACGCGTTCATGGGCGAGAGCACGCCGCCAAAGGTGCGGTTGACTTCCATGCGCGCCTTCATGGTGTAGCCAAAGTCGCCAAAGGTCTCGTAGAACTTCACGCCGTGGTACGCGCGGCTGGGCTCCACCATCTCGGGGAATTTGCCGTTGTCCCAAGGAAACTTGCCCCCCTCCACCACCACACCACCCATGGTCGTGCCGTGGCCGCCGATGTACTTGGTGGCGCTGTGCACCACGATGTCGGCGCCCAGCTGCAAGGGGTTGCACAGGTAGGGGCTGGCCACCGTGTTGTCGATGATGAGCGGCACGCCATGCGCATGCGCCACCTCGGCCACGGCGGCGATGTCGAGCACGTTGACCAGCGGGTTGCCGATGGTCTCGCCATAGAACGCACGGGTGTTGGGCCGCACCGCACGCGCAAAGTTCTCGGGGTCGGCCGGGTCCACGAATGTGGTCTCAATACCCAGACGCGAAAAGCCCACACCCAGCTGCCCCACCGTGCCGCCATACAGCGTGCTGGCCGCCACGATGTGGTCGCCGGTTTTGAGGATGGCCAGCAGCGCCGCCATCTGCGCGGCCATGCCGCTGGCGCAGGCCAGGGCCGCGCGGCCGTTTTCGAGGCTGGCGATGCGCTCCTCCAACACCGCCACCGTGGGGTTGCTGATGCGGCTGTAGACGTTGCCAAAGGTCTGCAGGTTGAACAGGCTGCTCGCGTGTTCGGCGTTGTCGAACACAAAGCTGGTCGTCTGGTGGATGGGCGTGGCGCGCGCGCCGGTCACCGGGTCGGGCTGGGCACCGGCGTGGATGGCGCGGGTGCCAAAGCCGAAGTGGCGGTCGGCACCGTTGGATGTGGGCTCGGTCATGGCGGTGGCGCAGCCTGCAGTGCTGCGCAGGGGGTTGGGTGAAGGAATTTGAAAGAAATCGGCCGCAAGCGATAGTGCAATATGCGCTGGCAGCTATCAATTTGCTAGTAAGGCAGCTGCCGCAAGCGCTTGGCGCTGATCACGCGCGTGTTCACGCCCATCCAGCCCAGGCCGCCAAACAGACGCGCGTGTTCGATCTTCACGCAGCGGTTTTGAATGACCTGCAGGCCCGCCGCCTCCGCGCGCAGGCCGGCGGCCTCGTTGAACACGCCCAGCTGCAGCCACAGGCACTTTGCGCCGATGGCGACGGCTTCGTCGGCCAGTGGCGGGATGTCCTCACTCTTGCGAAAGCAGTCCACCATGTCGATCTTCTGGCCTTGCGCTGCCAGCGCGGCGGCCGCCTCGGTCACGCTGGCGTAGGCCGCCTCGCCCAAAATCTGCCCGCCCTCACGCGCCACCAGCGGGTTGACCGGCACGATGCGGTAGCCATGCGCCTGCATGTACTTGGCGGCAAAGTAGCTTGGGCGGTGCCACTGCGGCGAAAGGCCCACCACCGCAATGGTGCGGCAGGCGGTGAGCAGGTGGCGCAGGGTGCTGATGGTGTCGGGGGTGTGGAGCATGCAAACAGTGTACGCATGCCCCGGGACCGTGGACCAGCGTCACCGCAGCCGGTCAGGCCGGCGACTTGTACTTGATGCTGCACCCATACGGCGCCGTCGTCGCCGCCGAGATCGGCTTGCCCGCCAGCGCCTCGGCCAGCCCCACCTTCACATAGTTGGTGGCCCTTTCGATGTCGGCCGGGCGGGCCGAGGGGATGCTGTCAATGCCGCCCGCGTAGATCAATTGGCCCTGCGGGTTGACGATGTACAGGTGCGGCGTGGTGCGGGCGCCGTAGCTCTTGCCCACGGTGCCTTCCTCGTCCATCAGCACGGCGGTGGGGGCGGCCTTGCGCTCCTGCTTCCAGGCCATCAGCTTGGCGGGCTCTAGGTAGTCGCTGCTGGCTCTTTCGGTGGAGTTGATGGACAGCCACACCACGCCTTGGCTGGTGGCGTCCTTCTGTGTGGCGGGCATGTTGCCGCTGTCGTAGTGTTTGCGGACCAAGAGCCTGTTTCAAGTCTTTTGGGAGATCGCATTGGAGTGCAATCGGGATGAGTGGATGCTCCGGGTGCGCCGCATGGGCTCGTGCCCATGCAAGCAGCCGGGGCGTCCAATCGCCCGATTTCACTCCAACCCTTCGGGCAAGTGCCTTGCCGGGCGGTCTGCGGCGTTGCGGCGCTTGCCAATAGCCGAGCTATTGGCCGCGCACCGCGCCTTGCACCCCATCCCGGCAAGGCGCTTGTGCGACTCCAAAAAGACTTGAAACAGGCTCTAGGGGGCAGCCGGGGTTGGTCCACTCCAGCACCACGTGTTTGCCCTTGAAGTCCGACAGGCGCACGGTTTTTCCGTTGGTGTCCTTGAGCATGAAGTCGGGCGCGGGCAGGCCCACGGTGGCGGCGGCCTGGGCGCCCAGGGCAACCAGGGCGGCGGTGGCGATCAACGTACGGCGAAGCAGCTTCATGGCGGGGTCTCCTGAAGGGTTGGCGGGTGGTCGAAAGCGGGGAGGGCTACAGCTGGGCGATGGTGGCGCGCACCTCGTCCACGCTGAGCACCTCGGTCAGCACCACCGGCGGCTTGCCGGGGCGGTAGAACACGTACACCGGCACGCCGCTGCGGCCCAGCGACGCCAGGGCGGCGGTGATGGCAGGGTCGCGGCGCGTCCAGTCGGCGCGCAGCAGGGCCACGTTCTTGGTTTGCAGGTCGGCGACCACGTTGGTATCCGCCAACGTGGTCTTCTTGTTGTATTGGCAAGTCACGCACCAGGCGGCGGTGAAGTCCACAAACACGGGGCGGCCACCGGCCACGATCTGCTCGGCCGCGCCGGGTGCCCAGGGCTGCCAGCCGGTGGCGGAGACCTGCGGGGACGACGTGGCCGCCTGCGCGGCAGGCATGTTGGTGACGTGCGGCGCAAAGGCCCAGACCAGCAAGGCCATGGCCGCGATGGACACTGTGGCCATCCACACCCGCGCCCGCCCGGCCAGCGACAGGGCCCACACCACCAGCGACAGGCCCACCAGCAGGATCAGCAGCGCACCCGCGCCGTCGATGCCGCTTTGCTGGCCCAGCACCCACACCAGCCAGACCACGGTGGCCAGCATGGGGAAGGCCATGAGCTTGCGGAAGGTGTCCATCCACGCGCCGGGGCGCGGCAGGGCGCGCGCCACGGCGGGCACAAAGCTGGCCGCCAGGTACGGCAGCGCCAGCCCCAGGCCCAGTGCTGCGAACACGGCCAGCGCCTGCGGTGCGGGCAGCGTGGCGGTCAGGCCCAGGGACGCGCCCATGAACGGCGCCGTGCACGGCGAGGCCACGGCCACGGCCAGCACGCCAGTGAGAAAACTGTCGGCCACCGGGTGGCGTGCCTGCAGGCTGGCCACCGAGGAGGGCAGGAAATGCCCGAACTCGAACACGCCCGCCAGGTTCAGCGCGATCAGCGTGAACAGTGCCGCCAGCGATGCCACCACGGCGGGCGACTGCAGCTGAAAGCCCCAACCCACCGCCTCGCCCGCCGCGCGCAGGCCCAGCATGAGCGCGCCCAGGGCGATGAACGACAGCACCACGCCCGCTGTGTAGGCGATGCCGCTGACGCGGTGCGCACGCCGGTCTTGCGCGTGCTGGGTAAAGCCCACCACCTTGATCGCCAGCACCGGGAACACGCAGGGCATGAGGTTGAGGATGAGGCCCCCGAGCAAGGCGCCCAGCAGCGCGGCCGTGAGGGTAAGGGACGAGGCGCCGGAGGCTGCGGCGGGCGTTGCTGCGCCGCCTGCCTGCGCCGCATTGGCTTTGAGCGCGGCCTCCAGCGCGGGCGACACGCTGGCCACCGATGCGCCCTGCGGCCAGGTGCCCAGCACCTTCAGTTCGGCGCGGTAGCCGGTGCGGGTGTCGGGGCCGGTGCCGTGGCCCGGGGCCGCCTGCTCGGCCAGCACCACGGGCATCAGGCTGGGGCTGGCGCTGCGCTGGGCCGACAGGGGGATCTGCGCGGTCCAGACGCTGCCGTTCCAGCTCTGCTTCCAGCTGGCGGCGTTGTCGATGACCTCGGCGGTTTCGGGGAACAGGTCCAGCGTCTTGCCACGCAGCGCCACGGGCAGGCCCTGCACGCTGACGTTCAGCAGGTTGCCGTCCGCAATCTGCGCCTGGCTGTCGGGCACGATGCCGTTGGTGCCTGCCACCACGGCGCGGGGATGGGCCTTGGCGGCCGCCTCAAAGGCAGCACTGCTCAGTGCCGTGGTGCTCTGGATGGGCAGCTGCAGCGTGAATTCACCTTCTTCGGGAATGCACTCCTTGCGGCACACCAGCCACGAGGCGCGCAGCTTGATGGTCGCGTCCTTGGCCAGCGGGCTGGGGGCATAGGTGCTGGCCACGGTGACGGGCACGGGCAGCAGCACCGTGCCTTCATAGCCATAGTTGGCCAACGTGCCGATGGGGATCTTCTTGGGCAGGGGCCAGGCAATCTCGCCCGCATCCAGACCGGCGGGCAGCGTCCACGCAAGGTCGGTGGGCAGGCCGGAGTCGCCAGGGTTCTTCCAGTAGGTGTGCCACTCGGGCTGGTGGGTGATCGAGAGGCCCAGCCACAGCGGCTGGCCGGGCGCCACGCCTTGGGGCGCATGGGCCAGCAGCTCGGCCCGCACATAGGGCGTGGTGACCACGCTGGTGCCCTGTCCGCTGGTTTTGGTGCCCAATTGGGCGCTAGCGCCAGTCCATAAAGCGCTGGCAGCTATAAGAAAGAGAGTGGCTGCAAGGCGGTGGAACAGGCGTGAAGGCATGGTGCAGTATGGGAGCGGGCGGGGCGGGATTGGTTCCGGCGCTGCCGCCGTTTCGATTCTCGATCCACCATTGTGCTTGGAGCCGTCCATGTCCGTGGAAACGGGCGCGGCCAGTACCAGGGCCCCCGCGCAAGGGCCGCCCCGCCGCGAAAGCGGCGTATCCAGCCTTTTGCGCTGGGGGCGTCCCCCTCCCGCGTAGCGAGAGAGGGGGAAGGCGCCGTAGGCGACTCAGGGGCTGTTGCTCACTGTGTCGCCAGGCTCAATTCCGCACGCGGTGTCCACTTTTCTGCTTGTTTACCCGCTTTGGGTGCCGCGACAAACAGCCGCTCCACCGGCAGCTTTTGCGACACCAGGTACGCGCGGATCGCCTGGCCGCGCTGCGTGGCCAGGTCGGCGGCCATGGCCTCGGTGGCGGGCTGGTTGGCCAGCAGCAGGGCTTCCATCTCGGGCACGGTGAGGTCCTTGGCCAGGCCGACCAGGTTGCGCGGCTTGGGCATGTCGGCGCGGCGGTACACCTCCTTGAGCAGGGCGGGGTATTCGGCGGCCGATACGGGGGCGGTATCGCCGGGGCTGGCGCGGCGCTTTTCGGCCAGCACCAGTTGCCGCAGGTGCTCGCGCTGCAGGCCTTCGCGCTCATCCTGCAGGCTGGCCATGCCGGTCACGGTGATCTTGAGCGCGGGGCGGTCGGTCAGGGCCTTGACCACCTTGCCCAGGTTCTGCTCGGCCTCGGGCGTGAGCGTGGCGCTGCCCGGGGCAAAGGGCACGTGGCTCATCTCGTCGCCACCGCCAAACGCGCTGGCCAGCAGGCTGAAGGGCGAGGTCAGCGCCTTGCCGATGAGGTTGACGATGATCTTGAAGATCACGGGGCCGATGCGGAACTGCGGGTCGTTCAGCGAGCCGCTGATGGGCAGGTCCAGGTCGATCACGCCCTGGCGGTCGGCCAGCAGGGCCACGGCCAGCTTCACGGGCAGGCTGTTGGGGGCGCCCTCCACGGGCTCGCCAAAGGTCAGCTGGTTGAGCACCAGCCGGTTGCTGGCGGTGAGCTGGCCGTTCGGCAGCACCTTGTAGTTCACATCCACGCTGAGCTTGCCGCGCTCGATGCCGTGGCCCGCGTATTTGACGGAAAAGGGCGTGAGCGGGGGGAGCTCCAGGTCGCGCACCTTACCTACGATGTCGAGGGCCAGCGGTTTGGCCAGCGGATTGAGCTTGCCGGTGACTTCGAGCGATGCCGAGCCCTCGGCGCGGCCGCGCAGCTCCAGGTCGGCCAGCACGGGCTCGCCGCCCGAGGCTTCGGACGAGAACGCGCTGAGCTTGCCAGTCAGCTCCGACAGGTCGGCCGAGTAGTTGGGCTTGATGAAAAAGTCCGAGAACAGCACCTTGCCGTTGACCAGGCTCACGGGGCCAAAGACCACCACAGGGGCCAGCGGGTCGGCCTGGGCCACCGCCGCAGGGGCAGGGGCGGTGGGCGTTGCCGAGGCGGCTGAGGCGGGGGCTGATGCCGTGGGGGCGGCCGTGCTGGCCGCAGCGCTGGCCGCATTGGCCGCCCGTGCCTCGGCCGGGGTCTTGGCAATGTCGCTCAGGTTGATGCGGCCGGCCTCGTTGATGGTGACCCGGGCAAAAAAGTCCACCAGGCTGGTCTCCTTGACCTCCACGCGCGGCGCGGTGCCGGGGGCGGTGGCCACGGCCAGGCCGCGCAGGTTCAGGCTCTTCCAGGCCAGCAGTTCCTCACCCACCTGGGCCTCGGTCTTGGGGGTGAAGGCGGCCGTGCTGTTGGCCTGCAGGTCTTCCACCACGGCATCACCGCTCAGACGCAGGCTGACTCCTTTGTCGGTCTGCGCCAGGGCCACCTGGCCCCGGTAGCCCACGTCGGCGCGCAGCAGCTCTACCGACAGCTGGCTGGCCAGGTAGCCGTCCAGTGCGTGCAGCGGCAGGCGGGTGGCGTCGAGCTTGCCCTGGGTGGTCAGCGGCTGCAGGGCCAGCGTGCCCTGGTAGTCAAGCTTGCCCGGCGCGGCCTTGCTGCCCTTGCCCGGTGCGGCGGCGCGGGCGGTGAGCGTGAAGGCTTCGGGCTTGCTGCCGTCGCTGGCCAGGTTGCGGGCGGTGATGCCCAGGGCCGTCACGTCCAGCGCCACGGGGCGCGGCTGGGCGTTGTCGGCCAGCGAGACGGTGCCGCCCTGCAGCGAGAAGTCGGCCACGCGCAGCTTCCAGGGTGTGCTGGTGCTGGCGGGGGCTGCGTCAGCCGTTGCCGCCGGGGCCGTGGTGCTGCCGGGCGCTGCCTTCAGCCAGCGCTCGAACATCCAGCGCCCGTCGGCGCCCCGTTCCACCGCCAGGTGCGGCTGGCTGATGGCCAGGCGCTCCAGCGTGGCAGTGCGCGCATCCAGGGGCACCTCGGCGCCCGCAATGTCGAGCTTGCCCAGGCTGGCCAAGGTGGTCTTGCCCTGCTTGACGGCCAGTTGCTCCAGCGCCAGGGGGCCTGCCTTGACCGTGACACCCGTGGCACCGGCCTGCGCGGCCTGTGGCGTGGGCGCTTGCCAGGCCACACCCACATCGCCGCTGAGCTGGCCGGTCACCGTGGGCTCCAGCGTCTGGGCCAGGTAGGGCGCGGCCAATTGCAGGGCCAGGGCGTTCAGGGTGGCGTTGACCTGGGCCTTCTGGTCCGTGGCTTCGCCGTTGAAGCTGAGCGTGCTGCCTTGCAGGTTGAGCCCGCCTTTGACGCTGAAGGGCTTGGCGTTGTCCTTGGCAAAGGGCAGGGCGACGTCGGCCGCATCCAGCGTGATGTCGGTGGCCTGCAGGGCGGCAGCGGGGCGCGTGGTGGCGTCGGCCCAGCGCAGGGTGCCCCCACGCACGGCGGCGGTGGCGACTTCCACCGCCCAGGCGGGGGCGGCTGTCTTGGCCTTGGCTTTGCCTGTGGAGGCGGGGGACGCTGGGGCGGATGCCGCGCTGGCCGGTGGCGAAGCGGCAGTGTCCGCTGAGGCGGATGCCGCAGGTGTGGCGGGCTTGCCCTTGGCGGGCGTGGAAGGCTGCGCTGGCGGGGCGGGCGTTGCCAGTTGCGCCAGGTTGATCTGACCGCTGGCGTCGCGGGTGGCAGTCACCACGGGCGCCGTCAGCTCCACATGCTGCAGGCGCACCACCTGGTCCAGCGGGCGCACATCGGCCATGTCGATCTTCAGGCGCTCGTAGCTCAGCAGGTCGGCGCCCTGGCGGTCGGCCATGCGCACACCGCTGGCCTGCACGGTGCCGGTCAGCTTCACGGCCATGCGCGGGTGCTGTTCAAAGGCCACCTTCACATCCGCATCCAGCGTGGCACCCAACACCTTGACGGGCAGGTTGGCCGGCAGGTAGCCCAGGTAGGGTGCGAGGTTCAGGCCATCCAGCCGGATCTGCGCGTCGGCTTTGCCGGTCTGTGCAAACGGCGTGCCCTCGGCGGAGGAGTCAAACCGGCTGCCGTCCAGTGTGAACGCCAGGTGGGGCTCCACCTTCACCTCGCGCTGCGAGGGCAGGGTGCTGATGAACGGCACTTTCAGCGCCAGCGCACGCACCTCGTGGGTCTCGCTGACGGTGTTGTCGATGAAGTCGATGCTGCCGTCGGTGAGCGCCAGGTTGTACAGCGCCAGGCGCGCGGGGCCGGTGTCTGGCTCGGGCTCGCTCTTGGGCGCGGTGACCTTGGCAATGATGTCGTCCACGTCGTAGCGGCCGTCGCCCAGGTGGGTGATGCGCAGGACCGGGTTTTCGATGGTGAAGGCATCGACCACGGGCGCCAGGCGCAGCAGGGATTGCAGCTCGCCATCGGCATAGATGCGGCCAATGGTCAGCTGTGGGGGCGCACCGTTGGCGCCCGCCACGGTCACGTCACGCAGCGCGAATTCCAGGCTCCAGGGCTCAAAGTCGATGCCGCCCACCGTCACGGTGCGCCCCAGTTGCTCGGACGCGATGCGCTCCAGCGGGCCCTTGACCAGCGGCGGAATGGCGAGCCAGGTGACCAGCCACAGGGCGATCAAACCCGCCAGCGCGCGGACGGCGGGGCGGAACCAGCGGTGCTGGCGCAAAGAGGCAAAAGAGACGGAGCGCAGGGAGATCGGCATGGCGGCAGGCAAGGGTAGGCGCCGCAGCCCCGGAACGTTGAGCCGGTCACCGCCGCCCGAGGGCCGGGCGGGTGCTGCGCGCGGGCGCTATTGTCCCCGTTGTCAGCCTGCCTGCGTAAGCCAATGCAACGGGCGGCTGTGGTGGCTCAACATTGTTGACAGTGAGTGTGGTCGCCCGTGGCTGCACTCACTGGGCAAAGCCCAGCACCACCCGGCGGGTGGTGGCTCAGGACCGTGTCTTTTGGTGCGCGCTCACTTGCGCTGCGCACAAGTGAGTGCACCCCAAAGAAAAGCGCTCCTCGCTGCGCTCACTGGGCGAAGCCCAGCACCACCCTGCGGGTGGTGGCGCTTTTCTTTTCAATCTTGGTCACCACGATGGTGCCGATTTCCGACGTGTTGGCCACATGCGTGCCGCCACAGGGCTGCAGGTCGATCGGTGGCGCGTCGGCTCCGCCGCCGATGCGGATGGTGCGGATGCGCCCGGTGCCGCGCGGGGGCTGCACGCTCATGCTTTTGACCAGCGCGGGGTTCGCGTCCAGTTCTTCATCGCTGATCGAGGCCACGGTGAGTGGGTGCGCGGCAGCCACCAGGGTGGCGATGGCGGCGGTCAGCTGCTCCTTGTCCAGCGGGTCGGTCATCGCAAAGTCCAGCCGCGCGTAGTCGGGTGTGATGGAGCAGCCGTTGACCAGCTGCGGCACCACATGGCACAGCAGGTGGCTGGTGGTGTGCAGGCGCATCATGCGGTGGCGGCGCTCCCAGTCGATGCGGGCCGTGACGGTGGTGCCGGGCGTGAGCTGCGCCACGCGGTCTTCCTGCCCGGGGGCGGGGATGTGAACGATGTCGCTGGTGGGGTTGCCGTCGGCGTCCTTGCCCTTGCGGGTGTCGGCAATGGTGATCTGTGTGCCGTCTGCCAGCACCAGCACGCCGCTGTCACCGGCCTGGCCGCCGCCCAGGGGGTAGAACACGGTCTGGTCCAGCACGATGCCGGCATCGGTGACGGCGGTGATGTGGGCGCTGCATTCGCGCAGGTAGGCGTCTTGGCGGAAGAGGTCTTGGGTCATGGTGGCATGTTAGCGGTGCCAGTGGCCGTTTCCCAGAGGCCGGCAGCGCCGCTACCATGCACGCATGACTTCTGCTGCCTTGACCCCCTTGCCCTCCCGCTTCTGGGCCGACTTGTCCACCCGTGATTTCGCGGCGCTAAAGGCCAGCGGGCGGGCTGAACAGGTGGTGGCCGTGCTGCCTGTGGCGGCTGTCGAGCAGCATGGGCCGCACTTGCCCCTGTCGGTCGATGCGACGCTGCTACAGGGTGTGATCGATGCCGCGCTGCCGCACCTGCCCGCCGAGTTGCCCGTGCTGTTCCTGCCGCCACAGAACGTGGGCCTGAGCCCGGAGCACATCCGCTTTCCCGGCACGCTCACGCTGTCGCCCGCCACGGTGATTGCGCTGTGGACCGAGATCGGCGAGTGCGTGGCCCGCGCGGGCATCCAAAAGCTGCTGCTGTTCAACGGCCACGGCGGACAGGTGAGCGTGATGGACATCGTGGCGCGCGAGCTGCGCACGCGCTGCGACCTCATCGTCTACAGCGCCAGCTGGTTCAGCCTGCCGCTGCCCGATGCGGTGGCGGGCCAGTTCAGCGCCCAGGAGCACCGCTTTGGCATCCATGCGGGCGAGATTGAGACATCGATGATGCTGCACCTCGCGCCCGCCACCGTGCAGATGGCGCACGCGCAAAACTTCCGCTCCACCTCGCAGGACCGGTCGGAGCGCTACGCCATCCTGGGCAACGGCAAAAGCGCCAAACTGGGCTGGCAGATGCAGGACTACCACCCGGCGGGGGCCGTGGGTAACGCGGCCGCAGCCACGGCCGACAAGGGACAAGCGGTGGTGGACGCTGCAGCGCAACAACTGGTGGCGCTGCTGCAGGAGCTGCAGGCGCTGCCGCTGTCTACCCTGGCGGATGGCCCCCACTTGCAGTGAACCGGTTTGCTATATTTTTAATAGCTTCCGACGCATGATCTATTAGCGCAAGCGGCCTGAAAGACTCAGAAAACCGAGATATCGGTGCTCAGGCGTGCGTCACCCACTGCGCGTGCTCCAGCTCGTTCAGGTGCGGCAGCGTGTTGAAGGTCTGCAACATCAACCGCTTGGGCGAGATGGAGAACTCCGTCACCGCGCTGTTGCGGATGCGCATGTTCAGCGCAATGGTCACCTCGGGCGCCGTGCCCAGCACCTCGCCCACGGCGGTCGAGATGGGGCCGCCGCTGCTCACCAGCAGCACGTTCTGGCCCGCATGGTGGTGGCGCACATGGTCCAGCGCGCTGCGCACACCGGCCGAAAACTCGTTCCAGCTGGGCATGCCCTGGGGGCTGATGACGCCTGCCATCCACTGCGCCAGCGCGTCGCACAGGATGCGAAAGTGCGCGCGGTAGCGCTCTGGCGTGTCGGCCGGGCCCAGGGGCTGGGGGTGGATGGCGGCGATGAGCGCATGGCTGTCGTATTCATTGAGGCCTGGCAACTGCAGCACCTCGGGGGTGGTCTGCAGGCCCTCGGCGATGCCTTCCAGCGTTTGCGTGTGGCGGCGCAGCGTGCCGGTGATGACGGCATCAAACCCCAAGCTGCGTGCGCGCCAGTGTTCGCCCAGGCGCACCGCCTGCTGGCGGCCCAGAGCGCTGAGCTGGTCGTAATCTTCCGCGCCAAACGAGGCCTGGCCGTGGCGCACGAGGTAGAGGGTTCCCATGCGGCGGATTGTGATCAGAACCCGTCGCAGGCGTTTGTCGCAAAAGCGACCGATGCTATTAAATGTGTAGCTTTTTCGGTTGAAGCTGCAAGGGATTCAGCCCGCCAGAACGCTGCCGAACATGGGCGCATCCACGTTGCCGCCCGTCAACGCCAGGCCCACGTGCAAACCCTGTAGCTGGTCGCGCTCCTGCAGCGCCGCCGCCAGCGCCGCCGCTCCTGCGCCTTCGGCCACGTTGTGGGTGTCGGTGAACAGGGCACGCATGGCGGCGGCCACCTCGGCGTCGCTCACCTGCACGATGTGGTCGATGTGTGGCGCCATCACGGCCAAGGCCTCGGCGTCGGCCACGCGGCAGGCCATGCCGTCGGCGAGCTGGGTGGTCACCGGTGCCTCCACCACGCGGCCTGCGGCCAGCGAATCGGCATAGGTGGTGGCGTGGCTGCTGACCACGCCGACCACGCGCACCGGGTGCTGCAGCGCCAGCTTGGCCGCAATGGCCGAGCATGCGCCCGAGCCCTGGCCGATGGGCACGTACACCACATCGAGCTGCGGCACGGCGCGCAAAAATTCCCACCAGTAGGTGCTAACGCCCCGCAGCAGGTCGGGGTGGAAGCTGGGCACCATGTGGGCCCCGCGCTGGGCCGCGAGCTGGATGGCGTGTTCGCGCGCTTCCTGAAAGTCGTCGCCGTGTTCGATGAGCGTGACGCCCAGCGCGCGCATGGCGGCGTTCTTCTCCAACGAGTTGCCACGCGGCACGACGATGGTGCAGGCCACGCCGTGGCGGCGTGCGGCCCAGCCCATGCTCTGGCCGTGGTTGCCGCGTGTGGCGCTGATGACCTCAGAAGGCAGCGCGCCGCGCTGGGCGAGCTGGTCAAAGTAGGTCAGGCCGCCCCGGATCTTGAACGCGCCCACGGGCGTGTGGTTCTCGTGCTTGAGCCAGCAGTCGGTGCCCAGGCGCTGGCTGAGCAGGCCCCAGTGGTACTGGGGCGTGGCGGCGAAGTCGCGGTACACCACCTCGGCAGCGGCTTCGATGTCGGCCAAGGTGGGCAGCAGGGCGGTGGGGTCGAGGCGGGTGTTCATGCGGCGGCTTTCTTTTCAGTCAACAGTTTGAGGGCCAGCAGACCCAAGACGGTGCCCATGAAATAGCGCTGGGCGCGCATCCATGCAGCATTGCGGTTGAGGAACAGCGCCACGCGGGCGGCGCCCAGCACCAGCAGGGCGTTGACGGCGGCGCTGGTGCTGATCTGCACCGCGCCCAGCGTGAGGCTTTGCTGCAGCAATTGGCCGCGCTCGGGGTGCAGAAACTGGGGGAAGAACGACAGGTAGAACATGGCCACCTTGGGGTTCAAGAGGTTGGTCATGAACCCCATGAGGAACAGTGTGCGCGGGCTGTCGTGCGGCAGGTTGCGCGCTTCAAACGGCGCGGCGCCACCGGGTTTGACGGCCTGCCAGGCCATCCACAGCAGGTAGGCGGCGCCGGCGTAGCGGATGGCGTCAAACGCCAGCGGCACGGCCGCCAGCAGCGCGGTGAGGCCCAGCGCCGCCGCCAGCAGGTGCACGACAAAACCCAGCACCACACCGGTCAGCGAGATGAGCCCGGCGCGTGGCCCCTGGGTGAGGCTGCGCGAGACGCAGTACACCATGTTGGGGCCCGGCGTGAGCACCAGCACGAGCGCGGCGAGCGCGAAGAACAGCAATTCCTGCAACGAAAACAGCATGGCGGTTTACTCCTGAGAGGTGACTGAGGTGAGGGTGACGGGGCCCCGTGGCGTGCGGAGCTGGGCAGAGAGGCGCGGCGCGGTGCCCGGCGTGACGAGGACGGAGGCGGCGACACCCACGGCGGTGCACGCGGCCTGCAATGTGGCGGCTTGCGGGTGCTGCAGTGCAAGCTGCTCCAGCTGCACGCCGCTGGCGGGCAGGCTGTCGCAGGGGTGCGCCGCGCCCCACTGGATGAGCGTGGGCAGGCAGCCGTCCATCAGGCGCAATCCGTCATCGCGCACAGTGATCTGCCACTGCAGCAGGCCATGGGGCGTGGGGCGGCTGGCGGTGATGATGGCGCCGCGATCCATGTCCAGCGCCGACAACGCGGTGCACGCGGCCTCCACGTCGGGCACGCTCGCCACCCAGTGAATGAGCTGGGGGCCGTGTTGCGCCACCTGGCCCTGCAAATTGGCGTCATCCATGTCAAACCAGCGCCTTGCGCTAGTGGATATTGCCTTGGATGCTCCTGGGTTGATAGCAATGATCTCCAGGTAAGCGCGCGGATGCGTGGGGCTTGCGACGTTGAAGATGCGGTTGTGCGTGCCCATCAGCGGGTGTTCGCCGCCCGCCGTGGGAGTGACGCCCAGCGTGCGTTCGCACCAGGCCACACCGCTGGCCAGGTCGGCCGCCAGCACGACCAGGTGGTCCACGCAGGCGGGTTGCTGGGTGGAGGTGGCGGTCACAGCAGCACCTCACCGGCCATGCAGGTGACCGAGCTGCCGCCGACCCAGATGGTGTCGCCGTCCTGTTGCACGTACACCCGCCCGGCGCGCCCCAGGCAGGTGCCTTGGGCGGCCACATATTGGGCGGGGGCCAGCCCGGCGCCGATGAGCCATTGCGCCAGCGCTGCGTTGAGGCTGCCGGTCACGGGGTCTTCGGCCAGGCCGTTGTTGCCGGGGAAGAAGGCGCGCACTTCAAAGGCGATGCCCTCGGCGTCGGTGCTGCCAATGACACCCACCTTGCCACGCGGGCCGACCACGCCCACGTCCAGCTGGCCAAGGATGCTGGCGTCAGGCTTCAGCGCCAGCACCTGCTCGCTGCTGCGCAGCATCACGCCGCGCCAGTTGGGGCCGTTGTCGCACCAGGCGTGGTGCAGGATGTCGCTGCGCGCCACGCCCAGGCCCCGGGCAATCAGCGCCACGTCATCTTCGGCCAGCGGGCCGCTTTGGATGAGGGGCGGCGCGGCAAAGGCCAGGCGCTCGCCATCCTGGCGCAGCGTGACCAGGCCCACGCCACATTCCTGCACCACCTGGCCCGCGACCTGGGGCCGTCCGCCGGCTTGGAGCCAAGCGTGGCAGCTGCCCAGGGTGGGGTGGCCTGCAAAAGGCAGTTCGCGCCCAGGGCAGAAGATGCGCACGCGGTAGTCGGCCCCGGCGGCGCGGCCTTCCGGGGTGGGGGGCAGCAGGAAGGTGGCTTCGGACAGGTTGGTCCAGTTGGTGAAGTCCTGCATGGCTTCGGTGCTGAGGCCGGAGCCGTCCAGCACCACGGCCAGAGGGTTGCCACGGTAGGGCGTGGCGGTGAATACATCGACTTGCTGGAACGGGCGTTGGTGCATGGTGGTCAGGTCCTTGGTCAATCAAACGGGCAGTGAAGCGGGGTGGGCCGGGCACGCCGGGGGGCTCACCGGGGTGTGGCCCGGTGTGCAAGCAGGTGGTTGTGGCTCGGCGCCCTGGCGAGGCCGAGGGGGCAATCAGCCGCTGGGGCGTGGGGCAGGGCGGCGCGGGTTCATAGCAGCACCGTGCCTTCGATGCAGGTGACGGCTCGGCCGCCCACCCACAGCTGGTGGTCATCGTCCTGGCGGATGTGCACGCGGCCCGCGCGGCCCAGGCATTCGCCCTGGGCCACCAGGTAGCTGCGGGGGGCCAGGCCATCGGCAATCAGCCATTCGGCCAGGCTCGCGTTGAGAGTGCCCGTCACCGGGTCTTCAGGGTTGCCCATGGGGGCGGCAAAGGCGCGCACCACCACGCCGGGCTGGGCGGTGTTGCTGGCGGAAGGGCCCACATGGATCACGCCCACGTCCTGGCCCAGGTCTTTCAGGCGGGCGTGGTCCGGGTGCAGGCCCAGCACCGTGTCGGCGCTGTCGAGCAGCAGGCCCAGCCACACGGGGCCGTTGTCCAGCATCTGCGCACCCAGAATCTGCTGCGGGCGCAGGCCCAGGGCGCTCGCAATCAGCGGCACCAGCGCGGGGCTGGGGGCGCTGCGCTTGAGCGGGGGGGCGGCAAACGCCAGGGTGTCGCCGCTCAGTGCGATGCGGACCAGGCCCAGCGCACATTCCTGGATCACCATGCCGTCCTGCTGCGGGCGGTGGCCTGCCTGCAGCCAGGCGTGGCAGGTGCCCAGCGTGGGGTGGCCCGCAAAAGGCAGCTCGCCATTGGGGCTGAAGATGCGCAGGCGGTAGTCGGCGCCGGCCGCGCGCCCGGCGTCGGTGGGCGGCATCAGAAAGGTGGTTTCCGACAGGTTGGTCCAGGCCGCAAAGCGGCGCATGTCGCTGTCGCTCAGGCCGTCGGCATCCAGCACCACGGCCACAGGGTTGCCGTAGCCGGGGCGGTCGCTGAAGACGTCGATCTGCTTGAAGGGGCGCTGGTGCATGGTGAGGCGCGGTCAGGAAAGGGGTTGGTCCAGTACCCCGCGGGCGCCGGGGCGGGTGCTGACCGTGTTGTACCACCGCTCCAGGTGGGGACGTGCGGCGCGTTCTTGCGGCAAGCCCCACCAGCGGTGGATCTCACAACCCACCGGGATGTCGGCCATCGTGAACCGCTCACCCGCCATGAAGGGCTGGCGGGCCAGGTGGGCGTCCAGCAGGGCCAGCAGGGGCTCCGTGGCCGCCACCGACGCGGCGATCAGCGCATCGTTGCGCTGGGCCGCAGGCGTGCGGATCCACTGGATGAAGGCGTCGCGCCCGGCCGGGTTCAGCGTGGTCTGCTGCCAGTCCATCCACTGCTCGGCCACAAAACGCGAGGGAAGGTCTTCGGGGTACAGGTTGCCCAGCGAATGCCGGGCGCACAGGTAGCGCACGATGGCGTTGGACTCCCACAGCACCACGCCCGTGTCCTCGTCCTCAATCAGCGGCACCAGGCCATTGGGGTTGAGGCCCAGGTAGCGCGCCTCGCGCACGATGCCGTACTGGCCGCCCGCGTCGGTGCGCTGCACTGAGGGCAGGCCCAGCTCCTGCACGGCCCACACGACCTTGCGCACGTTGATGGACGACAGGCGACCCCAGAGCCTCAGCATGGTGAATCAGCCCTTGCTCTCGCGGATGGCTGCCGCCAGCGCCGCGATGCCGGTGGCGATCTGCTCGACGGTGGAGGTCACGAACGACAGCCGCAGGGTGCGGTGGTCGGCGTTGTCGGCATAGAAGGCCGCCCCGGGCACAAAGGCCACATTGCGCTCCACGGCCTTGGGCAGCAGTTCGATGGCGCTCATGCTTTCGGGCAGGCGCACCCACAGGAACATGCCGCCGTCGGGGCGGTTCCAGTGCACGCCCAGGCCCTGCATTTCCTTGTCGAGTGCGGCCAGCATGGCCTCGCACTGCTGCTTGTAGAGCGCGCGGATGGTGGGCACGTGGCGGTCCAGGAAGCCGTCCTTCATCACTTCGGCCACCAGTCGCTGGTTGTAGCCGGGCGTGTGCAGGTCGGCCGCCTGCTTGGCCTGCAGCAGCTTGGGGTACACGGCCTTGGGCGCCACGATGTAGCCCAGGCGCAGGCCGGGGGCCAGCACCTTGGAGAACGAACCCATGTAGATGCAGCCGTCGGGGTTGCGGGCCGTGAGCGGGGCCGGCGGCGGTGCGTCGAACCACAGGTCGCCGTAGGGGTTGTCTTCCACCAGGGGCAGGTTCAGCTCGGCGGCGGCGGCCACCAGCTCGGCGCGGCGCGCGTCGCTCATGGTGCGGCCCGTGGGGTTCTGGAAGTTGGGCAGCACGTACAGGAAACGCGCCTTGTTAGCGCCGGTGCCCACCTTGGCGCGCAGGTCGTCGATCAGCACGCCCTGGTCGTCGCTGGCCACGGACACCACGTTGGGCTCCATGGGCGTGAAGGCCTGCAGCGCACCCAGGTAGGTGGGCGTTTCCACCAGCACGCGGCTGTCGGTGTCGATGAGGATCTTGGCGATCAGGTCCAGCGCCTGTTGCGAGCCGGTGGTGATGAGGATCTGGTCAGCGTCCACGTCCCAGGGCAGGAAGTCGGCAATCGCCTGGCGCAGCGGGCCATAGCCTTCGCTGGCGGCGTACTGCAGGGCGCCGGGGCCGTCGTTGGCCAGCACGGCGGCAGAAGCGGCGGCAAACGCGGAGACCGGGAAGGTCTTGGGCGATGGCAGGCCGCCTGCCAGGCTGATGATGCCGGGCTTCTCGGTGACCTTCAGGATTTCGCGGATGACCGAGGGGTTCATGCGCTCGGCACGGCGTGCCAGGGTCCACGTGCTGTTGGTGGGAAGGTCGTTCAGTTTCACTCTCGTCTCCTGCGGGTGGCCGCCTGGGCCGCTACGGTTGCAAAGTTGGTGTCAAAAAAATGGGTGTGCAGCAGCCCTGGCGGGTGCGTTCACACCTTCTCAGTCCACGATGAACAGGGTGGCGCCCTGTGGGGAGGTGGACCGGTGAGGTTCTGCATTGTCCGCCACCTGGTAACTCATGCCGGGTGTCAAGGTGTACTGGCGGCCGTCGGCCAGCTCTGTGTGCAGCTCGCCGCTCAGGCACAAGAGCACATGGCCCTTAGTGCACCAGTGGTCGGACACATAGCCTGGCGTGTACTCCACCATGCGCACGCGCACCTCGCCAAATGTCTGGGTGCGCCAGAAGGCCTGGCCCGCTGCGGCGCTTTTTTCTTCGCGCGGAATGCTGGCCCAGTCGGTGGTGGCAAAGGGAATGTTCTGCAAATGCATGGTTTTCAGTCCTTGATCGACACCACGGCCTCGATCTCCACCGCAAAGCCACGTGGCAAGGAGCCGACACCGACGGCCGAGCGTGCGTGCCGTCCGGCATCACCAAACACTTCCACCAGCAGGTCGGAGCAGCCGTTGATGACCTCGGTGTGCTGCATGAAGTCGGGTACCGCATTCACCATGCCCAGCAGCTTGACCACACGGCGCACGCGCGAGAGGTCTCCGAGTGCTGCCTGCATGGTGGCGATCAGCTGCAGGCCCACTTCGCGGGCGTGCTGACGTGCCTCGTCGGCACTGATCTCGCGGCCTACCTTGGGGACCACCACCGTGTCGTTGCGCAGTGGCGAGCCCTTGCCCGACAGGTACAGCGTGTTGCCGTCCAGCACATAGGCGTCAAAGTTGCCGCGCGGGGCGGACACGGTGGGCAGCACCAGGCCCAGCTGTTGCAGTCGCTGTTCTGGGGTCATGGCACTCATGCGGGGGCTCCTTGTTGTTGAACGGGCATCCGTTTGCCCACGAAGACGGTGGCGATCACGGCCACTGCAAACACCAGGGTGACGGCATCCAGGTGTTCGCCCAGCAGGGGCACTGCAAACAGCAGGCTCAAAAAGGGCTGGATAAGCTGGATCTGGCTGACCCGCACGGCACCCAGCGCCAGGGCGCGGTACCACGCGAAGAAGCCGATCCACATCGAGAACAGGGCCACATACAGGAAGCCCGCCCAGCTCATCGCGCCAATGCTGGAGGGCACGGCGGGAGCGAACCACCAGGCCACGGGCAGGGTGAGTGGCAGGCAACACACCAGCACCCAGCAGATGACCTGCTCGGCCCCCAGGCGGGGCGTTAGGCGGGCGCCGCCGATGTAGCCCAGGGCGCCTGTGGTCATGGCGATCAGCAGGTAGATGTTGGCTGCGCCCAGGTACAGGCCGCCCGCACGCCACACCATGAAGCCCAGCACCAGCCCGCTGCCCAGCACTGCACAGGCCCAGAAGCCTGCAGAGGGCCGCTGCCGGTACCACAGTGCACCCAGCAGGGCGGTGGACAGCGGCAGCAGGGCTGTGACCACCGCACCATGGGTGCTGGGCACATGGCGCAGTGCCAGCGCCAGGAACAGCGGGAAGCCGACAATCACGCCAAACGCCGTGATGCCCAGCAGCGGCCACTCGGCACGCACCGGCAGGTTCAGGCGCCCTTGCGTGCGCTGCCACAGCAGGTAGCCAATCGACAGCAAGCCCGCCACGGCGGCACGCCCGAACGTGACGAACCAGGGAGACAGCTGGGGTGCATCGGTAGAGCCCACTGCCAGCCGCGTCATGGGCAGCGTGGCCGCAAACAGCGTGACGCCGACCAGGCCCCAGAGCAGGGCTTCTTTTTCCTGTGCGCGGTTCATAGGGTGAGCATCCAGTACGCAGTGAGCACCAGCACGAGTGCCAGCGCGCGGTTGAACCACAGCAGCCGCGCGCCCTGCGCCAGCCACTGGCGCAGCAGCGAGCCCACCAGCGCATAGACAAAGTTGCTGGTGAAGGCGAACACCATCATCACGCCGCAAATGATGGCCAGGCGCTCACCCGGGTTGGCGGCGGGCTGCCCTGCGGCATTGACCACCCAGCCTGCGCTGAGCGTGAGGGCCAGCATCCAGGCCTTGATGTTGACAAACTGCAGGCCTACGCCTTGCCAGAACGTCACGTTCAGGCGCGACGTGTCGATGGCGGTCATCTGGCCTGCGCGGCTGAGCTTGAAAGCCAGCCAGAGCATGTAGGCCACGCCCATCAGCGTCACCGCCCAGCGCAGGGCGGGCACGCCGGTGATGAGGGCACCCAGGCCCAGCCCGCTGCCCAGCATGAGCAGCGTCCAGCCCGCAGGCACCGCAAAGCAAAAGCGCAGCGCGCGCTTGAGCCCGAGGTTGGCGGCCAGCGCGGTGGACAAGGTGGTGTTGGGCCCCGGCGAAAAGCTCATGGCGGTGCAAAACAGCAGCAGGGCGGTGAGTTCAGCGACGCTCATGGTGGGTGCGGGAAGGGGTGGGGGACTTGTCGGGGATCTGCCTTCAATGTAATCTTGCTACCAATACACAACCAGTACAGACAGTCGGCGCAGTTGCAAATCTGTATTGCCCGGCAAAACAATACACACCGGCGCCTGGCGGCGCAGCGAGCGGAATGCCACCATGCTGATGAAATCGTCGACCCAGTCGCTGACCGAACAACTGTCCGCCCGGTTTGCCGAGCGCATCCGCAACCGCCTGATGGCGCCGGGTGCACGCCTGCCGTCGGTGCGCCAGTGCGCGCAGCAGCACGGGGTGAGCCCGTCCACCGTGGTGGCGGCCTATGACCAGCTGCTGGCGCAGGGCCTGGTGGAGGCGCGCAAGAACCGGGGGTTTTTTGTCCGCGAAAGTGGCCGAGCGGTGGATGCAGCCGACGGCGACCTTGACACGCGCGCTCGCCCCGACGACCTGGCTCTGGAAAGTGCTGCCGCCAACTGGAGCACGGCGCACTGGTTTGCGGCGCGTGCCGCCGGCCGCGCGGGTCCAGGGGTGTCGCCCGTCAACGCCACGGCGCTGATCCGGGGCATGTTCCACAAGATCAGCGACAAGCCCCAGCCCGGCATGGGGGTCTTTCCGCCCGACTGGCTGGAGTCCACCTTCATGCCCGCCGCCGTGCGCAAGGTCACCAACTCGCGCGCCCTGCAGGAGTTTTCGCTGCAGTATGGCGAGCCGCTGGGCGATGCAGGCCTGCGGCGCGTGCTGGCCAAAAAGCTGTCCACGCTCAACGTGCACACGGTGCCTGAGAACATCATCACCACCGTGGGGGCCACGCATGCGCTGGACATCGTGAGCCGCACCCTGCTGCGCCCGGGCGACCCGGTCATGGTGGAGGAGCCCGGCTGGGCAGTGGAGTTTGCGCGGCTGGCCGCCTTGGGCATGCACATCCTGCCCGTGCCGCGCCGCGCCGATGGCCCGGATCTGGAAGTCATGGCGCGCTACTGCGAGGTGCACAAGCCCAAGCTCTACGTGAGCGTGAGCGTGTTTCACAACCCCACGGGCTACTGCCTTACGCCGGGCAGTGCCCACCGCGTGTTGCAGTTGGCCAACCAGCACAACTTCCATGTGGTGGAAGATGACACCTACAGCCACATTGCGCCCGAGCATGCCACGCGCCTCACGGCGCTGGATGGCCTGCAGCGCACCATCTACGTGAGCGGCTTTGCCAAGATCCTCGCGCCCAACTGGCGCATCGGCTTCATGGCCGCGCCGCCCGCGCTGGTGGAGCAGTTGCTCGACACCAAGCTGCTGGCCACGCTGACCACGCCCGCGCTGCTGGAAAAAGCCCTGGCCTTGTGCATCGAGCAGGGCCAGCTGCGCCGCCACGCCGAACGCATTCGCACTCGGCTGGATGCCGCCCGTGCGCGCAGCGTGAAGCTGGCTCTAGGGGCGGGCTGCACCTTTGCGGCCGAGCCGGTGGGCCTGTTTGGCTGGGTGGAGACCGGAGTGGATACCGATGCGCTGTCCCAGCGCATGCTGGACGAAGGCTATCTGCTGGCCCCCGGTGCGCTTTTTCACGCCGAGCGTAAGCCCAGCACGCTCATGCGCATCAACTTTGCGACGACGCAGGACGCGGCGTTCTGGCGCATCTTTGAGCGTGTGCGGGCTGAGCAAGGGCGGTGAGCCGCAGACATTGCCCTGGAGTCGCGCAATCGCATGGTGGTGTCGCCCGCCGAAAACCGGCGCAGGGGCCTACTTTCTTTCCACTTCCAGGTCAGACAACACCCGCAGCAGCGCGCGGTTGACCTCTTCCAGGTCCATCTCGAAGGTCTCGCACAGCTGGCGGATGGCGCTGGCGTCATCTGTCTCCAGTGCGCAGGCCATCTGCAGACCGCCGGTGTAGGGGCCAGTGCGCAACACGGTGGCGTCGTAGATGCGTTCGGACAGGGGCAGGCGCTTGAGGATGGTGCCCAGGGGCTCGCCCAGCAGCTCATCGAGCTGGGAGAGCAGGCCACACAGGTAGATCTCGCGGCGCAGGTCGTTCTCGATGCCCGCGTCCAGCAGCCGCGCGGTGAGCTGTGCGCGGATCACCATGGCTTCGCGCACCGGCTGCATGTTGGCCTCGGTGCTCGCATGGGGCAGCTGGTCGGACAGCCAGCGCTTGATGGAGCTGTAGCCCATCATCACCAGGCCCCGGCGCAGCGAATCAATTCCGGTGCGCAGGCCCAGGGCGGCCGAGTTGGTATAGACCATGAAGCGGTACGCGAGCAGCGGGTCCTCGCCCATGATGTCTTCAAAGGTTTCCAGCGACTGCTCGTCGTCGATGGCCTTCATGAGTTTGAAGATCACCGCGTGCGAGGGCTGCTGCGGGTGGTGGCGCAGGCTGTAGAGCACATCCTCCGTCGGCCACCCAGCCAGCGCCATCGCGTTGCCCTGGTCCAGACAGTGCTCCATGAGTGCCCGGCTGGCGATGTTTTCATACATCTGGCCGGCCAGCACCGGGCTGGGGGTGCGTTTGGCAACAGGTGCTGCTGCGGCTGCGGCACTGCCTGGGCGTGGGGGCGTGGCCTGCAGCGCAGCCACGGCGTCTTCCGGGCGCAGGGTCAGCAGGCTGTTGTCGAAGCAGCGGGCAATCTCGGGCTCGGGCAGCTTGTCCATGTCGCCCCGCCACACCATGCGCAGCCCTCGCTGGTGCGCGGCCTTCACGCGGTCATAGATGGCAGAGTCCGACAGCCACTCGCCGCGCACCTCGATCCACGGTGCAGCCCGTGGCGCGTTTTCGAGCAGGTCGCACAGCAGCTGGCGGGTCTGTGCCGAGATCAGCAGCGGCGGCGAGCTGGCCGACCACAGCTCCTGCAGCGTGCGCAACAGGTGCCCGCCGTCGACGGTTGCCGAGGCCTCGTTGTGGGCATACAGCTGGATGCCTGCAAGTTTGCGGGCGCGGTTCCACAAAGGGCGATAGCCCAGGATCAGGCTACCTAGGACGGATTGGACCATGGGCTCTCAGGCAAAAAAACAGGGCCAGCCAGCGCTCGCGGGATGGGTGTCGCCACGGTGCACCAGCCGGTGCTGAAGCCTGCTGGCACAGCGTGCGATGGGCTCTGCGCCCGAACACCCTCTGCCGCACAGGCTCCTAGCCAATAAAGTTGAACAGCGACAACTTCTGAACCTGCGCATAGGACTTGAGTGCAGCCTCATAACCCACCTGCTGGTTCTGGAAGTCGGAAATGCCCTTGATCATATCGAGATCCTCTGCCCGCGAACGGTCGCCTTCCAGCTGGATTGAGCGCTTGTCCTGGTCGCCGGTGATGCGGTCTGCGCGATTGAGCAGCTCGCCGGCAAAGCCGCGGATGTTGTGCAGCCGCTCCAGCCCAACGTCCACGTTGGCCAGCGCCTGGCCCACGGCCTGGATGGCTGCGTTGCTGTTGGGGGCGTTGCGGATGCCATTGATGGCGCTGTCCAGCGTGCTGAACATGCTGGGGCTGGGCTGCAGGGTGACGGTGTCGCCGTTGCCGGGGTTGCCCTTGATATCGAAGGTCAGCCCCGGAATGCCGGTGACGGAAATAGTGACCGGCTTGTCGGTGGGGTAGTCAGGCACTGTGACCGGCGCGGATACGGCACCCGTCGTGGTGTTGGTCAGCGTGTAGGTGGCGGTGCTGGTGCCGGTCGTGGCGCCCGGACCCACCGCGCTGAAGGTGATGGTGTAGTTGTCACCAGTGATCAGGCTCTTGTCCACAGGCGTGATGGGAGTCGTGGTGAGCTGGCGGGCGTTGGGGATCGTGCTGACACTGGCGGTGTACACGCCATCGCGGTTGGGGTCGAACATGAAGGCGGCGTCGCCGTCCACGGTGCCGGGGATGGTGACGCCATTGCTGGCGGTCTGGCCCGGCAAGCCGTCAAAAACGTAGTCGGGGCTGCTGCTCAGTGGGCCCAGGAACGGTGCCAGGGCACTGCCCAGCGCGCCCAGCAGCGGGATGCCATTGGTGTCCTTGCGATTGGCCACTTCCACCAGTTGCTCACGCAGGCCCTGCAGCTGGTTGGCAATGGTGGCGCGGTCGTTGGGGGTGAGTGCTGCGCTGCCAGCGTTCACCACCAGCTCGCGGAAGTTCTGTACCAGACTCACCGCATCACCCAACGACGATTCGGCCTGTGCAATCGCATTGCGCTGGGTTTCCAGTGCACGCTGCTCAGTCTGGATGCGCGACAGGCGGTTGAGGGCTCGCTCGGCCTGCGCGGCCGACACCGGGTCGTCACTGGCGCGCACCACGCGTTTGCCAGAGGTCAGGTTTTCCTGCAGCGTGGTCAGGCTGGTCTGGCGCGCGCCCAGGTTGCGCAGCGCGTTGTCATACATGTTGGCCGTGCCGACGCGGTAGATGTTTGTGCTCATGTCGAACTCCTCACGCCAGGGGCGGCATTCATCGGCCCAGGCCCTGGATCAGCGAATCAAAAATGTTCTGCGCAATCTGGATCATCTTGGCGGAGGCCTGGTAGGCCTGCTGGTATTGGATCAGCTTGGCGGCCTCTTCGTCCAGGTTCACCCCCGACACTGCTGTGCGGTCGCGCTCCAGGTTGGCTGCGATGGTGGACGACAGCTGCTCCGCAAACTTGGCGCTTTGGGTGCGTGTGCCCACCTGGGCAATGGCGCCAGCGTAGCCGTCGGAGAGGGTGGACTCGTCAAACATTTTCACGTCGCGCAGTCCCATCAGGGCATTCGCGTTGCCTGCGTTGCGGGTGTAGGCGTCTCCGTACTGCGGGTCCAGCGCATTGCCGATCACCACGGTGTCGCCCGTCTTGGGGGTGCCCTGCAGCGTGATCTCCCAGCCGTTGATCGAGATGGGCTGGCCCGAGGTGTAGGGCTGCGCAGTCGCCAGCGAGGTGGGTGGCGCGGTCCCGCGGTCGAGCACGTCGTAGGTCGTGGGCGGCCCGGCGGTGAACTGCAACTGGATACCCCCCAGGATGGGCGGAATGGCTGCTGGGTTGGCATTTGCCGGCAGCACCAGCCCCGGCGGGTTGGGCAGGCCCGTGGCCTTGAGGCTGCCCAGCTGCATGGTGCCGCCGTTGGCCGTGCCCATGGCGGCGTTGATGGGGTTGGCGGCTGCCAGGTCGCGCGGCGAATACACCAGCGCCTGGATGTTGTTGGCAGCCGTGCTGAACGGCTTGAACAGCATGCGCTCGCCAGGGTTGCCGGGCGTGGTCAGGTTGAAGTTGAGCCCATCGATCTGCAGCGTGGCCAGGTTGGCAGCGCTGGTGAACGGGGTTGATTGGCCGTCGGACAGGCGCACCACCTGCCCGGCTGTGCCCGTGGTGAAGCGAATCTCATAGTCGGACGCAGCAAACTGTGTGGGGCCGGTGAACGACACCGTGCCCACCCCTGCGCCGTTGGTATGGCCCGGCATGCTGGTGGGCAGGGCGAACAGATCCTTGCCTGGCACGCCATCGAGCGTCAGGCCCAGGTTCTGCTGGTCGTTCATCGTCATGCCGATGGCCAGCGCCATGCGGCCCAGCAGATTGCGCCCTTCGCTCAGGTCCGTGTTCTGAAAGCGCAGCAGGCCCGAGACGCTGCCACCGCCCAGCACGTTTTCGTCCAGCTCCACGGGGGTGGCGCCGGGGCGGTTGAAAAACAGCTTGGACTGTCCGCTGCCCGGGAAGGTCGTTGCATCGTCGATCGACAGGCTGGCGGCCGTGCTGCCCAGCACCAGGGGCTGGCTGCCCGCCACGAACAGGCCCACGGTGCCGTCATCCGCCGGGATCTGGGTGGTCTGCACATACTGGTTGATGTCGCGGATGATCTGGTCGCGCTGGTCCAGCAGGTCGTTGGGGCTCTGGCCGTTGCCGGTGGCCCGGGCAATCTGCTCGTTGATGGCCGCCATCTGCGTGGCCAGGCTGTTGATGGCGGTCACGCTGCTCTGCAGCTGTTCCTTGACGGTGTACTCGATCTCGTTGATCCGGTCGCTGGCGGTGCGCATGCGTGCGGCCGTTTCGTCCAGCCGCGTAAGGACCACCGTGCGTGCCGTGATGTCGGTGGGACTGCTGACCACGTCCGAGAACGCGTTCATCATGTCGTTGATGGCGGCGCCCAGGCCCTGGGTGCCGCCGCTGAACACTTCCTGCAACTGGCTCAGGCGCTGGGCGCGGATGGCGTCGGCCGCCTGGGTCGATCCAGCCGCGGCCGACTGGCGCGTGAGCAGCTCGCTCTGGTTGCGCAAGATGGTCTGCACATCCACGCCCTGGCCGATGTAGCCACCGCCCGTGAACTGGCCCTGCACGGTCTGCAGCACCACCGTCTGGCGCGAATAGCCGGGTGTGTTGACATTGGCAATGTTGTGGCCTGCCGTCTGCAGGGCCACCTGGTTGGCCAGCAGGGCGCGGGCGCCGACGTTGAGCAGACTCATGGCTTACCTCGGTTCTTCTCGTCCATCACGCCTGGGCGCGCTGTACACGCAGCGCGCTGTTGATAGCGCCGCTGAGCTTCTTGGCGTACTCCGGGTCGGTGGCGTAACCGGCCTTTTGCAGCTCGGCCGCGTAGGCCACGGCAGAGCCCGTCTTGGCGGTGGCCTGGGCTTTTTCGTAGCGCGGGTTGTCGGTGATCAGCTTGGCGTAGTCGCGGAAGGAATCCTCGTACGAGTCGTACGCACGGAACTTGGCCACCACCTTGCGCGGTGTGCCGTTGATGTATTCGGTGGTCGTGATCTCGGCCACCTTGCCGGTCCAGCCCTTGCCCGCCTTGATGCCGAACAGGTTGAACGAGTTGCCACCGTTGGCAGTCTTGATCTCGCTCTTGCCCCAGCCGGTTTCGTGCCCGGCCTGGCCGAGCATGAAGCTGGCGGGAATGCCGCTTTCCTGCGCCACGCGCTCGGCGGTGCCGCTCAGGTGCTGCACAAAGCCTTCGCGGCCTTTGGGGACGGGCAGTGTGGTATCGACGGAAGACGTGGTGGCGGAGGTCGCAGACCGGTTCTGTGCCTGCGGCAGGCTCAGCGTGGACGGCACCGAAAAGTTGGTGTCCGCACCGCCCATCTGGCGCGAAAGCTGGCGGGCGATGGCTTCCGACAGGCCGCCCTGCAGGCCCGACATATTCACAGACAGCTGCTGGTCCAGCATGTCCTGGCCCAGGTTGGCCTGCTCGCCCTCCATCAGGCCGGACTTCATGGTGGCGTCGCGCATGCTCTTGATGAGTTCGCGCATGAACAGCGATTCAAACTGCTTGGCTGCCTCGCGCGTGACCTGTGCGCTGTTGCTCGTGCCCGCGTCGTATTTGAGGGAGTTGAGCGAGCGGATATCGACCGCCAGCGCGTTCGAGGGGCTGGTGGTGCTGGACGAGGGCAGGGTCAGGGCCATGGTCGCTCCCGGTGGATGGTGCGCGCAGCGGCGGCAGCAGGGCGATCCATGTCAGATCACCTCCAGCTCGGCGTTCAGCGCGCCGGCGGCCTTGATGGCCTGCAGGATGGCCAGCAGGTCGCCGGGTGTGGCGCCCAGCGTGTTGAGGGCCTTGACCACGTCGGCCAGCTGCGGCGACGCGGGCATCTGGATCACGTTGCCCGGTTCCTGGTTGATGGTGATGTCGCTCTTTTGCGTGACCACCGTCTGCCCCTGCGAGAACGCATTGGGCTGGCTGACCACGGGCGTGGAGCTGATGGTGATCGACAGGTTGCCGTGGGCGATGGCACAGGGCCCCAGCGTGACCGACTGGTTGAGCACCACCGAGCCCGTGCGGGCGTTGATAACCACCTTGGCAGAGGGCGTGGAGGATTCGAGCGGCAGCTCTTCCAGGTCGGCAATGAAGCCGACGCGGGCGCCGGGGTCGATGGGGGCGCGCACCTGCACCGTGCGACCGTCCAGCGCGGTGGCCAGGCCGTTGCCCAGCTTGGCGTTGATCACCTGCGCCACGCGGCGGGCGGTCTGGAAGTCCGAGGCGTTCAGGCCCAGGTTGATGGTGTCGCCTTCGTTGAGCGGGGTGGGCACGGCCCGTTCCACCTGCGCACCGAGCGGAATGCGGCCTGCGCTCAGGTGGTTGATCTGCACCTTGCTGCCACCGGACGACGCGCCAGCGCCGCCCACCACCATGTTGCCCTGGGCCAGTGCATAGATCTCGCCGTCAGCGCCGCGAAGGGGTGTGACGATGAGCGTGCCGCCCTTGAGTGACTTGGCATTGCCCATGGACGAGACGTTCACGTCGATCTGCTGGCCCGGCTGGGCAAAGGCGGGCAGTTGCGCCGTGACGATCACCGCTGCCACGTTCTTGAGCTGCAGCTGCGACGCCGTGCCGGGTGGCAGGCTGATGCCCATCTGTTGCAGGTAATTGGACATGGCCTGCGTGGTGTAGGGCATCTGCGTCGTCTGGTCGCCCGTGCCGTCCAGCCCCACCACCAGGCCGTAGCCGGTCAACTGGTTGCTGCGCACGCCTTGCACCGCCGCCACTTCCTTGATGCGCAAGGCCTGTGCAGGCGTTGTCAGCCCTGCGGCCACCAGGGCCAGCAGCAGCCACAGCACGCGCGCGGTGCGGGGCAAGAGGGAATGGGACGAGGCTTTCATGGCATCCATTGTGGTAGGCCATGGCCAGAACTAAAACCCAAAAAGAAGCGGGTTCACCGGCTTATTGGCTGGGTCTGAAGCCGCGTCGGCAAAGTCCGCGCAGAAACGGCACGTGGGCGCTCTGGGCGGCGGTTTTTGAGTAAAAACGGCCAGAGGCGCTAGTGCTAAATGCGCCAATAGCTATCAAATTTGTAGTGAAAAAAGGGACGCACCCAGCCGTCCGTCGGATGCCGGAAGGACTGGGGACCTGGGCGCTTTCGGTGCGCCCAGTGCGGTCAGAACGGCGTGACGGTGTTGAAGAACCGGCCCAGCCAGCCCATGGCCTGGGCTTCGTTCTGCGCGCCGCGTCCGCGCGATTCGACGCGCACATTGGCGACCTGGGTCGAGTTCACGATACTGCCGGGTTGCAGTGCGCGTGGGTCCACCGTGCCCGAAAAGCGCAGTACATCCACGTTCTGGTTCACGCCGATCTGCTTTTCGCCAGTGATGACCAGGTGGCCATTGGGCAGCACATCCACCACCGTGGCGGTGATGGAGCCGGTGAAGGTGTTGGCGCTTTCGGTGCCGCCTTTGCCCGAGAACGCGTTGCCTGACGAAGCGCCCACGCCCAGCTTGTCGGTGAAGCTGGTGCTGGTGAAGGGCAGGGCGGTCACGCCCGCAGAGACCTTGGAGTCACGGTCCACCGTGGACGAAGACTTCTGGCTGGCCGTCACGTTCTCCACGATCTGGATGGTCACGTTGTCGCCCACCAGGCGCGCGCGGCGGTCTTCAAACGCGGGCCGGTAGCTGGCGTTGTGGAACAGTCCGCCCGTCACCGGGGGCGGGGTGCGCGGTGCAGCGGCGAGCGGGGGCGGGGTGGTGGGCAGGATGTCCACCGGCGGCGGTGGCGACAGGGTGGCGCAGCCGGCGCACAGCAGTGCTGCGCCCAGCGCGGGGATGCCCGCACGCAGCGAGCCAAGTGCCTGCAGCAGGCGAAGAGGGCGTGTGAAAGTGCGCATGGCGAAGGTCCTGGGCAAAAGCGCGGGGGGCGTTCCGGTCACAACTGGGCGAGCTTGGCCAGCATCTGGTCCGAGGTCTGGATGGCCTTGGAATTCATCTCGTAGGCGCGCTGGGTCTGGATCATGGTGACCAGCTCTTCCACCACGTTGACGTTGGAGGCTTCCAGAAACCCCTGCTTGATGATGCCCAGGCCGTTCGTGCCGGGGGTGCCCTGCTGGGGCTGGCCGGAGGCGGCGGATTCCTTGAACAGGTTCTGCCCGATGGGCTCCAGGCCGGCCGGGTTGATGAAGCTGGCCATGGCCAGGTTGCCCACGGTCTGCGGCTGTGTGTTGCCGGGCACGGTGACTGCCACGGCGCCTTCGGCACTGATGCTGACGCTGGTGGCGTTGGCCGGAATGGTGATGCCATTGACCACGGGAAGTCCGCTGGACGTGACCATGCGGCCCTGGGCATCGACCTGGAAGGAGCCGTCGCGGGTGTAGCCCACGGTGCCATCGGGCATGGTCACTTCAAAGAAGCCGTTGCCGTTGATGGCGACATCCAGGTTGTTCTTGGACTCCTGCAGGCTGCCCTGCATGAAGTTGCGGCTGGTGGCCACCGTGCGCACGCCCAGGCCCAGGTGCAGGCCGGTGGGCAGCTGGTTTTGTTCGGTGGTGTTGGCACCCACCTGGCGCAGGTTCTGGTAGATCAGGTCTTCGAACACCGCGTTGTTGCGCTTGTAGCCCGTGGTGGAGACGTTGGCCAGGTTGTGCGAGATGACGTCGAGCTGGGTCTGCTGGGCAGACATGCCGGTCTTGGCGATCCAGAGGGAGTTGATCATGGTGCTTCCTTATGGCGGGTGCGTGCTGGGGGTGGCAGCGGCATCAGCCGTTCATGCTCAGCAGCTGGCTGGCGGTCTTGTCGTTGGTTTCGGCGGTCTGCAGCAGCTTCATCTGCTGCTCGAACTGGCGCGATGCAGCGATCATCCCGACCATGCATTCGACCGGGTTCACGTTCGAGCCTTCCAGCGCGCCCGACAGCATGCGCGCGTTGGCGTCGTTGGGCATGGGGTCGCCCGACGTGGTGCGAAACAGCCCGTCGTCGCCGCGCTTGAGCGGGTCTTCCGGCGTGGGAGTGCCCAGCTTGAGGCGGCCAATGGCCTGGGCGGGCTGGCCCGGGATCTTGGAGGTCACGGTACCGTCCGACCCGAGCGACACATCGGCACCGGGCGGCACGTCGATGGGCGCTCCGCCATCGGACAACACGGGCAGGCCGGTGGGGGTGAGCAGCTGGCCTGTGGCCGACACCTCAAAGCTGCCCGCACGGGTGTAGGCCTCGGTGCCATCCAGCCCCTGCACTGCAAACCAGGCATTGCCGGCCGCCATGGCGTCGAGGTTGCGGCCGGTGCGTTGTACGGGGCCGGGGGTGTTGACGTAGCCCGAGGTGGCCTCCAGCGCAAACACGCGCGTCTTGGCGCCGTCGCCTTGCAGCGGCACCGAGCGGAAGGTGGACATCTCGGCGCGGAACCCGCCGGTGGACACGTTGGCGAGGTTGTTGGACAGCACCGCCTGCCGGTGGGCGGCGGCGTTGGCGCCTGTCATCGAGGTGTAGATGATGCGGTCCATGGGGGATCTCCGGTGTCCTGAGCGGGTTCAGTGGGGGTTCAGCCGGTCAGCGCAGGTTCACCAGGGTGGACATCACCTGGTCTTGCGTCTTGATGGTCTGTGCGTTCGCCTGGTAGGCGCGCTGGGCAGTCATCATGTTCACCAGCTCGGCCGTGAGGTCCACGTTGGAGTCTTCCAGGGCGCCCGAGCGCAGCGAGCCAAAGCTGCCATCCGTGGCGGTGCCTACGACGGGCTGGCCCGACTCGAACGTGGCCACCCAGTTGTTGCTGCCCACCGAGGCCAGGCCCTGCGTATTGCGGAAGCTCGACAGCGCCAGCTGGCCCTCGGCACGCGTCACGCCGTTGGAATAACGGGTCATGATCATCCCGTTGTTCTCGATGTTGATGCCGGTCAGCTCGCCCGAGGTGTAGCCGTCCTGGCTCAGATTGGACACTGCAAACTTCTTGCCGAACTGCGTCACCTTGTCCAGGCTCACGTCAACGGTATAGGTGGGCAGGTTATTGGGGTTGGGCGGCGTGGGGTTGATGGTGAGCGGCAGCGAAAAGCCCGTGGCGGGTGGCGTGGCCACCGGGCCGGTGATGGCGCCGTTGTTGTCGAACGTGATCTGGCCGATGGGCGTGGCCACCACGGGCGGCACAGCGGTGGGGTCGTCCAGGGCGTCGTATACGTCCCAGGTGTTGGCGGTGGCAGTTTTCTGAAAGTACAGGCTCACCGGTTTGGCCACGCCCTGGCTGTCGAACACGTTGATCGACGTGCCATAGGTGGCGCGCGGCGTGGCCGGGATGGGGGGCGTGGCTGCGGGGTTGCCCGCCGCGTCGGTGGCGCGGGCGTCCAGGTTGAAGGCCGCCGTGATCGTGGTGGTCTGCTTGGCGGGAATCGGCTCGGCGGTCGGGAACACCATGGGGATGGGGTCGGTGCCGCTGCGCAGACCCGTCACCGGGTCCACCGGGTAGCCCATCACCGACGCGTTGTCGTTGGTGATCATGTTGCCTTCCTTGTCCAGCTTGAAGTTGCCGGAGCGGGTGTAGGCGGCGGTGCCATCGGGCAGCGTGAGGGTGAAGAACCCATTGCCATTGATGGCCACGTCCAGGCTGTTGCCGGTGATGGTCAGGTTGCCCTGGGTGAATTGCTGCGCCACTGCGCCCACTTCCACACCGATGCCTGCATTGGAGCCCCCTGCCGAGCCGATGGCAGAGGCCACCATCTCGGCAAACTCGGCCCGCGAGGCCTTGAACCCGACGGTGTTGGAGTTGGCAATGTTGTGCCCGATGACATCGAGGTTCTTGCTGGCGGCGTTCAAGCCGGACAGGCCTTGCTGAAAACTCATGGTGTTCTCCTGTTGACGCGATACGAAGCAGGCTGGTGTTACACCAAGGCCTTGATCTGGCTGTAGTTGATGGTTTTGCCGTTGGACAGGCTCAGCACCAGCTGTCCGTCCTCGGCACCTGCGGCCGTCACCTTGGCAAGGTTCAGTGCGGTGGAGTCCAGCTTGGTGGAGCCATTGACGGCCGTCACGCGGAACTGCAGCCCATCGGTGGAGCCGGTGTACTGGCTGGCGTCCCAGTCGAAGGTGTGGCGGCCCGCCGCCTTGGCACCCAGGTCGATGGTGTCCACCACCTGCCCGCCTGCGGTCGTGACCTCGATCTTCACGTTGGTGGCGGCCGAGCCCAGCTCGAAGCCGCCCTTGCCGGTCTTGTCCGCCACCGCCAGGCTGGAGCCCTCGGTCAGCACATTGCGGCCCACCAGGGCTGTGCCCTGCATGACCTGCAGCGAGTTGAACTGCGAAGCCATGCTCTGCATGGTCTGGTTCAGTTGCTGGATGCCGGTCACCGTGTTGATCTGCGCGATCTGCGAAGTCATCTGGGCGTTGTCCAGGGGGTTCATCGGGTCCTGGTTGTTCAGCTGCGCAACCAGCAGTTTCAAAAAGCGGTCTTGCGCGGCAGCCGGGTCGGTGGACGCGTTGGCCTTGGTGCTGGACGAGTCCGTCACCGTGGGGGCGTTGGTGGCACTGAGAATCATGGTGGTGTCCTTCTTGGAGCAGGCTCTTGCCTTACTGGCCCATCTGCAGGGTTTTGAGGAGTAGCGACTTGGCCGTGTTCATGACCTCGACGTTGTTCTGGTACGAGCGCGAGGCAGAGATCATGTTGACCATCTCCTCAACCGCGTTGACGTTGGAGTGCGTCACATACCCCTGCTCGTCGGCCGACGGGTGGCTGGGGTCGTGCACGCGGCGGCCCGGCACATTGCTTTCGCTGACACCGCTGACCTTGACGCCCGCAGAGCTGTCGGCCCCCATGGGCGCTGTCTGGAACACCACCTGGCGTGCCTTGTAGGCCTGACCATCGGGGCCTGCCACGGCGTCCACATTGGCCAGGTTGCTGGCCACCACGTTGAGCCGCTGCGACTGCGCACTGATGGCGCTGCCCGATACGTTGAAAATCGAAAACATGGACATGGGGTGGCTCGCTTTCTGCGCTGCGGGGCTGGCTGGTTATTGGCCCTGGATGGCGCTGAGCATGGTTTTGGCGTTGCCGTTGATGAACCGCAGCGTGGCTTCATAGCGCACGGCGTTGTCCACGAAGTTGGCACGCTCGCGGTCCAGGTCCACCGAGTTGTTGTCCAGGCTCGGTTGGGTTTGCACCGCATAGCCCAGGGCGCCTTGCCGGTCGATGCTGGTGCTGGAATTCACGGTGGGCAGCGGAATATGGTGCGGATCGGTCGTGCCTGCGGTTCCGTACGAGCCTCCGGTTGCCAGCCGCGTGACCGCTGCGCCGGCAGTGCCTGTGGCGGAAGAAGTCATGCCTGTGGCCTCGCGCAGCGCGTCGCCGAACTTGAAGTCGCGTGCCACATAGCCAGGGGTGTCGGCGTTGGCAATGTTGCTGGCGATGGCGCGCTGACGTTCCCCACGCAGCACCAGGGCGTTGCCGTGAAAATTCAGCTGGTTGGTCATCTTGTCAAGCATGTGTGCCTCACACCGTCGGTTGCAAAGTCGCCATCCCCGGGGGGCTTTTGGCGTGGCTCGATTATGGAAACCGCGCCCTTTTTCTAAAGCGCGAAGAAGTGGCAAATGGATGCGCAGTTCCGGGTTTTGCGTCCGGGTCATCTGCCTATAGTTCCAGGGGTGAAATGGCCCCTGCCTTCCGTAGCACCCCGTGCGCGGGCAGCCTGGCCAGCCGATGCCCAGGAGGCCCCTATGACCGCCCACTTCCTTTTCTCTGACGCCAACACCGACGCCGCGCTGTGCGGCGCCACCCGGCAGTCGCACGTTGTGCGTGCCGGCGCCTTGGTGCGTACGTTCTGCCTGGTGGGTGCATTGGCTGTGGCTGCGCTGGGCCCCCATGGTGTTGCGCACGCCCAGTCGGCGGCAGACCCCGCGGCGGACCTGGGGCCGCTTACCCAGCGCTGGCTGGACGATGCGTTGGCCCGCAATCCGTCCTCCGCGCTGCCACTGCGTATGGAAGTGAGTGTTGGCTCACTGGATTCGCGCCTGCGGCTGGCGCCCTGTGCGCGCGTTGAACCCTATCTGCCCGTAGGTGCCCGCCTGTGGGGCCGGACCCGTCTGGGGCTGCGCTGCGTGGAGGGCGCCACCGCATGGAACGTGTTTTTGCCCGTCACCATCAAGGCGTTTGGCCCGGCCTGGGTGTTGACCAACAATGTGGCGCCCGGTGCCGTGTTGACGGCCAATGACGCCACAGAGGCCGAAGTGGACTGGGCGGCCGATTCCTCTCCCGTCATGGCCAATCCCGACCTGTGGGTAGGGCAGACCGCGGCCCGCCAACTGGTGGCGGGGCAGGCGGTGCGCCAGGCCATGGTGCGAGCCCCCCTGCTGTTCAAGGCCGGTGCGCAGGTGAAAGTGGTGGCCCAGGGGCCGGGCTATGCGGTCAGCTCAGCGGGCCAGGCGTTGACCGCAGGCTCTGCCGGGCAGACTGTGCGCGTGCGCATGGAGAATGGCCGCATCGTGAGTGGAACTGTGAATGATTCTGGGACAGTGGATGTCACTCTGTGATGACGCCCCGGTAATAAATGGCTAAAGTCCGGGCCAAATGGGTCGAAAACATTGCTACTGATGCCCCACATCCAACGGGGTGGTGGAGAGAGCGATGAAGATAGGTCAAACACCGGAACTGCCGGGCGGGTTGCCGCCGACGGGGCTTGCCAAGCAAGCCAAGGCCCCAGCCAGCGCTGCTGAAGGAGCCACCAAGGACGCACTGATGGCGTCATCCGCCGGTGTGCCTGTCACTGTGTCCACCGCGGCCCGGGCGCTCAGCCCTGCCACCCGCAGCACGGCAGATTTTGACGCAGGCAAGGTCAAGGCAGTGCGCGCTGCCATCGAAAAGGGCGAATTCTCGGTCGACGCCGAAGCCATTGCCGACAAGCTGTTGTCCAACGCCCAGGAGATCCTGTCCCGCTCGCGGGGTTGACCGGCGTTTTGCTCCCGGGCGCAATCCATCGCACAATGCGCCATGTCTCTGGAAGAATCTCTCTCGGCTGTTGAGCAGCTGATCGAACAAGTCTCCGCCGCACTGCTCGCGGCCGACCCCACCTCCCTGGAAAAGAACAGCACGGCCTTGCGTGATGCAGCGGCCGATTTTTCGCGTGCGCTGGAGCAGGCGGCCGCGCGGGGGTTGCCCTTGCCGGCGTCGCTGCAAAAGCGCGCGGATGCGATCCGCGGCATGCTGATCCTGCACCGTGAAAGCCTGGCCCGGCTTGCTGCCAGCACGGACCGCCAAGCCGCCGGCCTGTTGCCCCCCAATGCGGCAGCTACCTATGGCGATGGCCTGGGGGCGCGCGGAGCCGCGCCGGGTGTGGCACGCATCTACCGCTCTGCAGGCTGAGCGGCATCCATTGTTCTGAAGGGGTTGTGGGCCCGGTCGCGAAAAGCGGCGGCCTGTAACCCTCTGGCCCTGCGCAACGACTTGCGCAACGACCTGCGCGGCGCCTGGTGTTCGCCGGTGGGGGGGGCTCAGTGCGCGCGCATCTTGGCCCGCAGCCGGGCAATGGACTGGCTGTGCAGCTGGCACACGCGCGACTCGGTGACGCCCAGCACGGCGGCAATTTCCTTGAGGTTCATGTCATGTTCGTAGTACATGCCCATGATGTGCTGCTCGCGCTCCGGCAGGGTTTTGATGGCGTTGACCAGTGACGTCTTGAGCCGCTGATCGCGCAGCAGCTCCACCGGATCGGCCGCGCTGTCGGCAACATGACGGTCCAGAAACCCGTCCTCGTCGTCGCTGCCATGCGTCATGTCTTCGAGGTACACCAGCTGGGTACCCCGCACCTTGCCCAGCAGGTTCTGGTAGTCCGCCAGGCTCATGCCCATTTCGCCGGCTATTTCAGACTCCAGCGGGCTGCGGCCCAGCTTTTGCTCCAGCCGGTGCACGGCGTGCTCGATGTCTTTCTGGCTCTTGCGCGAGCTGCGGCTCATCCAGTCACCCTCACGCAGCTCGTCGAGCATGGCGCCCCGGATGCGCTGGGTGGCAAAGGTTTCAAACTGCACGCCCTGTGCCACTTCGTAGCGCGACAGGGCTTCGGCCAGCCCCATCATGCCGACCTGGATCAAGTCATCCAGCTCGACATTGGGAGGCAGCTTGGCGATCATGTGGTGCGCAATCCTCCGGACCAGCGGTACATGCTGGCGGATCATGGCATCGCGATCAAGCTGGCCTTTGGCGGTGTACATAGAGAGGGTGTTATGCACTGGTAGGGCGGGTATGCGATCTTGTTCTGGAGCCGCTTGGGGGTGCCATCACCCGATCTTTTTCCGCCGCCCGGGGCCAGCAACTTGCCAGACCGTGGGGAGCGTTTCGGGTCAACGTGCGTACGTAGAGGTGCATCACAGGCTCTGGTCAGTGGCTCCGGACAAAATGCGCAGGCATGCCTGTCAAGTTGCTGGGTGTCAGCGCAGCCAGCGCTCCGTTCATAGTGCCCGCATTTTCCAGCAGTTGCAAGGCCAGGCGCTGAAGCTCCTGGGGGTTCTGCGTGGCAATAGTGGTGGTTCGTATCGGGCCGCCCAGATGGCGCTCGGCACATGCCTGCAAGGTCATCAGCTGGGACTGGGCCTTGCGGCGTTCGGCGGCGGTGTTGCCGTGCAGCAAAGCGGCCACCATGCAGGGCAAGCCAGTGTGTAGCGCAATCTGCTTGAGGCTCTTGTAACTGGTCATCACGCCCGCTGCGCCACTGCCCATGACCACCAGCGGAACCGTGGCCGTGTGGGTGAGCAGGGGCCCCAGGGTGGAGGCTGGTGCGTGAATCACCATGAGGCCGTAAGTCCTGAAGCAGGGCAGCAAGCTCTCCATGGGCGAGCGTGTGCTGTCGCTGGCCTTGCGGCTCAGGTGCTGCAGCCCCTTGGCCGCTGGAATCACGGCGAGCGAGGATGCGGTGGCGCCCAGGTTCAGGCTGGCGCCGTCATTCCACGTGGCATGTTGCAGCAGGTGCAGCAGCCCGGGGCTGTCGTCGGACTCCTGCGCCGTGCCGTCGAGCACCACCACCGGATAGCCCAGCCGCTGCAGGCTGGCGCAGATCTGCCATAGCGTTTCCAGGCCGCTCGCCGTGTTGCCCTGGCTGGCGACTGCCAGCAGCCGCAGCTCTGCCTGCGGGGTGAGGCTGTGCAGGCTGGCCGCCTGGTGAAAACCCAGATCAAGCATCGACCAGCCCCCCCTCCGTCACGGTGTCAGGAGAGTGCGAGAAGAAGAAGTTCAGGTCCGTGGCCTTGGGGTCGAAAGCCGACTTCGCCGGCGACCGCATGGAGGCGCTGATGAGCTGGTGGGCGTTGGCACGCTCCCAGTCCTCGGGCACGCGCTGGCCGTTGGTCACGCCGCGCAGCACCATCTGGTGGCGGATCAGTGCGTCGATGGCGGGGCCCAGCTTCACGGCCTCGTCCACCTTGGACAGGATGGCCTGTTGCGAGCCGTCGGTTTTGAAGGCGGTCAGCACGTCATCCAGCGTGTCGCCATGGCAGCCGGCGTTGAGCACCAGCAGGCGGTTCACATGGGGCAGGTCCAGCACATCCAGCATGTCGCGCTTGCGGGGGTCCCTGGGGGCCACGCCGGTGGTGTCGATCAACACCATCTTCTTGCCGCTGAGCAGGCCCAGCAGGTCCTGCAGCGCGGCGCGGTCGTGCGCCAGGTGGGCCACGATGCCCAGCATGCGCCCGTAAGTGCGCAGTTGTTCGTGCGCGCCCACACGGTAGGTGTCCAGCGTGATCAGCCCCACACTGCCGGGGCCGTGGATGCGGGCGCACATGGCTGCCAGCTTGGCGGTGGTGGTGGTCTTGCCCACACCCGTAGAGCCCACCATGGCGAAGATGCCGCCCTGTTCATAAAGGGGGGGATCGGTCTGGTCGGTCTTGAGGTTGCGTTCCAGCACCTCCATCAGCCAGCGCACCGATTCGCCCGCCGACAGGTCTTCGGGCATGCGTTCGAGCACGGCGCGGGCCAGCGATGGGGAGTATCCGGCACGGATCATCTTCAGCATCAGGTTGGACTGGATCGGGTTCTGGCGCGCCTGCCCCAGCCAGGCCAGCGTGTTGAAGCGGTCTTCGATCAGCTCTTTCATCGCATGCAGCTCGTTCATCACGCTCTGCTGGTTGTTCGACTGGATCAGGTGGGCGCTGGGAGCTTCCTGTCGACGGCGCGGTGGCTCGGGCGGGATGTCCATCGGGATGGTGCGCAGCGGGTTGTGGCGTGCCACGGAGGGCGCTGGCATGCGTTCACGTTCCGGTTCCTGGTCGCGGCTGCGTTCAGACAGTGTCTGGGGTTCCGAGGGACCATTCAGTGCCTCGTGGCGGCGGCGCAGCATGCGTTCGCGCACATAGTCCTGGAACGACAGCGTGCTCATGGCCAGCTGTTCGGTGTCTTCCTCGACCGGGTTGCGGCCCAGGCCCGACGCTGCTGCCGATTGGCTGGCGCGCTGTGGGGTGCTGCGCGCAGTGCTGGGCGCCAGCAGGGGCGGGTTGGACGAAGCGGTGGGCGCACCACCGTCCAGAGCCGACAGCGTGTCCTCGGCCGTGGCCACCACTTCCACGCCGTTGGCCGTGGGGCGGTTGGACAGAATCAGCGTGCCGTCGCCAAAGGCCATGCGCGCCTTGGCCAGAGCCTCCCGGGAGGTGGGGGCGGTAAAGCGTTTGATGTTCATGCTGATGCACCTTTAAGGATCGGCCCAATACGGATGGTGTGGGTCTCTGGAATTTCACTGTGTGCCAGCACCTGCAGGCGGGGCGCTACGCGGCGCACCAGGCGGGAGATGGCATTGCGGATCTGGTCGGGAACCAGCAGGCAGGCGGGCAGGCCCATCTCTTCCTGCTTGAGGGCCACTTCGGCGGCCTTTTGTGTGAGGATGTCGGCCACGCCGGGGTCGAGTGCGGGGCCTGCCGTGTTGCCCAGGGCTTGCACCAGCAGGCGCTCCAGGCCGGGCTCGATGGCAATGACGTTGAGCTCGCGGGTGGGGCCGTAGATCTGCTGGACGATGGCGGGCGAGAGCGCAATGCGCACGCGGCGGGCCAGTTCGACGGGGTCCGAGACGCCACCAGCATGCTCAGCCAGCGTTTCGATGATGGTGCGGATATCGCGGATGTGCACAGACTCTTCCAGCAGCAGCTGGAGGACTTTCTGGAACGTTGCGATGGAGACCATTTTCGGAACCACTTCTTCGATGAGCTTGGGGGCCAGCTTGGCCACGTGTTCCACCAGTTGCTGCGTTTCCGTGCGACTGAGGAGCTTGGCGGCTTGCACTTGCATCAAGTGTGACAAATGGGTGGCCATCACGGTTTCGGAATCAACGACGGTAAAACCGGCCATTTGTGCGGCTTCCTTTTGCCGATCGTCGATCCAGTGTGCTGGCAGGCCAAAGGCAGGGTCGGTGGTGGCCGTGCCGATCAGCGGCGTGGTGATGCCGCCGGGGTTGATGGCCAGAAACATGCCAGGGAAGGCTTCGCCCTCGCCCACCACCACGCCGCGCAGCGTGATGCGGTAGCCGCTGGGCTTGAGTTCGAGGTTGTCACGTACGTGCACGGCAGGGGGCAGGAAGCCGACTTCCTGTGCAAACTTGCGGCGCACGCCCTTGATGCGGGTGAGCAGGTCGCCCTGGCGGCTCTTGTCCACCAGGCTGATGAGGCGGTAGCCCAGTTCCAGGCCCAGCAGGTCCACGGGCTGCAAGTCGTCCCAGGTGGCTTCGCCATCGGTGGCGGGTGGCGGTGGGGCTTCGACCACCGGGGGAACCTTCTGGCGCTCATACATCACCCAGGCGCCGTAGCCCAGCAGGCTGCCCATGGTCAGGAACACCACATGCGGCATGCCGGGGATCAAACCCAGCAGGATCAGGATGCCCGCCGTCACGCCCAGCACGCGGGGCGACATGAACAGCTGCTGAACGATCTGGCGGCCCATGTCGTGGTCCTTGCCCACGCGCGAGATCACCATGGCGGCTGCCACCGAAATCAGCAGGCCGGGAATCTGTGCCACCAGCGCATCGCCAATGGCCAGCAGGATGTAGCTGTCTGCGGCCTGCTTGGCCGACAGGTCGTGTTGCAACACACCAATGGCGAAGCCGCCAATGATGTTGATGAGCAGGATCAGGATGCCCGCCACGGCGTCCCCGCGCACGAACTTGGACGCGCCGTCCATGGAGCCGAAGAAGTTGGCTTCTTCCGCCACTTCGGCACGGCGACGCTTGGCTTCTTTTTCGTCGATCAGGCCGGCGTTCAGGTCGGCGTCCACCGCCATCTGCTTGCCGGGCATGGCGTCCAGGGTGAAGCGCGCCGACACTTCGGCAATGCGCTCGGCGCCCTTGGTGATCACCACGAAGTTGATCACTACGAGGATCGCAAAAACGATCAGGCCGACGGCGAAGTTGCCGCCGATCAGGAAGTGGCCGAAGGCCTCGATCACTGCACCCGCTGCGCCAGGGCCCTGGTGGCCTTCGAGCAGCACCACGCGCGTAGAGGCCACGTTCAGCGACAGGCGCATCAGTGTGGTCAGCAGCAGCACCGAAGGGAATGCCGCGAAGTCCAGCGGACGCAGCATGTACGCCGCCACCATCATCACCATCAGCGCGACGGCGATGTTGAGCGTGAAAAATGCATCCAGCAGCCACGGGGGGATGGGCAGCACCATCAGCGCCAGAATCGCCACCACCAGCAGTGGTGCCGACAGGCCCTGCAGGGCGCTGGCATTGGTGCCCGCCCATTGCTGCAAAGACTTTACGGAGGTGTTCATACGGCGGCACCTTGCACCGTGGTGCGGTTCAGCGGATCGAGTTCAGGCGGCACGAAAGGCTCCACCAGGCTGTCGGGCATGCGGCCTTCGCCACGCAGGGCTGCCTTGAGGCGGTACACATAGGCCAGCACCTGGGCAACGGCGGTGTAGAGCGTCGCGGGGATGGCCTGGTCCAGCTCGGCATGGGCATACAGCGCACGGGCCAGCATGGGCGACTGCAGCACAGGCACGTTGTGCTCCTTGGCCACGTCGCGGATCTTCATGGCGATGAGGTCGGTGCCGCGCGAGATGACCTGGGGCGCACTCATGGTCTTCTCGTCGTATTTGAGGGCCACGGCGTAGTGGGTGGGGTTCATCACCACAAAGTCAGCCTTGGGGACGGCGCCTACGCTGGCCCGGTCGGCGATCTCGCGCTGCTTCTGGCGGATGCGGCCCTTGGTGTGGGGGTTGCCGTCAGACTCCTTGTGCTCCTGCTTGACTTCCTCGTGCGACATCTTCAGTCGTTCCTTGAAGAAGAACGCCTGCAAAGGCACATCCACCAAGGCAGCCAGAAACACGACCAGCAGCAACAGGCTCATGCCCGAGGTCAGCCAGTCTGCAATCTGGCGAATGGCCATCGGCGAGGGTTGCAGCACCAGCATGGCGACCGTTTCGAGGCTGTTGCCCAGGAACTTCCAGGCCACGTAGGTCAGGATGGCGGTCATCAGCACCATCTTGGCCACGTTGGCCATCTGCTGCTTGGAAAACAGGTTGGCCAGTCCGGAGATCGGGTTGAGTCGGTTGAACTGCGGTGTGATGGGCTTGGCACTGAGAATCCAGCCGCCCGCCCCGATGGCGCTGATCAGCCCCGCAGCGCTGGTGAGGGTGGCAAACACCGTGCTGGCCACCAAGCCCACGATGACCATGTCCTGCAGCCGCGAGAGCATGGTGCCAGGCGCCATCACCGTGGCCGCATTGAACGCCAGCTGCTGGCTCATGGCCCACTGCATGCGGTCCATCAGCTGTGGGGCCAGCAGTAGCATGCATGCGGCGCCCGCACCCAGGATGGCCAGGTGCGACAAGTCGCGCGAGCGTGCCCCTTGGCCGTCTTCGCGCGCTTTTTGCAGCTTGCGTTCTGACGCGGGGAGGCTTTTTTCTTGGCTGGATTCCATGGTGGCATGACGGCTGGTGTCATGCCATTGTCGTGAGCGACCTGGAAATCTAAAGGCTGATAAGGGGGCTGCAGCCCCCTCTTTTCGGTGGTGCCTGGGGTGTGTCTAGCGGCGGCTCTGTGTCTGACCCACGCTGTGGGTTGCTGTCATTCTTTTCAAAAATGATAGCAATCAGGCCATATTGCACTAGCGCTGTAGGGCTGCCGGACTGGAAGCGGAGCGTCAGAAGCCCAGACTGGCCAGCAGGTCGTCCACCTGGGACTGGTCGGTGACCACGTCGGGGGTGTTCTCCGGGTCCACCACCGGGCCCTGAAGATGCGCTGCGCGGACGGGCTCGGCGGGCACCTGGGCGCTGGGCGGAGCCGTCTGGATGAGCAGTTGCACCAGCTGCTCTTCAATGGTGGCTGCCAGGTTCACCACGCGCGCAATCACCTGGCCGGTGAGGTCGTGAAAATCCTGCGCCATCATGATTTCGGTGAGGTGCGTGTCGGCCTCCTTGGTCACGCGCTCCACGTCGGTCAGAAAGTTGAAGATCTCGCCCTTGGCCACAGCCGCCACCGGGTCCGCCACCAGCGAGTTGACGACCCGGCGCGTTTCCGCCGCAATGTAGTCGTGCTGGGCCTTGGCCTGTTCGACGCGGTTGAGCACCTTCTCGGCCGCTTCTCCCGTCAGGCGGGCGATATAGGAAAGTCGGCTCTGTGCGTCGGGCAGCTCGCCCATGGAGCCGCGCAGCTTGTCGGCATAACCCAGCTCGTTGAGCGAATCGTGAAGCTGACGTGTCAGCAGGCCAATCTTGTGATGAACATCGGCAGGCTGGCTGTTGTCCGGTGTGTCGTCCATGGTGTCATAACCCCATCTTCTTCAGAATCAAGGTCACTTTCTCTTCCAGAGTTGCCTTGGTGAAGGGTTTGACGATGTAACCCGCAGCGCCTCCCTGGGCGGCGGCAACGATGTCTTCCTTGCGGGCTTCGGCGGTCACCATCAGGACGGGCAGGTGTTTGAGCTTGTCGTCCTTCTTGATCTCGGCCAGCAGCTGGAAGCCGTTCATGTTGGGCATGTTGATGTCGGTCACCACAAAATCAAACTTGCTGTTGCGCAGCTTGTTGAGTGCGGCGACACCATCCTCGGCCTCGTCGGCGTCTGCAAACCCGCTCTCCTTGAGCAGGTTGCGAACGATGCGTCGCATGGTGGAGAAGTCGTCAACGATCAAAAAACGAAGGGCTGTGGTCACTTGGGACCCTTTCAGTCGAGATTTACTGTAAGCATTGTCATGGGTGGCAGGTTTGGTGACAAGTCGTAACTGTTACCTGCTTGGGGGGGGATTTTCCCGCTTTTCCGTCAACAGTTCTGTGGACGTGATTTCAGGAATCCCTTTGCCCATGAGCCGTTCTTCGGCCTCCCGGGTCAACACCGTGATGGTGATGCGCCGGTTGGAGGGCGAGCGTGGGTTCTTGGGGTCCAGCAGATCACTGGCGGCCAAGCCCACCACGCGGCCCAGTTTAGCGTCTGGCATGCCAGCAGAGACCAGTTCCCGCCGCGAGGCGTTGGCGCGATCTGCCGATAGCTCCCAGTTGCTGTACCCCTTTTCGCTGTTGCCATAAGGTACGGCGTCGGTGTGGCCTGCAAGGCTGATGCGGTTTTCGACGCCACCGAGGGCTGCTCCAATTTCGCGCAGGATGTCGCGCATGTAGGGTTTTACCAACGCGCTACCGCTGTCGAACATGGGGCGGTTCTGGTCGTCGATGATCTGGATCTGCAGCCCGTCGGGCGTGATGTCGATGCGGATCTGCGACTTGTACTCATTCAGGCGCGGGTTCTCGGTGATCAGCGCATCGATCTTGGCCTCCAGGGCCTTGATGCGCTCCTGGTCCTGCTTGGCGCGTTCTGCCCGCGCGGCATCGATGCTCATGCGGCGCTGCTTGGCTTCTTCCACATCGGAGCGGCGCACTTGACCATGCACCTTGGCCAGATCGTTGCCGCCACCGGGGATGACGCTGGAGCTGTTGCCTGCACCGTCGCCACCGGTCATCGCCACTTTGAGCGGCGAAGCGAAATATGCCGCAATGCCCTGGAGCTCACCCTTGGCCGTGGAGCCCAAAAGCCACATCAGCAAGAAGAACGCCATCATCGCCGTCACAAAGTCGGCATAAGCGATCTTCCAGGCGCCACCATGCACCGCGTGGCCGCCTTTCTTGACGCGCTTGATGATGATGGGCTGGAGCTTCTTTTCTGCCATGGTGGTGGTGGGGCGTTACGGCGCGGCTACTGCATCCGCGGCGCCTGCTACTTCTTGCCCTTCACGTGTCCTTCCAGCTCCGAGAAGCTGGGGCGTACGTTGGAGAACAGCACCTTGCGGCCAAACTCAATGGCGGTGGCGGGGTTGTAGCCCTGCATGCTGGCCAGCAGGGTGGACTTGATGCACTGCAGTTCCTTGGCAGCGTCCTCGGTCTTTTGCTCGACGAGTCCGCCCAGGGGTTCCACCACGCCGTAGGCCAGCAAGATGCCCAGGAACGTGCCCACCAGCGCCGAGCCGATCATGCCGCCCAGCACGGAGGGCGGCTGGCCCACCGAGCCCATGGTGTTCACCACCCCCAGCACGGCGGCCACGATCCCGAAGGCGGGCAGGGCGCCTGCAAGGCGCGCCAGGGCGGCCACCGGGGCGTGTGCTTCCTGGTGGTGGGTGTCGATCTCGCTGTCCATGAGCGCTTCGATCTCATGGGAATTCAGGTTGCCCGACACCATCATGCGCAGGTAGTCGGTGGTGAACTCGATCACGTGGTGGTCGCTGCCCACCGTGGGATATTTCTTGAAGATCTCGGACTCGTGGGGTGTTTCCACATCCTTCTCAATGGCCATCAACCCCTCTTTGCGGGCCTTTTGCAGGATGTCATAGAGCATCGCCATCAGCTCCATGTAGCGCTCTTTGGTGTATTTGGAACCCTTGAGCGCCATCGGCAGTGCGGCCAAGGTGGCCTTGATCACCTTGGGCTGGTTGTTCACCACAAATGCGCCCAGTGCGCCGCCCAAAATGGTGATGATCTCAAACGGCAATGCCTTGAGAATCACGCTGATATTGCCCCCGTGCACGATGTACACACCGAAGATGCAGCCGAGGCAGACGACGTAACCGATGATGACAAACATGCTTTAGACGTGTAGGGCGCTGCTGGGCTATAGAGGTGGCTCTCGCAAGACCACAGACGCTGTTTTACCTAAGGTTACTGCAAATGTATCGGATTGCTGAGCACGAAATGCAGCAATGAGCCGCACGCCGCTGGCGGGTCGACACTGAGGCTAGCTAGGGGCATGGGTAAAAAAAAGAGGCCAAATGGGCCTCTGGTGCTCAAGAGCAGGGCATCGTCTTTCACCCGTTCGATGCAGCTATAGATCACCTGTTACCCTTTGAGCAGGGCCAACACGCCTTGCGGTATCTGGTTTGCTTGAGCCACCATCGCAGTCCCCGCCTGCTGCAGGATCTGCGCGCGTGACAGGTTGGCGGTTTCTGCCGCAAAGTCGGCATCCTGAATGCGACTGCGCGAGGCAGACATGTTTTCGGAAGAAAGCTGCAAGTTTGAGATGGTGGTCTCGAATCTGGCCTGAAGTGCGCCGAAGCTGGCGCGCTGACCATTGACTGCAGCCAGGGCCGAATCGATGATCTTCAGTGCCTTGGTAGAACCATCGACGGTGGAAACATCAATGACGTTCACGGCGTTCAATGTGGATGCCGTTGCCGTCACCGGAGGTGTGCCAGTCAGGTTGGTGATGGCAAAGCCTTTGTCTGAACTCATCTCCAGGTATCCGGTGGCTGTCGCAAAGCCGCCTGCGGGTGCTGCAGCAACGCCTGCGACAAAGGTGGGGGTGCCGGTGGTTGCCGAAGTCGCTGCGTCGTAGGCGCCCACGGCGATAGTGTTGCCTGCGAGAGAGTTGTTCTGGATCTGGATGTTCGCGCCCGATTCGTTGATGAGCACAATTCCATTGCCTGCGTCATTGAGTTTGGCGGTGATGCCGGTTTGCGACGATACATCGTTGAAGCCCTTGATGGCCTCTGCCAAGCCTGCGGCGGTAGCACCGGCGGCAGACACGCTAAACGTGACGTTGGCGGCGGTTGTGTTGTCCCCTTTCACAGCCAACGAATATGAGCCAGAAGCTGCAAATGTGGTCAATTCGACCTGGTTGCGCGCGCTCGCTGTAACGCCTGTCGCTTCGGAGAGTGCATTGATCTTGGCGGCAGCCGTTGCCATGGTGTCGGCCGCCGTGAGCGTCACCGTCTTGGTTTGCAGTCCAGCGACGTCGAAGGTGCCAGTCAACGGAGTGGGGGCGGCAGCTGCTGTTACTACCACGGGCGCCGATTGCTTGAGCTGAGCACCGTAGGTGGTCGTGCGGAAGTTCCCGGTGGTGGCTGTGATGGTCTGGTTTGCGTTCGCGCCCACCTGGAAAGTGGCGGTGCCGAACGATCCATCCAGCAGCTTCTGGCCGTTGAATTCTGTCGAAACGGAAATTCTGTCCAGCTCGGAGAGGAGCTGGCCCACTTCAGCCTGAATGGCTTTGCGGTCGCCTGCTGAATTGGACGCGTTGGCCGATTGCACAGACAATTCACGCACCCGCTGCAAGATGTTGCTGGCTCCGGCAAGGGCGCCTTCCGCGACCTGGGCCAGTGAAATGCCGTCATTGGCATTGCGCACCGCTTGGTTCAAGCCCCGAATCTGGGTGGTGAAGCGCTCGGAAATGGCCAAGCCAGCAGCGTCATCCTTGGCGCTGTTGATGCGCAGACCCGACGACAGGCGCTGGATGGAGGTATTGAGCGAGGACTGGCTCATGCCCAGGTTGCGCTGGGCGGTCAGGGAGCTGACGTTGGTATTGATAGTGGCGGCCATGGATATGCTCCTAAAAGGCTTGAAAAACCAAATCTGCGCCGGTAGAAGCCCCACCGTCCGGCAGACAAGACGGGAACGATGGGTGAATTGTGAAAGTCGAGCGCGGTGCGTGGTGCTGCGATAAAGCGCACAAAAACCCTGCAACTTGTGCGTTTCGCCCTAAAGTTTTCGCCGCAGTGTCCGAAAACATTTGCAACGGGACGTAAATGCCCGCCGTTCATCAGAAGGCCATGTCGGCGCTGTGAACCGTATGGCCGGGTGCCTTGCCTGGCACCAGGTTGGCGGCAACGCCATATTCAGTCAGTTCTTTTCAGGAGATTTGCAAATGGCAGCTACCATCAACACCAACGTCAGTTCCTTGACCGCACAGCGCAATCTGGGCATGAGCCAGGCCTCGCTCAATACCTCCATCCAGCGCCTGTCGTCGGGTCTGCGTATCAACAGCGCCAAGGATGATGCTGCTGGCTTGGCCATTTCCGAGCGCTTTACATCGCAGATCCGTGGCCTGAACCAGGCGGTGCGCAATGCCAATGACGGCATTTCGTTGGCGCAAACGGCTGAGGGCGCACTCAAGGCCTCCGGCGATATCCTGCAGCGTGTGCGTGAACTGTCTGTGCAGTCCGCCAATGCAACCAACTCCGCTGGCGATCGTAAGGCCATTCAGGCTGAAGTGGGCCAGCTGCTGTCTGAGCTGGACCGCATCTCCACTACGACCGAATTCAACGGCCAGAAGCTGCTGGACGGTTCGTTTGGCTCGGCTACTTTCCAGGTTGGCGCCAATGCCAACCAGACCATCACAGCCACCACCGGGAACTTCCGCACGACCACCTACGGTGCTCAGCTGAAGCAGTCGGCACCGGTTGTCGTCGCCGCCGCAGCCGCCGCGACTGCGCTGACGGGTACCTTTGACATCGCCGGTCTGCAGACCAAGACGGTGACCCTCACTGCGACTGACACCATGGCAACGGCTGCAGCAAAAATCAATGCTCAGTCGGAGGCTACGGGTGTTACAGCAAGTGCGCGCAACCAAGTGGAGTTAACCAACTTTGCAGCTTCCGGTTCTTACTCGCTGGCTGTCAAGGGGGACAACACGACCGCTGCCAACGTCACATTCAGCGTGAGTGCAGCGGGTGCTACGGCGGCAGGGCTGGCGGAGACCGTCAAGGCGTTCAACGATGTGTCTTCGCAGACAGGGATTTCTGCAAAACTGAACGCTGGCGGAAACGGCGTGGTCCTTGTGAACGAATCGGGCGCAGATATTCAGGTTCAAAACAATTCGGCTGCTGGCAATACCATCTCGGTGGGTGCTTACGATGCGGTTACATCGGCTACCTCGGGTACTGCCACTTTTGTTGCCGGTGTGGCTGCTGCTCCTGCAGGTGGGTATGCCACCGCACGTGGGTACCTGGAGATGAATTCTGACAAGGGCTTCTCGATCGGGAATCTCACGGGCACTCCTCCTGTCACCGCCTCGGCGTCTACGCTGAACGCGGTGAATACCATCGATGTGTCTACGGTTGATGGTTCCACTAAGGCGCTGAAGATCATTGATTCGGCTTTGTCTGCGGTTAACGGCCAGCGGGCCAGCTTCGGTGCTCTGCAGTCGCGCTTTGAGACCACCGTGAACAACCTGCAAAGCACTTCCGAAAACATCTCTGCCTCGCGTGGCCGCATCCAGGATGCGGACTTCGCGGCAGAAACTGCCAACCTGTCACGAGCACAGATCCTGCAGCAGGCTGGTACGGCAATGGTGGCTCAGGCCAACCAGCTGCCACAGGGTGTTCTGGCCCTCCTGCGCTGATCATCTTTGGTGGGGGTGAAGAGGCGGAGCGGGTTTGTGAAACAAGCTCGCTCCTCACAGGGCGGAGGCGACTTGGTCGTCGCCGCTTTCTGCGTTTTGCCAATCGCGCAGCAACGGGGTAGATTGGCGGCTTTCTGGGGTGCTTTTTGGCTGGCTGCCCGAATCAAAGGCCTTGATAATTTGTGGCGGTTCAACCCGGTATGGATTCAGGAGGTGGAATATGGCTAGCTTTTCATCAATAGGCATCGGTCTGGGCGGAAATGTGGATGTCAATGGGCTGATCAAGGCCTCGGTCGATGCTGTCAAGGTCCCCATCACCAAGACCAACGGCCTGAATCAACAGGCGGCCATGACGAATGCCAAGGTGTCTGCCTTTGGCCAATTCAAGTCCCTAGTTTCCACGCTTGCTGATGCCGCTAGCAAGCTAACCAGCGTCACAGGCTGGAATGGGGTGAGCGCCACATCGTCCAAATCCGATGCGGTGTCGGTTTCTGCCGTGGGTGGTGCTGCCGCCACATCTTTCAACGTGCAGGTTCAGAACTTGGCCAAGGCGCAATCCACTATTTCGGTGGCGTTGTCGCCCGTCAGTCAGGCCGTCGGGGCGGGCACATTGACCTTTGATATTGGCAAGTGGTCCGGGGAGCCCAAGGTGTTCACTCTGGGCGGCGCGGGAACAGTCAACGTCGAAATCAGCGCGACGGATACGCTGGGGGACGTGGCGAGCAAGATCAACGGATCCAAGGCGGGCGTCACCGCCACGGTGTTGAGCGATGCTTCCGGTGAGCGCCTGATGCTGCGCAGCACCTCGACGGGCGAAGATGCTGGGTATCGGGTGAGTGCGGTGGATGCCGACGGCAATATGTCAGACTCTGCTGGGCTGTCGCGGCTGGTCGTGGGCGGCACGACCGAGTACGCTGCTAACGCAAATGCCACAGTGAATGGCGTTGCCGTCACCTCTGCCACGAATTCCTTTTCCAACACCGTTGCTGGGGTGACCTTTACGGCTTTGCAGGTCACAACAGGAGATGTTGCCATCACCGTGGCCAAGGACAACTCTGCCGTCAAAAAGAATGTAGAGGCCTTCGTGAGCGCGTACAACGCGATCAACCAGGCCCTGAATGAGGTTACGAAGTACGATGCAGGCACCAAGACGGCGGGTTTGCTGCAAGGGGATAGTGCTGCCGTGACCTTGCAGAACACCTTGCGCATGGCGCTGCAGTCCGTCAATAGCTCGGGCGCGTTGCGCAATCTGTCTGCAGTGGGGGTGGTATCGGAGGGCGGGTTGGGTAACGTGTCGCCGACCGGGAATTTGACGCTGGATGCGACCAAATTCAACAAGGCCATGGAAAACCCTGATGATGTCAAAACCTTCTTCCGCGGCCCGGATGGTGGCAGTGTGGAAGACGGCTTTGCGGGGAAGTTCAAGGCCTTCACGAACAAATTGCTGGCAAACGACGGGTTCTTTGCTAGCAAGGCAAAAATCTATGAGCAATCCCTCAAGCTCAATGCCAAGGATGTGGAGACGATCAATGATCGTGCGGATCGCCTGGAAAAGAGCTTGACGGCGCGTTTCAGTGCGCTGGATACAAAGATGTCGAGCTTGAATGCCTTGAACGCGTACATCTCGCAGCAGGTGACTGCCTGGAATAAATCATCGGGTTGAGCGCTTCAGTTTTTTTGGCTGTGGCCGATAACTAAAGTAATACTCGCAAGGACTTTCAGCATGTTCAGCGCCTACAGCCCCCGTACAGCCAACGCCTACCAGCGCATCAACGTAGAAACCAGCATGCACACGATCGACCAGCACCAGTTGGTCAGTCTGTTGTATGAGGGTGTTCTCAATTCCATTGCAACAGCGCGGGGCGCTTTGGCGCGTGGCGATGTGTTGGGCAAGGTAACCAGTATTTCCAAAGCCATCCGTATCCTTGAGGAGGGCTTGAACACAGCGCTTGACAGGGTGGATGGTGGCGCACTGGCGGAGAACCTGGGTGCGCTTTATGACTACTGCATCCATCGCCTTACGCTGGCCAATGCCCGTAACGACGACGCCATGATGCAAGAAGTCATGCGCCTGATCGAGCCCGTGGCAACCGGGTGGAATGAAATCAAGAAATCGGGTGCCGGTGCTTCCGAAACGCCCGCCTCGGGCCAGCCCGTGCTGGTGGAGGCCTGACCATGTCTCACATGCTGATTGACTATTACAAGGCGATTGAAGACAGCAGCGCCAAGATGCTAGAGGCTGCCAAGCTCAAGGATTGGGATGGTGTGGTGCGCTATGAAGGCGCCTGTGCCGTGCTGATCGAGCAACTGCGCTTCAAGTCGCAAGAGCACGAATTGCTGCCTGAGCACCGCCGTGAGAAGACCCGCATCATGCAGCGCATCTTGCGCAACGATGCGCAGATCCGCTGCCTGGCAGAGCCTTGGCTCGCGCAGTTCGAGCATCTGTTCGAGGGGCAGCCCCAGATGATGCACTGAGTGTGGGCAGCGCAACACGCCCGGGCTGCTGTGTGCGGCAGCGGCCTAGCGGTCAAAGGTGGTTGCTTGTTAGGGCTGGGATGGCCGGATTAGCGGAGCACCCGGGTGAGGGGGGGGGCGTCCAGTGGGTGCCAAAGTGCGCGGTGCTGAACCTGTCGCTACTTCGACCGCCAAGCGCCTCTGGGTCAAAAAATGCACTAAATGTGCCTGAGGCGCTAGTGCAGCATTTCTTTGCTGCTATCAAAAATATAGTTTCTTGTGTTGGCGCAGCGCAGTGCCACACGGCTGCCCCGTTGAGAACGGGGCCTTCATGCTTCGCTAGCAGCTCACACCTGCATGTTCATGATGTCGGTGTACGCCTGCACCATGCGATTGCGCACGTGCAGTGTGGCTTGAAAGCCGATTTGCGCCTTCTGGATAGCCACCATGGTCTCTTCCAGACTCACGGAGGGGTTTTCCATTTGCACCTCCTTTTGCATCTCGGAAGATTTGTTCTGCGCGGCACTCACTGACTGCAATGCGCCCTTGAGCGCGCCGGAGAAGCCGACTTCATTGCCCGTGGTTTGCGGCGCTGCAGCACGGCGCGCGACGCCAGCGCCCGTCAGCGGGGCGGTTGAGCTGGAGATGCGAAGGTCCATGGCGGTATCCGTAGGGGAATGGCGGTATGCTGCGTATCCTAGCTACCGGCCCAGGATGCATCGCTCTGAATAGATGGCCAAACGGACGGCTTATCCAGCGAACATTTTGGGGGCGTGACCGAATAATCGACCCCACGCTAGGTCTGTTGCAGGGCCTGCTTTAATGGAAAGCAAGATGTCTGCTGTTGCTGAAGTCCCTCTCAATCCGCTCCCGACGCCGGCCAGTCCCAACTGGCTGCAGCGGCTGTCCGCCCTCGACCGGGCGCAGCGCATGCGGCTGGGTGCGGGCGTGGCGCTGCTGGTGGCTGCTGCCGTTGCGGCCGTCGTGATGGGGCGCCAACCCGACTACCGGGTACTGTTTTCCAATCTGGGCGACAAGGATGGCGGAGCCGTGGTGGCACAGCTCTCCCAAATGAATGTGCCCTACAAGTATTCCGAGGGTGGCGGCGCCATCCTGATTCCAGCGGAGCGCGTGCATGACGTGCGTCTGCGACTGGCCACTCAGGGCCTGCCCAAGGGCTCCGTCGCAGGTTTTGAGCTGATGGAGTCCAACAAATTCGGGATGACGCAGTTTCAGGAGCGTCTGAACTTCCAGCGGGGGCTGGAGGGGGAGCTCACCCGGTCCATTCAAGCCTTGTCGTCCGTGCAAAGTGCCCGTGTGCACCTGGCCTTGCCCAACCAGAACGGATTTTTCCGTGAGCAGCAAAAGCCGTCGGCCTCGGTACTGGTGAGCCTGCACCCCGGCCGTATTCTGGACCGTGCCCAACTCGCGGGCATCGTGCATCTGGTGGCTTCCAGCGTGCCGGAACTGGCGCCGTCGGCCGTGAGTGTGCTGGATGACACGGGCAAGCTGCTGTCCCAATCGCCCGACAGCACGGCCGGTGCTGAAATCAATGCCCAGCAGCTCTTGTATGTGCAGCAGCTGGAGCAGCAGTATTCGCGCCGCATCATGGACATTCTGGAGCCCGTGGTCGGCCGTGACAACGTCAAGGCACAGGTGACGGCTGAGGTGGACTTCTCCCAGACCGAGTCCACGTCCGAGCAATTCCGCCCCAACCAGACGCCAGACTCCAGCGCCGTACGCAGCCAGCAGGTGCTGGAAAGCCGGGGCAGCGCGACGAAGACCGCCACGGGTGTGCCCGGTGCGGTTGCCAACCAGCCTCCCGCTCCGTCTGCAGCGCCCATCAATGGCGCCAACCCTGCACCCAACGCGGGCGGCCAACAGGGGACTGAGGAACAGTCCAACAAGCGCGAGTCCACCACCAACTATGAAGTGGACAAGACGGTGAAAGTGGTCCGTGGCAGTACGGGCGCAGTCAAGCGGCTGAGTGCTGCGGTCGTGGTCAACTACCAGTCGGCCGAGGACAAGGGCAAGACCGTGACCAAGGCGCTGACGCCCGAGCAGATCGAGCAGATGACGGCGCTGGTGCGTGAAACCATTGGCTTCAACCGCGAACGCGGTGATTCGGTGAATCTGATGAATACGCCGTTCCAGGTGACTGCAGTGCCCACCACAGACACCCCGCTGTGGAAGCAGCCTGAGGTGGTTGATCTGGCCAAGACCTTTGCCTGGCCGGTAGGTGCGGTTCTGTTTGCTGCCCTGGTGCTGATGGGGCTGGTGCGTCCTGCGCTCAAGGGCACAGCGCCGGCCAAGGCCAGTGCCGTCAAGCCGGTGGCAGGTGGGCAACTGGACGCGCTGGAGGCGGAGACACCCGAGCGCCCGGCATTGGCAGCGCCCGCCCGCAAGGACGAAGTGTTGCCCGCGACCCCCGAGCAGCTGCGCCTGGAAGATGCGCGCACGCTGGCCAAGGAGAATCCGGTCGCGGTCGCCAATATTCTCAAGACCTGGCTGAACGGCGAGCCCGTTTAGTCGCCGCTACCGCTACCGCTACCGCTACCGATTGCACGGACCACGACCATGGACGACCAAGGACTCCACGATGCCGCCATCATGCTGATGTCCCTCGGCGAGGAAGAGGCGGCTGAGGTGTTCAAGCATTTCTCGCCCAAAGAGGTGCAGAAGCTGGGCGAGACCATCGCGCGCATGCGCTCGGTGTCGCGCGAAAAGGTGGACGAGGTCATCAACAAATTCTCCAACGCGGCCGCAGCGCAAAGCCTGTTGGTATCCGACACCGGCAATTACGTGCGCGCTGTGCTCAAGCGCGCGCTCGGCGATGACAAGGCGGGACTGCTGATCGACCGTATCTTGCAGGGCGGAGATGTCTCGGGCATTGAGAGTCTCAAGTGGATGGATCCGTTGTCAGTGGCTGAACTGCTGCGTAACGAGCACCCGCAGATCGTTGCTGCCATCCTGGTACATCTGGACAGCGACCAGGCCTCGGGCATCCTGATGCACCTGACGGATCGCCAGCGTAGCGAAATTCTGTTGCGTGTGGCTACGCTCGAAGGTATCCAGCCGACGGCCCTCAAGGACCTGAACGAAGTGCTTTTCAAGGTGCTGGCGGGCGGGGACAAGATCCGCAAGAGTTCGCTGGGCGGTGTCAAGGCTGCCGCAGAGATCATCAACTTGCTGGGCGGCAACATGGACGCCGTGGTGCTTGAATCCATCAGGGGCTACGACCCTGACCTGGCGCAGAAGATCATGGACAAGATGTTCGTGTTCGAGGATGTTCTCAAGCTGGACGACAAGGCCATTCAAACGGTACTCAAGGAAGTGGCATCCGAAACCCTCATCGTGGCTCTCAAGGGCGCAGTGCCCGAACTGCGCGAAAAATTCCTCTCCAACATGTCTTCTCGTGCGGCCGACGCGCTGCGCGAAGACCTCGAATCGCGCGGCCCGATGCGGCTGTCCGAGGTCGAGGCGCAGCAGAAGGAAATCCTCAAGACGGTGCGTCGCCTGTCTGACGAAGGCCAGATCGTGATCGGAGGCGGTGGTGATGATGCCTTCGTCTAACCAGCGGTCCTATTCGCGGTTCATTCCCAGCGAGGAAGTCGGTGACTTCAAGCAGTGGAAGTTTGCCGCGGTCGACGGCTCCGATCTGGTCGAGCCAGAGCCTGAGCCGGAACCTGTGGCGGAGCTGCCCGCCGAGCTGGATGAAGCGGCACAGCAGGCGCTTGTCCAGCAGGCTTGCGACGATGCGTATGCAGAGGGCTTTGCCCAAGGGCAGGCGCAGACGGCGCTCGAGTGGCAGCGCCGCATGGATGAATACATTGCCCAGCAGGGACAAGAGGCGGCACAGCGCATGCAAAGCGTGCTGCAGACACTGGAAGCCAGCCTGATCGACATGCAGCAGCACATGGCGCAGCAGGTGCTGGAGCTGGCGTGTGACATCGCGCGCCAGGTGGTGCGCCAGGAACTGTCGGTCAATCCCAATGCCTTGTTGCCGGTGGTGCGGGAGGCCGTGGGCATGCTGGTCACTGAGGGGCGGCCCGCCACCGTCCGGCTGAATCAGGAGGATATGGAGGCCATGGCCCAGCCTCTGCGCGAAGAGATCAATGCACCTGGCGTGCAGTGGATGGCGGATGCCGCTGTGCCCGCTGGCGGCTGCATGGTCGAGTCGGCAGGAACGGTCGTTGATGGCAGCATCGACAAACGGTGGCAGCGTGCCATTGCGTCGCTGGGGCTGCAGTCACCCTGGGACGACGAGACGCGTGGGGATGGCGATGACCGTCGACCTTGACTCTGCCTGGACCCGCTTCATGGACGACGCGCGCGAGCGTGTGGCTGAAGGCGCACCGTTGGAGACGCGGGGTACGCTGACCCGACTGACGGGACTGGTGCTGGAGGCGGTGGGGATCCGCGTGCCTGTGGGGTCGCAGTGCATGGTGCAAATGCCGGGGCACGCGCCGGTATTGGCTGAGGTCGTGGGGTTTTCTGCCGACCGTGCGTTTTTAATGCCGGCGGGCGATATCCATGGGCTGTCCAGTGGCGCGAGTGTGGTGCCGGCTGCGCCATATATCCCCATGCCTCGCTTGGGCGAGCCTCCCCGGCCGGTACAACGCGCCGGGGTGCTTCGTTTGCCCATGGGCGACGGCTTGTTGGGCCGCGTGGTGGATGCGCAAGGCCTGCCCCTCGACCATGGTGGACCGGTGCAGGATGTCGTGTCGGAGCCCATGGGGCGGCGGCAGATCAATGCCATGGATCGGGATCCGGTGCGTGAGCCCTTGGATACTGGCGTGCGCGCCATCAATGCCTTGCTGACCGTAGGGCGGGGCCAGCGTCTGGGGCTGTTTGCAGGCTCCGGGGTGGGCAAGAGTGTGCTGCTGGGCATGATGGCGCGCTACACACAGGCCGATGTAATTGTGGTGGGGCTCATTGGGGAGCGGGGGCGCGAAGTCAAGGAGTTTGTGGAAGACATCCTGGGCGAGGAAGGCCGCGCACGGTCCGTGGTGGTGGCTGCACCTGCCGACGCGCCTCCGTTGTTGCGCATGCAGGGGGCGGCCTACGCTACTGCGGTGGCGGAGCATTTTCGCGACAAAGGGCAGCATGTGCTGCTGCTCATGGATTCACTGACCCGCTATGCAATGGCGCAGCGGGAAATTGCCCTGGCCATCGGCGAGCCGCCAGCAACCAAAGGGTATCCGCCGTCCTGTTTTGCAAAGCTGCCGCAGCTGGTCGAGCGCAGCGGCAACGGCCTGCATGGTGTCGGCTCCATCACAGCGTTTTATACGGTGCTATCGGAAGGTGATGACCAGCAGGACCCGATCGCGGATGCTGCCCGTGCCATTCTGGATGGGCACATTGTGTTGTCGCGTGCGCTGGCTGAGACCGGGCATTTCCCGGCCATCGACATTGAGCAATCGGCATCGCGGGTGATGCACAACGTGGTGTCTCGCGGGCATTTTGACTTGGCGCGGCGGTTTCGTGCGGTGTATTCGCGTTACCAGAAGAGCCGGGACCTGGTGCAGGTGGGGGCCTATATGAGCGGCTCCGACCCGGCATTGGACGAGGCTATCCGCCTTCAGCCACAGATGGCGGGTTTTCTGCAGCAGGACATGTACGAGGCGGCCTCCATGGACCACAGCGTAGCCGCCATGGCGGCGGTGCTGGACCATTGACGGCGGACAAGGGAAGCCATCATGTCCAACCTTAACGCCCTCTCTGTCGCCGTCGAAGTGGCCTCTCGCAAGCGGGACGATGCCCGCAAGGTGCTGCAGGACACGCTGGCTGCCGAGCAGGCAGCACGTGCCCAGCTCGATCAGCTGGAAGACTACGCCCGTGAAACCGAGTCACGCTGGGGCATGAAGGCAGATACGGCCATGCAGCCCGAAGTGATGTACCACCACTACCACTTCATGGACAGGCTGGGTCATGCGGCCAGCATCCAGACCAGTGTGGTGGGTGACCAGTCTGCGCGGGTGCAAGCTGCCCAGCGTGCTCTGTTAGATGCAGAGCTGCGTTTGGCCAGTCTGCGTAAGGTGGTGGACAAGCGACGCAACGACCTCGCTCTGCAGCAACAGCGCAGAGACCAAAAACAGACCGATGAACGCGCCGCGCTGCAGTATCGCAACGCGGGCCAGGAGAATTGAACATGGAACCGACCAAAGTAGCCTCCTCGCAGGGCACCCAGCCCGCCCACACAACTCGCGCCAAATCATCGGCCCAGCCTGCTGCCACAGACGCTAGCGATCCTGCGGCTGGGGGTGGTTTTTTGGCTTTGCTGGCGGCGTTGGGGGGCGGGGCAGAGGAGAGTACGCTGGGCGATACTTCGGGTGATACTCTTTTATCGTCAGTGGACTACGGCACTGATGCAGCGTCATTGTCTGCGGCAGACACTTCTGCCGTGGCCGCATGGCAAGGACTGTTTGCTCCAACACAAAGCCGGAATGAGCTTGGAGCGTTCAACGGACAGACTGCCTTGGGAGCCTCCCAGTCCTCCAACCCGGGTTTCGGGGGCATCGCAGCGGTGGGACAGTCAGGTGCGCAAGGGTCTATGGTTTCCCCGGGAACTGCGCTCAACGACATGTTGCTGGGAGGCATCCCTCAAGGTTTGGTTGCTGAGACGGCGAAGCTGGATGCGTCCGCCGATCTCAAAGAGGGGTCTTCGCAAGGGGCCTTGACCGGCTTCGGACGTAACTTTTCGCGTATGCAGAGCGCTAGCGCTCAACGAGGCAGTGGCATGGGTGCGGTCGATGCACCCATGGGCTCACCCACGCTGGGGGACTCTGCTGCGCGTTCCAACGCCGTGCATGGTTTCTCCGCCACACTGGTCGCCTCCGCCGGAGAGCGGGCTTCCGCAGGCGTGAGTGCTGACGTTACCTTCGATCGGTCAAGGCTTGCACAGTCAAATCCTGCCGCGGGTACTGAGGGGACAGTGCCTCTTGCCGACGGTCTGCTGGCTTCCGCTGGGACGTTACATGCTTCAGAGTCACCGGCTGGCGGGCGTTCCAATGGCGATGGCGCGGGGGCTGGCGGCGCCTGGTCTGAAGGTGCGTCAGGGGGCGGGGCTGTTGAGTCGGGCAGCTTCACCGATGCAACGGTCTTTGCAGACCCTAACGCCTTGGGTGCGGAGGAGCAGGTGGCCGAACAGGTGGCCTATTGGGTAAACCAGAAGACCCAGAACGCGGAGTTGACGCTGCAGCGTGATGGTCAGCCGGTGGAGGTGTCGGTGTCTCTGTCGGGCAACGAAGCGCACGTGTCATTCCGCAGTGACCAGCAGCAGACGCGGGAGCTGCTGGACCAGAGCATGGCGCAGTTGAGTGATCTGTTGCGCAGTGAGGGTTTGGTGTTGTCAGGCATGTCGGTGGGCACATCGGCACGCGACAGTGCCGGTCGTGGCGAGGCAGGGCAGCAGCGGCCCCGCGACGGAGCACGCCAGGCACAGGTGATATCTGCCGTGCCTGCGGGCACAGCCTCGCTGGCGCGCAGTGGTGGGGCCACGGACCGGGCCGTAGACGTCTTCGTCTGATTCTGCGGGGTGATGTGGGCGGTCTGTAGTTCTGCTCCCATCTCCGCGGTGCAGGCGAGCGCGGTGAATGCCATGGTTTTGGGCTTTTATTCTGGCTATTATTGGTTACACCCCCGACCCATAATGGGCTAACAGGTTGTGCTTTCACTTTGATAGCGTCTGTTCTGCCTGTTCCCTACCGCAAGGAATTCCATTGTGTCAGCCAATACTCCCGCAGCAGCCGCACCCGCCAAAAGCAAGAAGATGCTGTTGATCATCATCGGCGTGGTGGTGGCTGTGCTGGTGATCGGAGGGGGCGCAGCAGCATGGTTCGTCTCCAGTCGGTCGCATGCCGCTGAGGACGAAGAGGGCGGCGGTGCACCTGCTGCTCACAAGGAGGCGCCTAAGGTAGCCCCCACCTTCCTGCCCCTGGAAAACATGGTGGTCAATCTGGCTGATCCTGGCGGTGATCGCTTTGCCCAGATCGGCATTACGTTGGAGCTGGAGGATGCAAAGACTGCAGAACAGGTCAAGCAGTACCTGCCGTCGATCCGCAGTGGAATCCTGATGCTGGTGTCGCAACGCACGTCCACGGAGCTGCTGCAGCGCGAGGGCAAGGAAAAGCTCGCTACCGACGTCTTGCGTGAAGTCTCGCGCCCTCTTGGCTACTCGGTGCCGTCAGAGCGTGAGCGTGCAAAGGCCGCCGCTGCCGCTGAGCAGGACGGAGATGCAGAGGAACGCCCCGCCGCGCGCAAGCGCACAGAGCGCAATCCTGTGCGCAAGGTGCTCTTTTCGAGCTTCATCATCCAATGAGCCAGCTAGGTAAGGACCAGCCATGAGTGATTCATTTCTTTCGCAGGAAGAGGTTGATGCCCTTCTGGAAGGGGTCACTGGCGAGAGCCAGAAGTCCGTTGAGGAAGTGGCTGAGGCAGGGTCGGTACGCAATTACGACATCTCCAGCCAGGAGCGCATCGTCCGTGGCCGCATGCCGACGATGGAAATCGTCAACGAGCGGTTTGCACGCAACTTCCGCATTGGGCTCTTCAATTTCATCCGCCGCAGTCCTGAAATTTCGGTGGGGACGGTGTCGGTGCAACGCTACAGTGCTTTCCTGCGAGAGCTGGCGGTGCCGACGAACTTCAACATCGTGGCGATCCGCCCCCTGCGAGGCAGCGGACTCATCGTCTGTGAGCCTTCGCTGGTCTTCGGCATCATTGACACCCTCTATGGCGGGGTCGGTAAGTTCCAGACCCGCATTGAAGGGCGTGATTTTTCGCCTACCGAGCAGCGTGTCATCAACCGGCTCGTAGATGTGATCTGCGCGGAGTACAAGAAGGCGTGGCAGGGGATCTATCCGCTGGAGCTGGAATACCAGCGCTCGGAAATGCAACCCCAGTTCGCCAACATTGCTACGCCCAGCGAGATCGTGGTGTCCACGGCCTTTCAGCTGGAAATTGGCGACCTGTCGGGCGCCATCCATATATGCATGCCTTATGCAACGCTGGAGCCGATCCGCGATGTACTGTATTCGTCCACGCAGGGCGATTCCATTGAGGTGGACCGCCGCTGGGTGAATGTGCTCAAGCGTGAAATCCAATCCGCAGAGGTTACGCTGGTGGCGGAGCTGGCGAAGGCCGATGCCACCGTAGAGCAACTGCTGGCCATGAAACCGGGTGACTTCATCGAACTGGACCGCGAGCCCCGTATCCGTGCATCGATCGGAGGGGTTCCTATTTTTGAATGCCAGTATGGAACCCACAATTCCAAGTACGCCATCCGCATTGAAGAGTGCCTGCGCACTTCGGACATGAGTTGGCTGGGAGAGAAGAATGGCAACTGAAGAAGACAACAAGGACGCAGGCGCGGATGACCCGTTTGCGGGTTGGGCCGAGGCGCTTGAAGAGCAGAAGCGGACGGACGAAAAACCGGCGGACGCAGAGCAGGGAGGGCCACTTTCCGGCGAGCCGGTGCGACCATTTTCCGGTGCGGCGGGCGGTGATACCGTCAACGACATCAACATGGTGCTGGACATTCCGGTGCAGCTGTCGGTGGAGTTGGGGCGCACCAAAGTGCCCATCAAGTACATCCTTCAACTGGCACAAGGTTCGGTGGTGGAGCTGGATGCACTGGCAGGCGAGCCCATGGATGTGCTGGTCAATGGCTACCTTATCGCCCAAGGCGAAGTGGTGGTGGTCAATGACAAGTTTGGTATCCGCCTGACCGATGTGGTCACGCCGTCGGAACGTTTGCGGCGGGTGAGCCGTGGATAGTGGGAGCATGACCCAGACGCTGCTGGTCGTGGTGCTTTTTGTGGGCGCCATGGCTTTGCTTCCCTGGGCTGTGCGCCGGCTGCAGCAGCGCCAGTCCTCCGGGACGCTGGCTGCCGGGGTGGCGTCACGCGTGGTGTCTGCAGTGGCCGTCGGCCCACAACAGAAGGTAGTGACGGTGGAAGTCGGCCCTGAACATGCGCGTACTTGGCTGGTGCTGGGCGTCACCGCTCAACAGGTCAGTTGCCTCCACGTGCTACCAGTGTCGGCCAAGGGGGCTCGGGACGCCGTGAACGTTTCACTCCCGACAGAACCATCGTTTGCTCGCGAGATGCGAGCTGCGTCCGCTGATTCTGGAAAGCCCGCGCATGTCTGAGCACGCATCCTTGCTTCCAAGGCGCGTAGCGTGGACAGCTGGACGTGCTTTGCCTTGGGCCGTCGCTGTTGCCAGCGTGGTGGCGCATGGCTCCGCTTGGGCTCAAAGTCAGGGCGCATTGCCACTGGTGGTGGGCAGTGGGCCATCTGGCGCCAGCTACTCGGTACCCATTCAGACACTGCTGTTTTTCACGGCGTTGTCTTTTTTGCCCGCTGTGCTGCTGATGATGACGGGCTTTACACGGATTGTGATTGTGCTGTCCTTGCTGCGTCAGGCCTTGGGGACGCAGTCGGCTCCTCCCAACCAGGTCATCATCGGTCTGTCGTTGTTCCTGACCTTTTTTGTCATGGGCCCGACGCTGGACCGTGTGTACCAGGACGCTTACGTTCCCTATACCAACAACACCATCAGCTTCGAACAGGCGCTGGACAGGGCAGAGGCGCCGATGCGCAGCTTCATGCTCAAGCAGACGCGGCAATCTGACTTTGCGCTGTTTTCCAGGCTGGCACGTCTTGATCCCAAAGTGACGGCTGAGACGGCGCCCATCCGTGTGCTGGTGCCGGCCTTTGTGACCAGCGAGCTCAAATCGGCGTTTCAGATCGGGTTCATGATTTTCATCCCGTTTCTTGTCATCGACATGGTGGTGTCCAGCATCCTCATGTCCCTGGGCATGATGATGTTGTCCCCGGTGTTGGTGGCATTGCCGTTCAAGCTGATGCTGTTTGTGCTGGCAGACGGCTGGAATCTGCTGATCGGCTCATTGGCCGCCAGCTTCGTCACCTAGAGGATTCCGCCATGACTTCACAAATGGTGCTGACCATTGGGCGTGACGCCCTCACCCTGCTGCTGATGATTTCCATGCCAGTGCTGGGGGTGGTCATGGCGGTGGGCTTGTTGGTCAGTATTTTTCAGGCTGTCACGCAGATCCATGAAGCAACGCTGGCGTTTGTGCCCAAGCTGATTGCGGCCATGGTCGTTTTTGCGATTGCTGGGCCCTGGATGCTCAGTACCCTGGTGGACTTCATCCGCCGGACAATCGAATCGATCCCGTCGATGATTGGATAGCACATGCCAATCTGGGCACTTGGCGGCCTCAGGACAATGCTGGGCTGCTGGAGTCAGCGACGAGCGCTGGGGGCGGCCGTGCCTTGGCCGTCAATGCACCCAGGCCTCGCCGGTGGAGGAGGGGCGTGATCACCTTCTCCGAAGCTCAGATCATGGCGTGGCTGTCTCCCATTCTGTGGCCCTTTTTGCGCGTGCTGGCATTGTTTTCCGTGGCCCCAGTGTTCTCCATGCGGGTCGTGCCCATGCGCGTAAAAATCGGTCTCGCTTTCCTTGTGGCCTTGTGCGCGCAAGGTGTTCTGGGCGAGCAGCCTGTCATCAGCGTGAACGGCCGCGAGGCGCTGGGCACGGTGGCGCAGCAGGTGGCTGTGGGGCTGGCGATCGGCTTTTCGGTTCGCCTAGTGTTCACAGCCGTTGAGCTGGCTGGTGAAATCATTGGCCTGCAGATGGGGCTCAACTTTGCATCGTTCTTTGACCCCACCTCCAACGGTCAGATCAGCGCCGTGGCCCGGTTTTTTGGCCACATGTCCATGCTGCTCTTCATTGTCATCAATGGCCATTTGTTGATATTGATGGCCGTGGTCAAAAGTTTTGACCGCTTTCCAGTCGATGGAAATTTTCTGCAGGCGTTGGGACAGATGCGGTTGTATGAGTTGGGTGCTTCGCTCTTTTCCAGTGCGCTCTGGATTGCCATGCCCATGATTGCGCTGCTGCTCTTCGTCAACCTGACCATGGGCATCATCTCGCGTGTGGCGCCGCAAATGAATATCTATGCGGTGGGTTTCCCGGTCACGCTCACGGTGGGGATGCTGGGCATAGCAGCAACGTTGCCGATGCTGGAGCAACCGGTGTTGGCGTTGATGCAACAAGCCGTGGATCTGTTCTCTGTTGGCAGGTAGGGCCGTTAGTTACACCAGCTGATTGCGGATGGCGTAAACGGTGAGTTCAGCATTGTTCGAAAGCTTCAATTTTTCGAGAACCCGTGAGCGGTACACACTCACGGTTTTAGGACTCAGCATCAATTCATCGGCAATGTCAGACAGGCGCCGCCCCGATGCAATCTTGACCAGGGTTTGCAGCTCTCGTTCGGAAAGCGCCGCATGGGGCACCTCCGGCGTGGGTTGAGCCAGGCTGTCCGCAAGCATCTGGGCCACATCGGCAGTGAGGTACTTGCGCCCCTGCATCACCGTGCGCACTGCCGCAATCAGCTCCACCGGATCGCCGGCCTTGTTGGCGTAGCCTTGGGCTCCCGCCTTGAGGCAGCGCAGCGCGTATTGATCCTCGGGGTACATCGAAACCACCAGCACCCGGATGGTCGAGTGGGTCTCGCGCAGGCTGGCCAGTACTTCCAGGCCGCTGCGTCCGGGCATGTTCAGGTCCAGCAGCAGCACATCACAGGCAGCCGTGCGCAGAACTTCACGCAGCTCAGAATACCCGCCCGCTTCGCCGGTCACCTGAATGTCCGGTGCTTCGGCGAGTGTGTCGCGAATGCCGCGCCGCAATACGGCATGGTCGTCGCACAAGACGACATGGATCACTGGGCATCTCCTGGAGCGGATGTGGAAGGAGATGGTAACGGGACGGACAGAATGACCGACGTGCCCTTGCCCGGCCGACTGCTGATGTCCAGCCATCCCCCTACGGTGCGTGCACGCTCTTGAAGGCCCTTGAGGCCGAAGGCTTTTGGTTTGTCGCGAACTGTGGAATCCATGCCACGGCCATTGTCCGCGACCTCCAGGGTCAGTACACCTTCCTTGTCAGACAGTTCAATGTCCACCTTGCTGGGCTGCGCGTGCTTGGAGATATTGGTCAATGCTTCTTGGGCAGTACGGTATGCCACCAATTGGATGTCGGTGGGTATATCGATGGTTTCGCTGCTGCTCTGCATCCTTGTGGTGATGCCCGTCCTGCGCTCAAAGCCCGTGGCCAGCCACTGGACAGCCGCCACCAGCCCTTGTTCCAGGATGGGTGGGCGCAGGTTCATCATGATGCGCTGGCTGGCGCCAATCGCGTGTTGCAGCATGTCCACCGCAGAGGTGGCATGCTCTTGCATGGCAGGATCGGTACTGTGGCGCCCTATCCAGGCTACGTCAAAGCGTACTGCGGTTAGTGCGCCACCAATGTCGTCGTGGATCTCGCGAGCGATGGCGGCCCGCTCATGCTCGATGGAGGTCTGCAGATGCTCGGCCAACTCGGCCAAGCGGCGTTGCGACGTGGCCAACTCGGCAATAGCCTGCTCGCGCGCGTTGCGTGCTTCGTGCACTTCCAGGGTGCGGGCAATTACATGCGGGAGGCGCTGGATATCGTCCTTGAGTAGATAGTCCGCTACCCCGAGCCGCATCGCGTCAACCGCTGCGGGCTCGCCAATGGCACCTGAAAGCAGCACAAAAGGTGGGTGATGCGGTTTTTGCGCCACATGGGCCCAGGCATCCAATGCGGTGAAGCCTGGCAGGCGGTAATCTGCCAGGATGATGTCAAAGCGGCCGGTGTCCGTCAGTCTTTGGAATTCAGAAAGGGTGTCAACCCGCTGGAGGTGGCAACGGAGCCCTGATCGACGCAACGCACGCGCTGCCAATTCATGATCGGCCGGTGAATCTTCAAGATGGAGGATTTCAAGGGTCTGGTCTGGTGTTGCAGGGCCCATAGGAGCGCTATCATAGGATACAAATTGGAACAAACAAGGGTGTTTGTCCGGTTGGGATGGTTTGTGCGTCAGCGTCCAATGGGCGCGGATGCTCCGGTTTGCTCGGGGGCCTTGGCTGGTTACTGATGCAAGTATCGTAGTCCTGTGTATTTGCGTGTTTTGCTGCTACGTGTTACGTGCTGCGATGGAGAAACGATGCAATCTACGCTAACAACGCCTGGAGGACCTGCTGTCCAGGTTCCCGTCATGGTGGCGGCAGAGCTGCAGGACTCTTTGTTGGTCGTGATGCACGACTTGCACCGCCTGGAAGGCTTGCTGAACCACGCCACCGACAACCTGCTGGAACGGTTTGGAGAGGCAAACGCCATGTTGACAGATGCTGTAGTGGCGGACTCCCCGGAGTTGGTGGCCGCGCGTACGGCGTTGCGCAGCGCAGTGACTGAGTTGCAGTTCCAGGACATGGCCTCCCAACTGATATGGCACACCACCAAGGTGCTGCAGGGCTGTGCCTTCCGGCTGGCCTCGGAAGCCATGGGGCATGAAGAAGGTGAAGATGCCGCGCCCTTTGCGGAGATGGCGCCCGACAGGCCGAACCCTGTCACCCAAAGCGAGATGGATGCAGGTTCTGTGGACCTGTTTTGACGTTCACATCACTGGTTACCTTATATATTCAAGTCAGTTGGAGCCATACATGCAATCGATCCTTGCCGTTGATGATTCACCTTCCATGCGCAAAATGGTGTCGTTCACCCTCACTGGTGCCGGCTATCACGTCGTGGAGGCAGTGGATGGGCAAGATGCCCTCGAAAAGGCTGAGACGCATAACATTGACCTGGTGCTGGCAGACCAGAACATGCCACGTCTTGATGGCATTGGCCTGACCCGCAAACTGCGCGAGCATCCCAAATTCAAGACCATTCCCATCCTGATCCTGACGACAGAGTCGAGCGATCAAATGAAGCAGGCGGGCCGCACAGCGGGTGCCACGGGATGGCTGGTAAAACCTTTTGATCCGAATCGCCTGATCGAAGTCATCCAGAAAGTGATCCGCTGAGCCGGGTTGACTGAGATCATTTAGTACACAGGAGCCCACCATGGCGGAAACCTACCAAGAAGGATCAGGTGCAGGCGCTGACTTCGACCTCAGCCAGTTCTATCAGATCTTTTTCGAGGAAGCGGGTGAGAACCTCGACCAGATGGAGCAGATGCTCCTGAATCTGGACCTGAGCAGTGCCAACGACGAAGAGCTCAACGGCATCTTCCGCTGCGCTCACTCGATCAAGGGAGGTTCTGCCACCTTCGGGTTTTCTGACGTGGCCGAGCTGACCCATCAGATGGAGTCCCTGCTCGACCGTCTGCGCCGTCATGAGCTGCAGCCCATCCCTCAGATGGTGGACGTTCTGCTGGAGTCAGCGGATGCTTCGCGCAGCTTGCTGGCACGGCATCAGGCGGGTGGACAAGGTGAGGCGGTTTCCACTACCTCCCTGGTTCGCCGAATCAGCGACCTGGCGGCAGGCTTGGTGCCCGGCGATGCTGCACCTGTGGTCGCAGCGCCGCCTCCTCCTGCACCCGCGCCGGTGGCAGCAGCCCCGGCTCCTGCGCCCAAGGTTTCTGCGCCTGTTATGCCAGGGCAGGCACGGCAGCTGGAAATCCAGATCGGGCCACTGGACCGCCCCGAGCAGGCCGACGCGATCAAAGAATTGTTCCGAGACATTCCCGGTTTGGGGGCGATCCGCGATGTCCCGGGCAGCCAGGCCAATACGCGGGTCTTTGCGGTGGAAACGACGTCCACCAACGATGATCTGCTGGACCTGTTTGCGTTCCATGTTTCCAAGGACCAGGTGCTGATTCGTGATGCTGCCGCTTCTGGTGACGCTGCCGCCGCAGATGCAGACGACGAGCCTGTGGTTGCCGTAGATACCTCCGGGGGCGAAGCGCCTTATGGATTCTTCAACGGCGCACCCGGAGCGCCCCATGGTGAAGCTGCGGCGGCTGCCCATGCGCCTGTCGCGCAAGCTCCCAAAGCTGCGCCCAAGGCGAGCGCCGAGCCCAAGGTGGCGATGCAAGCACAGATGGAGTCCACCACCATCCGCGTGGATGTGAAGAAGGTCGATCAACTGATCAACCTGGTGGGTGAGTTGGTGATTACGCAGGCCATGTTGGCGCAGAACAGCCGGGGCCTTGATGCTGGGGCCTACCAGCAATTGCTGGCCGGGTTGGCAGATCTGGATCGCAACACGCGCGACCTCCAAGAGTCGGTGATGTCGATCCGCATGATTCCAATGTCCATCGTTTTCAGCCGCTTCCCGCGCATGCTGCGCGATCTGGCGAACAAGCTGGGCAAGAAGGTGGAGCTGGTGACCCTGGGTGAAGCCACCGAACTGGACAAGGGCTTGGTCGAAAAGATCACCGACCCGCTGACCCACTTGGTGCGTAACAGCTGCGACCACGGTATTGAAATGCCTGCCGATCGTCTTGCCAAGGGCAAATCCGAGCACGGCACCATCACCTTGTCGGCGTCGCACCAAGGTGGGTCGATCGTGATCGAGGTGCGTGATGATGGTCGTGGCCTGTCGCGCGAGAAGATCCTCAGCAAGGCCCAGGAGCGCGGCATCGAGGTGTCCGATCAGATGAGCGATGCCGATGTCTGGCAGCTGATTTTTGCTCCAGGCTTTTCCACGGCCGATGAGGTGACCGATGTGTCAGGCCGTGGGGTCGGCATGGACGTGGTCAAACGCAATATCGCAGCGCTCAACGGCTCGGTAGAGATCGATTCTGCAGAGGGCTACGGCATGAAGGTGTCCGTTCGCCTACCGCTGACGCTCGCCATCATGGATGGCATGTCGGTGGGGGTGGGCGAAGAGGTTTACATCCTTCCCCTGTCGTCGGTGGTGGAATCGTTCCAGGTCAATGCGGACGATGTCAGCACCGTGGCGCAAGGCTCGCAGCTGGTCAAGGTGCGCGACGAATACATGCCTGTCATCGCGCTGGAGAAGATCTTCCAGGTTCCGCGCTTTGACCTTAACAAATCCAGCAACATCATGGTGGTGGTCGAGGCTGACGGAAGCCGTGTGGCCTTGCTGGTGGATGAGTTGCTCGGCCAGCACCAGGTGGTCGTCAAGAATCTGGAATCGAACTATCGCAAGGTGCCCAATGTGTCGGGCGCCACCATTTTGGGTGACGGCACCGTGGCCTTGATTTTGGACACGGGTGGCCTGGTGCGTCGGGCGCGCCACTAGATACAGGTGCGGGCGCCCCTGGGGGCGCTGCGCCGCCATGAAAGGAGAATGCACCATGAGTGTGATCGGTAAAACTGCAGACGCTGCACCAACGGGTGCTCGTGAATATCTGACGTTCCGCCTCGACCAGGAAGAGTACGGCATCGACATCCTGAAGGTGCAGGAAATCCGGGGCTACGAACCTCCCACCCGCATTGCGAACGCGCCAGACTTCATCAAGGGCGTGGTCAATTTGCGCGGCACGATTGTTCCCATCGTGGACATGCGCATCAAGTTCAACTGTGCGCAGGCGGACTACAACAGTTTCACTGTGGTCATCATCCTCAACCTGCGCAACCGTGTGGTGGGCATTGTGGTGGATTCGGTGAGCGATGTGATGGAGTTGACACCAGAAAGCATCCGTTCGGCCCCTGATATCGAGAGTGCGATCGACAACAGCTGCATCTTGGGCTTGGGGTCCGTGGGCGAGCGCATGCTGATCTTGCTGGATATTGAAAAGCTCATGTCCAGCGTGGACATGGGCCTGGTGACCGCCAACGAATAAGGCGTAGCAGTCAGCAGCCAGTGGTGGCGCAGGCGCATGTCAGGCTGTGAGCTGTGCTCGCAGACCTTTTGGAGCGAACAGGACTTCCCCTCGGACGATCAATATGGCCCAAACCACCAGTGCTTCGGCGTCAGTCCGGTCAGGCCCAGCCAGGGTAGATCCTGCGTATGCCGCAGCCGCAGCGCCCTCTGGCCCTCTGGCCCAGGGGCGAGAATTTGTCTGGACCAATGCAGACTTTGCCCGTGTGCAGGCGCTGATCTATCAGCGCGCCGGCATCAGCTTGCATGATGGCAAACACGCCATGGTCTACAGCCGCCTGTCGCGGCGGCTGCGCGACACGGGGCACACCAGCTTTCACGACTACCTGAGCTGGCTGGAGACCCATGACGGGCCGGAGTGGCAGGAGTTCGTGAATGCGCTGACCACCAACCTCACGGCATTCTTTCGCGAGCAGCATCATTTCGAGATTTTCGCGTCGCACCTGCGCTCCAAGCCATCCGCCAACTGGCGGGTCTGGTGCAACGCGGCCTCCACGGGCGAAGAGCCTTACTCCATCGTGATCACCGCGTTGGAGGCGCTCGGCGCCAACGCCTCTTTCAAGTTGACAGCCAGCGACATTGATTCGCGCGTGCTGGCCACCGCGGCGCAGGGCGTGTACCGGCTCGACAGCGTCAAGGGCTTGAGCCCTGAGCGCTTGCAGAAATTCTTTCTCAAAGGCAAAGGCGGGAACGCGGGCATGGTCCGTGCCAAGCCGGAGTTGCGGCGCGCCATCGACTTCATGAGTGTGAATCTCATCCGCGACGATTGGCCATTCAAGGAGCCCTTTGACGTGGTTTTCTGCCGTAATGTGATGATTTACTTTGATGCCCCTACACAGCGGCGCGTGCTGGAAAGAATCCACCGCGTGCTCAAGCCGGGTGGCATGTTGTTTGTGGGGCACGCCGAGAACTTCAGCGAGTCCAAAGACCTGTTCACCCTGCGTGGCAAGACGGTGTACGAGCGCCGCTGACCTGTCCATGTTGTCCTGCACATTGCAACCATGACCAACATTCAAACAGGTTCATCCCCTTCCAATGCTGCTGCTGTGCCCGGCAGTTCCGAAAGGCGCCGCGCTCCGCGTATTGCGCCGCTGAGCGCCGATATCTACAGCTCTGGCAACGGGCCCGCGCGCGAGTCGTCGCTGCAGGAGCTCAAGGCCCGCAGCCGCAAGCCAGGAGAGGCCTCGTTTTTTTACCTTGATCACCACTTCCAGCACAACGCGGTGAAGGTGCTGCCTGGTGAGTATTTCGTGTCGGATGAGAACATGGTCATCATGACCGTGCTCGGCTCGTGCATCGCTGCCTGCCTGTGGGACAGCCGCGCACGTGTGGGAGGAATGAACCATTTCATGTTGCCGGACGGCGATCTGGCGGACGCATCCGGGCGTTATGGTTCCTACGCGATGGAGCTGTTGATCAATGAAATGCTCAAGCTCGGTGCACGCCGTGAAACCATGCAGGCCAAGATTTTTGGTGGGGCCCAGGTGATGCACAACTTCACCACCATGAATGTGGGTGAGCGCAACACGAATTTTGTGTTGAACTATTTGCACACTGAGCGCATTCCTATCGTCTCCGAGGACGTGCTGGACATCTATCCGCGCAAAGTGGTTTTCTTTCCAGTGACCGGCAAAGCGATGGTGAAACGGTTGGCGCATGCCCATCCCGAAGCCCTCGTGGCCCAGGAGGTTCGTGGCAACGCGGCCACTGTTGCCAAGACCACGTCGGGTGGTTCTGTGGATCTGTTTTGATAAAGGTTTGAGTTAATGAGCAGGAAAATCCGGGTGATCGTGGTGGACGATTCGGCGCTGGTCCGTAGTCTGCTGTCAGAGATCATCAACCGCCAGCGGGACATGGAGTGCATTGGCACGGCCAACGACCCTCTGGTGGCGCGCGAGATGATTCGCGAATTGGATCCGGATGTCATCACCCTGGACGTTGAAATGCCACGCATGGACGGCATTGATTTTCTGGGGCGCTTGATGCGTCTGCGGCCGACTCCGGTAGTGATGATCTCCACGCTGACCGAGCGTGGCGCGGAGGTCACCATGAAGGCCTTGGAGTTGGGCGCCGTCGACTTTGTGGCCAAACCGCGTGTGGGGCTGGCCAGCGGGCTCAACGATTTGGCGGCGCAGATTGTGGACAAGATCCGCGTTGCAGCCGTGGCGCAAGTGCGTCGCGCCCCTGTGCGTGATGCAGGCCCAGCCTCCAGTGTTGTGGGGGGCACCCCTGTGCCCCACGCCGTACCCGCAGCGGGCCTGCTGGGGCGCCTTTCCACCGAAAAGCTCATCTGCATTGGGGCGTCCACCGGTGGTACCGAAGCCATCAAGGAGGTGCTGGTCCAGATGCCTGCGGATTCGCCAGCGATTGTGATCACCCAGCACATGCCTCCCGGGTTCACTACCAGTTTTGCTGCCCGTTTGAACGGGTTGTGCCAGATCACCGTCAAGGAGGCGGTGAATGGCGAGCGCATTCTGCCCGGCCATGCCTACATCGCACCGGGCGGCACACAGTTCCATGTGGCGCGCAGTGGCGCCAACTATGTGGCGGTGGTGGACGATGGCCCTCCGGTCAATCGCCACAAGCCTTCGGTCGAGGTACTCTTCAAGTCCGCAGCAGCGGTGGTGGGGCGCAACGCATTTGGCATCATGCTCACGGGCATGGGCAACGATGGCGCTGTTGCCATGCGGGAGATGAAAGACGCCGGCAGCTACAACTATGTGCAGGATGAGGCGACCTGCATCGTGTTTGGCATGCCGCGGGAGGCCATTGCCCACGGTGCCGCCGACGAGGTGCTGCCGCTGGGGCAGATTGCCCCGGCCTTAATTGCCCGGTTGCGCGGAACAACGGACCGCCTGCACCACCGGATTTAAGGGCGATTACCGAGCCCTGGCGGCGGGCCTTCACCATGTGTGTTCCCGCCAGAGCCTCGCGCCATGAACCGGTTTGGCGCCTATTCAGAGAGTGCTGTCCAGCGCTCCAACGCAGTCATCAGCTCTTCGTCGATGGCGGCTGCTCGGCTTGTCATGGCCGCCGCGCGGGTGGGGTCAGTACCAAAGAGTGAGCCGTCGGCCAGTGCGTCTTGAAGGGATTTCTGTTCCGTCTCTAGCGCACTGATCAGGCCAGGCAGTTGATCCAGTTCGCGCTGCTCTTTGTAACTAAGCTTCTTTTTTGATAGCTGTGCAGGCTTATTTAATGTGCGCTCCGGCGTGCTTTGGTTGGAAACTTCCAGTGTGGGTGGTTTGGAGGACGTTGCAGCAGCAGCTTGCAGTGACCGACTGCGCTTGGATTGGAGCAACCAGTCTTGGACGCCGCCTTCGTACTCGCGCCACAGGCCGTTGCCTTCAAAAGCGAGGGTGCTGGTCACCACGTTGTCGAGAAAGGTGCGGTCATGGCTGACCAGGAACACCGTGCCTTCGTAGTTTTCGAGCAATTCCTCCAGCAGGTCTAAGGTGTCAATGTCCAGGTCGTTTGTGGGCTCATCCAGCACCAGGACATTGGCCGGTCGAGCGAACAGCCGGGCAAGCAGCAGGCGGTTGCGTTCCCCGCCGGACAGCGACCGCACTGGGGAGTGCGCGCGCGCGGGGGAGAACAGAAAATCGCTCAGATAGCTCTTGACGTGTTTGCGCTGATTGCCGATCTCGATCCATTCGCTGCCAGGGCTGATGAAGTCTTCCAATGTGGCGTCGAGGTTGACGGCGTGGCGCATCTGGTCAAAGTAGGCTACTTGCAGGTTCGCTCCCTGCCGGATGGTGCCCTTGTCGGCCTGCAGTTCGCCCAAGATCATCTTCAGCAGCGTGGTTTTACCGGCGCCGTTCGGGCCGATCAGGCCCACTTTGTCCCCGCGCAGTATCGTCCCGGAGAAATTCTGAACGATGGTTTTGTCGCCGAAGGCTTTGCTCACTCCTTGCAGTTCCGCCACGATCTTGCCCTGGTAGCCGTTGGAGCTTCCGGTGGCGACATCCATGCGCACACTGCCAACGACCTCACGGCGGGCCTCCCGCCGGGCGCGTAACTGTTCCAAGCGGCTGATACGGCTCTGGCTGCGGGTGCGGCGCGCTTCCACGCCACGCCGAATCCAGATTTCTTCTTGTGCCAGGAGCTTGTCGGCCTTGGCGGCGATCACTGCCTCCTGCGCCAACTGCTCTTCTTTCTGAATCTGGTATTGAGCAAAGTTACCGGGGTAGGAGCGCAATTGACCGCGGTCCAGCTCCACGATGCGGGTGGCCACACGGTCAAGGAACGACCGGTCGTGGGTGATGGTCACGACGCTGCCCGGAAAGTCCAGCAGCAGGTCTTCCAGCCACTCGATGGAGTCCAGATCCAGGTGGTTGGTGGGTTCGTCGAGCAGCAACACGTCAGGGCGTGCCACCAGCGCCTGCGCCAGCGCCACGCGTTTTTTGGTGCCGCCAGAGAGTGCTCCGACCACGGCTTCCGGGTCGAGATGCAACCTCTGCAGGGTTTCTTCGACACGCTGCTCCCAGTTCCAGGCGTCGTAGGCCTCGATCTCCGATTGCAATGCATCCAGATCCAGTCCGTCCGCTCCCGAGAGGTATTGATCGCGGATAGCGATCACGCGTTGCAGGCCTTCGGAGGCTGCCTTGAAAATGGTGGCATCGGGGTCTAACGTCGGCTCCTGTGCGACGAAGGCAATGCGTACCCCCTGCTGAACTTGCAAAGAGCCATCATCCGGCTTGGCAAGTCCTCCCAGGATTTTGAGTAGGGAAGACTTTCCCGCGCCATTGCGGCCAATCAGGCCAACCCGCTCAGCGGTCTCCAGGGAAAAGCCGGCGTGATCCAGCAGTGCAACATGCCCAAATGCGAGTTGGGCGTCCAGTAAGGTGATAAGTGCCATAGAGCGGGATTATCCGTGTCGCGCTCTGGCGGGATTTTTTGCGCCAGTCACATGATGGAGTGACAGCCGGTCGGGCGTAACTTTGATTGGCGGAAAATTCCGCGATCAGTTACGCAGCGATTTCTTCAGAACCTGTCGCGCCCCTGCAAGCGTGCAAGGACGCGCAGGTCTTCCCCGATCCTGTCTACGGTATGGAAGCTGAGGGCATGTGCCTCGGCAAGTGTCGCCAAGGGAGCTATCTGGGCTAATCCCATGCCCTCGCCCATCAGCTTGGGAGCGAGATAGACCAGTAGTTCATCGACCAGTCCTTCGCGCAGCAGCGAACCATTGAGCTTGTAACCTGCTTCCACGTGCAGTTCATTGATCTCCCTGCGCCCGAGGTCTTGCAGCATCGCGGGTAAGTCCACCTTGCCGGCACTATTCGGCATTGTGATCACGGTGGCGCCAAGGGCTTCGAGCGCGCTGCGTTTTTTCTCGTGTGCAAAGGCTGTATAGATATAGACCGACCGGTTCGCTGCGAAAAGCAAGGCATCCAGAGGAACAGCTAGCTCGCTATCCACCAAAACGAGTGAGGGTTGCCGATCGGTGGGTACATCCCGCACATCCAGTCGTGGGTTATCTGCGAGTACGGTCCCAATGCCGGTCAACACCGCGCAAGCCCTTGCGCGCCATGCATGTCCGTCGGTACGAGCGGCGGGACCGGTGATCCATTGGCTTGCTCCATTGGGCAAGGCGGTCACACCGTCGAGCGAGGCAGCTGCTTTCATGCGGACCCAGGGCGTTTTTCGAATCATCCGACTGAAAAATCCCAGGTTCAGCTCCCTGGATGCTTCCGCCCGTTGCCCTACCTCTACAGCTACCCCCGCCGCACGCAGGCGCGCAAACCCATTGCCCGCCACTGCGGGGTTGGGGTCGGCAATCGATGCGACGACCTTGGCGATACCTGCCTTAATGAGTGCATCGCAGCAAGGACCCGTACGTCCGTGGTGTGAGCAAGGTTCTAGCGTGACGTAGGCGGTAGCACCTTGAGGGGAATAGCCCCTCTGCTCTGCGTCGCGTAGAGCCATCACCTCCGCATGTGGCCCCCCCGCGCGCTGGGTGGACCCCTGGCCAATGATGGTGCCGTCGTGGTCGACGAGCACGCAGCCCACGCGGGGGTTGGGCGACGTCCTGTAGAGAGCCTCATGGGCAAGATCCAATGCCGCCTTGGTGTAATCCGTCATGGTTGGTGTCGATGAAAAAACGACTGGTACGGGTTGTAGTCACAGCAGCTTACGCGACGTTCGCGAGATGGCTGTTGACGCAACGCCTATGGAGACCGCCAGAAAGAGCGTGGCTTTCCTGTTCCTGGATGCCCTGGAGGCAGCGGTGGCGGGCATGCGGGACTGAATCTCTAATCGCATGAGCGGGGCTGGGACGGGCAAATCCCTGGGTTTACCCTGCTGCCTGTTGTAAACCGTGCTATAGTCGAGGGCTTCGCTACTGAGACCTGAGCGCAAAAGTGTTGGGGTCGATGGGGTGGTTTGTGGTGGTGCTTAGGTGCTGCGGCAGATGGCCCGGAAGGTT